>CAMDLH010000031.1 GCA_945901405.1 Bordetella parapertussis | reverse complement strand
AAAAGTGACGCTAGCAAGGCTTAACCATGCGCTGCAGCGAACGGCGGCGGGCGGTCGCAATTGCAATCGGCGCGCCGCGTGGCCGTCGTCGCTGAGCTTGGGTCATTGAGTGGCCGCTTCGGAGTAGGCGCTATGACGGCTTCGGGTCGATTCCAGTCATAGCCCGTCAGATTGATTCACGACATTTACAACTTAAGCGAAGTTGACTTCCCGTCCTGTATCCGATGCCTGCCGCAACGCATCGACAAAGTGATGCAAATCCACGGCGGTATCGAACGTGGGATGGCGGCTTTGCCCGGTGCGGATTGCATGAGCGAAGCCGCTATACATCTGCCCTACGTTGTAGGGCGCCACTCGCGGCATGCCCGGTTGCACATGGATAAAGCGCGCGGGGATTTCCAGCTCGGTTAAGTTGTTGCCGCCGCGCGCACCGTACAGTTGCACCTCGCACAACTGCGGCGAATCCTCGCCGGTGGCGACCAGCGTGCCTTCGCGCCCGTAGACCTCCATGCGGTAGCCGCTGCCGGCCCACGGGATCGCGGCGACATGCACCGACGCAACAGCACCGCTCGCCAGTTGCCCGCTGACCAGCACGTTGTCCGGCGAGGTAACGTCAACCAGCCGCTTGGTGTCGGTCTCGTACCAATGCCTGACCTGGGTGGTAATTTTGCAGGTTACGTTTTTGAAGTTGCCCGCGACGAAACGCAAGGCATCGATGGTGTGCCCGTTGGCGATGGTCAGCGTGTTTGCGCCTAGCGTGATATCGCGCTGCCAGGTACGGCTGGCGGTACGTTCGAGCACGCCATCACGCATCAGGCTCACGCGGCAGGCGAGCACTTCGCCCAAGTAGCCGGATTCGATTTGTTCCTTCATAACCATTAACGGCGGGCTGACGCGCGATTGCAGGCCGACGGCGGTCTGCACGCCCTTGGCTTTGGCCAGCGCGGTGAGTTCGATTGCTTCAGCGGTCGTTCTGCCCAGCGGCCATTCGGTATACACATGCTTGCCGGCTTCCAGTGCGGCCTTGGTCGGCTCGTAGTGCGAGGGCACGCGCACCACCACCGCCACCGCGTCGATTTCCGGTGACGCAACCATCTTGCGAAAATCGTTGAAGGCAAGCCTTGCGCCATATTTTTTGCGTGCCGCTTCCGCGCTCTCCGGCTTGGTGGTGCACACGGCGGTGAGTTCGAAATCCGCGCTATGAGCCAGTGCCGGAAAGTGCGCGCGGCTCGCCCAAGTGGAACCGCCGCCCGCGCCTATAAGTCCCAAACGAATTTTGTTTGCCATGATACGTTATCCTAAGTAATTGATTTTATTCACTTAATTAGATATCCCTTTAGCCGTGGCCTATCAACTGCAACACCGGCACTGCATCGCGAACGCGACGCGCTCTTCCTCGGTTAACTTTTCGAGTTCGGCGTTGTGATCGTGTAGTGGTGCGGGCGCAATCGGCAACAGCGATTCTGCAATCGGTTGATCGTGCGGCAAACCTTGCGCGCGCATATGCGAGCGGCGTGTTTGCGTTGCCGCTGCATCGATGATCAGCGTATCGCCCACAAACACCACGCCATAGCTTGCCTCGGCGGATGCACGCGTGATGTAGCCGCAACGCACATCGCGTTCGAGTGCTGCGAGATCACGTTCCAGCGGCGAGCCATAGCCGCCACCGCCACCGGAGCGCAGGATGTAAGCGTCGCCCGCTTGCAGCACTTGATTCAACGCCTTGCCATTGGCGAAGTGTACTTCCTCACTTTTGCCGAAACGATGCAGCGCGACGCCGTTGCCCAATCCCGACATGCCGCCATTCAGACCCCACGGTTTGCACTTGACGCGATCCATCTGCGAACTGAAACGAATAGGGTGGCGCGCCTGCACCACTTGCTCCGTGCCCAGCCCGCCGCGAAAACGGCCCGCGCCGCCGGAATCAGGCCGCAGACAATAACGCTCCACCAGCAGCGGAAATTTCGCTTCCACCTGCTCCGACGGGCCGTTGTGCGTATCGCCGTCATTCATCGCGATGGTGGCATTTTGGCCGTCGCTGTCAAATTTTGCGCCCCAGCCGCCGCCGATCAAGCCGCCAAGATAAATGTAAAAGCTGTTGTCCTTGGGGCGGCGGCCATTGATGCGGCCAACCACCAGATCGGCGTGATGGCCGGCGATCACTTGATTGGGGAGTGCTGGCGCCAGCGCCTTGAAGATGGTATCGACCACCGTCATCGGATAACACATCCACATGCGCATCGCCGCTGGTTTCTCGGCGCTCACCACGCGGCCCGGCGGCAAAATGATGTCGAGCGCGCGAAATGCGCCGTCGTTGATCGGCAATTCCAGCGCGGAAGTGAGGCACTTGAACGCCACCTGACAGCACGAGCGCCCGGCGGTGATGCCGGAGTTATAAAAGCCCTGCACCTGCTTCGATACCTCGGACAGATCGACGGTCATGCGGTCGCCCTTGATGGTGACGCGCACCTTGATCGGCACGCGCTGGCCGACGTTAATACCATCATCGTCCATGAAGGATTCGGCCTCATACACGCCATCGGGCATTTCGCGCACGCGTGCGCGCGCCAGCGCCTCGCTTTGATCCATGATGGCGGCGATGCCGCCCAGCACCTCGGCGCGGCCATATTTGCGGATCAAATCAAGAAAGCGGCGCTCGCCGGTTTTCACCGCGGCGATCTGCGCACGAAAGTCGCCCATCGCGCGCTCCGGCAGGCGCACGTTGTTCTTGATGATCGCGATCAGTTCTTCGTTAGGCTCGCCCCTGCGATAAATTTTCACGATGGGCATCTGCAGGCCTTCGGAAAAAATATCCGTGGTGCCTTCCATCAGCGTGCCGCCGACATCGGGCCAATGCGCCATGCAACACGAAAATCCCACCAGCGCAGCGTCGTGAAAGATCGGCACGGTGAAGGTCATGTGATTGAGATGCGAGCCGGTGATGTAGGCATCGTTGGTGAGCAGGATATCGCCCGGCTCCAGATTGGCGGCGCCAAAATGCGTGAGCTTGGCTTTCACGGTATCGCTCATGCCGCGTATGAACATCGGCAGGCCGAGGCCGATCGACACCGTGTTGCCCTCAACGTCGAAGATGCCGACGGTGAAGTCGAGCGCCTCGTAGATGATCATGTTGTAGGCCGTGCGCATCAAGTTGATTTTCATCTCCTCGGTGACGGCGACCAACCCGTTGCGCACGATTTCGGTCACCACCGGGTTGATCCGACGCGTGATTTTCACTGTCGTGTCTGTCGTGGTGTCCATGGCCGGCCGTAACGATGTTTGCACTGTGTGCAATAGGTAAAGCGGGGGAGGTGGAGAGGCGAGATCAAGTCAGCCGAGCTCTTATCGCACCGGGATTCTGCCTGCAGTCGAGAATCGCCACGACGGTAACGACGTCATCTTTTACTTCGTAATAGATGGCAAACGGAAACCGTTTAGATAGCGCGCGATGAAACCGGCCCGTAGGCTTGGCGTGGATACCCGCATACAGAATTAATGAGTCAATGTCGGCATACAGGCTATCAAGGAAGTAAGTCCCAAGCGATTGCCGCTGCGCTTCATAGAACTCTACCCCGCGCATCAAATCGTCTTCGGCCGTGCGCGTGAGCCGGATTTGCATAGAGCGAACGTGCGTTACGTGTTTGTCTTCGTGTTAATCCGACGCTTCACGTCAGCCCACGCGCTTGTGGGGTCTGCGCCACTATCCAGCGCTTTCGCGCGCGCGGCCAGCACGTCCGCATGCCATGCGGGCGTTAGCAGGCTATCAGGCGCATCGCGGCAAAGCGATTCCCAAAGAGCTTCCATGGCTTGCAGCCGTTCCGCCAAAGGTAAGGTAATAAGTTCCGCTGTTTGCATGTTAGTTCTCATGAAGAGTCATGTCGGCGCAGCTATGGTAGCAAAAAACAGGGCGCATCAAAGCGGTTTTCACGCAACACCGTGTGAGAATTGGCTTCGCGATTTTGAACAGCGTTTTCGGCAACTACCGGGGTGCTTTGCGCTACGGATATCACCGGCGTATCTATTCTGGTGTCCATGATCAGTTCCTGTTGATTGCGATTACCAGGTCGCCAAAGGCATCGACCTCAAGACTATCTCCGGGATGCATCACCGTGGTCGAGGCATGCTCTTCGATCAGCGCCGGGCCTTCGATGCGGTTGCCCGCCAGCAGGGCGCCGCGCTGGTAGGTGGGTGTATCGACAAAGCCCGCGCCGGCAAAGTAGACCGGGCGCGTGCCGCTGAATGCGCCGGCTTGTGGCTGCGCTGCGCCTTGCGCGATGTGTTCGAAGGGCGGCTTGCGCATTTCACCGGTGATGGCGCTGCGCAGGCTGACGATCTCGGCCTTCTCGCTTGCAACCGAAAATCCGTAGCGTGTCTGATGCACAGCATCGAAGCGGCGCTTGATGCCGTCGCGATCCTGCGTCTGAAATAGTTCGAGCGGCAGATTTACGGTGACCGCGTGTTCCTGCCCTACATAACGCATATCGGCGGCGCGCCTCACCGTGGTGGTAGTGAGTGTCGCCTGTCCGCGCGTGACGGTTGCGCGGCCACGTGTCTCCATATCCGCGAACAGCGCCTCCATGGCGTCGAATGAGGCATCGGCGAGCGGTGTGAACCAGGTAGTGACGAAGTCGCGGCGCAAATCGGCCACCAGCATGCCATAGGCGGAGAAATGCCCCGGCGCGAGCGGAATCACCACCGTGCCGATTTGCAATTCGCGCGCCACCATCGCCGCGTGCAGCGGCCCCGCGCCGCCATAGGCCACCAGCGCGAAGTCCGCGGCATCCAGCCCTCGCTCGGTGGTGACCCAGCGCACCACATGCGCCATCTTGGTGGTGGCGATGCGCAATATGCCTTCGGCAGCCTCGACCAGATCCATGCCGAGGGGCGCTGCTATCTTTTCGTAAAGCGCGCGCCTTGCGGCTTCGACATCAAGCGGCATCTCGCCGCCGAGAAAACGCTCCGCGCCCAGCCGGCCGAGCACGAGATTGGCGTCGGTGATGGTGGGTTGCGTGCCGCCCAGCCCGTAGCACACGGGGCCGGGTTGCGCGCCGGCGCTCTCCGGGCCGACGCGCAGCGCATTGCCGAGTTCAACACGCGCGATGCTGCCGCCGCCGGTGCCGACTTCCTGAATGTCGATCATCGGCATCTGGATGGGCAGGCCGGTGGCATAGCCGCCGATCAGCGAACTGCCGGTCATCAGCACATCGCCGTTGTAAATAACGCCGGCCTTGGCGGTGGTGCCGCCCATGTCGAAGGCAATGGCGTTGCGCATGCCGATGCTGTCGCACAGCGCCTTGGCGCCGATGACGCCCGCGGCAGGGCCAGACTCCAGCATGCGTATGCACGAACGTCGCGCGTCGGCGGCATCGAACAGCCCGCCGCTCGATTGCACGATGAGGAACGTGCCGGTGAAACCCGCGGTGTCGAGGTGTGACTCCATCTCGGTCAGGTACTGGCGCACGCGCGGCCCCACGTAGGCGTTCGCGGCGGCGGTCGAGGTGCGCTCGAACTCGCGGTATTCCTGGCTAAGCTCGTGCGAGGCGGTGACGAAGAGTTGCGGAAATTCCCGCTCGATAATCTGCTTTGCGCGCTGCTCGTGCGCCGGGTTGCGGTACGAATGCAAAAACAAAATCGCGATGGCCTCTACGCCTTGCGCCACGGCTGCCGTGGCTACGGCGCGCACTTGCGCTTCATCGAGCTTGATCAGCACCGTACCCTGCGCGTCGATGCGCTCGCCGATGTCAAAGCGCAGGTCACGCTCGATCAGAGGTGCGTGACGCTTGAAAAAAAGATTATAGGACTCCGGACGATTGACGCGGCCGATCTCGTAAATGTCGCGAAAGCCCTGTGTGGTCAGCAACGCGCAACGCGCGCCGCTGCGTTCGAGAATGGTGTTGATGGCGACCGTGGTGCCGTGCAGGAACAACCGCGCCGCCCGGAAGCTCGCACCGGTGCGGGCCACGCCTTGCTCGATGCCGCTGACGAGGCGTTGAGGCGTTGTCAGCGTCTTGCCGAGTTGCAGCTCGCCGGTGGCTTCGTTGAAGGCGGCCACGTCGGTGAAGGTGCCGCCTACGTCGGCTGCGAGTCGAAATGGTGTTGAATCGGGCATGACTGTAAGTTATTGATAATTAAGTGTTTTTTTTATAGCTCTAAGGCGAGCCTCACACAATTCAATGTACACGATTTTGCCGGAGCAGGCTCGCGCTATCATTCGTGCTGCCGCAATGAACAGCTGATGATTCTCAAGGAGACTGTGATGCCGTTTTATCAACTCGATGAGCTGGAAAAAAAGAAGTCCGCTGTAAATTCAAAAGTGGAGTCCGGGGCCGTGCCCGGAGAATTCATGAAGTTCGGCATTGTGACCAAGCCGGAGGGTGAAGGCCCGCCGCTGCATGAGCATCCGAACGAAGAGCAGTTCAGCGTGGTGCTCGCCGGGCAGATGCACTTTGTGCTGGGCGATGAAGACCGCGTGGTTGGTCCCGGTACGCTCATCCATATTCCGCGCAATACGCGCCATCGTTCGCGCCCGGTCAACGGCCCGGCGACGTTTATCACGGTGAAAAGCCCCTGCGGCAATGGCGAACTTGCGCAAGACTACAATCTGCGCCCGGAAGCGAAAGAGATCGAGGCGCTTTATCCGGGCAAGGCGCGTTAGCCCGCGCGGCTGATTTTCATTCCACAATCACATTGTATAAACCTTGGGGGAGCGTTGGATCATGGCAGAGATACTCGGCATAGGCATGTCTCACTATCCTCCGGGGTTGGTTCCCGACGAGCATAAAGCGTGGCCGCTGGCGCGCATGTTGCATACCGACCGGCGAATACCCGAGCGTATGCGAGACCCCGCCAACTGGCCGGAGCCGATGCGCCTGGAGTGGGGTGACGATGAAGGCATCACGTCGCACAAGGTGCACAAGGCGCGCGTATTCGACGCGTTCCGCAAAATCCGCACGGAGATCGACGCCTTTAAACCCGACTTCATTCTGATGTGGGGAGATGACCAGTACGAAAATTTCAGGGAAGACATTATTCCCCCGTTCTGCGTGCTGGCGTACGAGCAGCTTAGTTTCGTTCCGTACAAACGCTTGCGCGGACGGCCCAACATTTGGGACGAACCGGCGGACAAGGTCTTCACCAGCCCAGGGCATCACAAGGCCGGGCGTTTCTTGGCGCGGCGGCTGCTGGAAGAAGGCATCGACATGTCGTACGCCTACAAACCGCTGCACGAAGACGGTTTGGGGCACGCGTTCGCCAACACGCTGTTGTACCTGGATCTCGACCGCAAGGGATTTAACTATCCTGTCGTGCCCGTCGCGGTGAATTGTTACGGCAGTTCGGTGATTCGCAACCGCGGCGGCGGCGCGCAATTTTCCGACGAACCTGATCCGCCTTCGCCGTCACCGCGCCGCTGTTTTGAGATGGGGAAGGTGACGGCGCGTGTTTTGAAAGAAAGCCCATGGCGCGTGGTGATCATGGCGTCATCGAGCTGGTCGCACGCTTTTCTCACCGAGAAGAACCACTGGATTTACCCCGACCTGGAATCGGATCGCGTCATGCTTGAACAATTGCGCAGCGGTGATTACAACGCGTGGCGCGATACGCCGCTCAAGCAAATGGAACAGGCGGGCCAGCAAGAGGTGCTCAACTGGACGTGCCTCGCCGGTGCCATGGCCGAGTTGAACTACAAGGCCGATATTCTCGATTGGGTGGAGACATGGACGTTCAATGCGCCCAAGTGCATGGCGGTGTTCAAGGCGGCTTGATCGTAGTAAAACCTGCGCTATTTCAACGTGCCGCAGGCGCGGGCTTCAAGGTTTTGATCCAGCGTTCGACTTGCAACCGAATATACGCGTCGGCCTGTTGCGGTGTGGTTGGGGTCGCTTCGGCGCCCAGACTGGTGAAGCGCTCGTTGGTATCCGCATGCGTGAGCGTGGCGTTGACGGCATTGCCAAGCCGGGCCATCACCGTTTGTGGCATGCCCGAGGGCACGAGCACCGCTTGCCATAGATAAAACTCAAAACCCGGCAGCGCACTCTCCGCGACTGTCGGTACATCCGGCGCGACGGGACTGCGCTCACGGCCCGAGATCGCCAGCGCGCGCACGCGCCCGGCCTTGACCTGCGACATCGAAGCCGCAGTCGACAAAAACGTGATCGGGATCTGCCCGCCCATCACTTCGGCCAACGCCGGGCCGCCGCCCTTGTAGGCAACGTGCACAAGGTCGATGCCCGCGCTGGCCTTGAAGAGCTCGGCCAGCAGATACATGGTGCTGCCGAGTCCGGCCGACCCGTAGTTGTATTTGCCGGGACTCGCCTTGGCGAGCGCGATCAGCTCCTTTACCGAATGCGCGGGGAACGCCGGATTCACCAGAAAAAGCATGGGCACCCGCATCAGCAGGCTCACCCCCGAGATGTCCTTCAGCGTGTCATAGGCCATCTTGTCGTTAAGCGCAGGGTTGGCGCCGTGCGCGGTATCGACCACCAGGATGGTGTGACCGTCCGGCGCCGCACGCGCCAGCAACGCGGTCGCGATCATGCCGCTCGCGCCCGGCCTGTTGTCCACGATCAATTGCTGTCCGAGAGTTTCGCCGAGACGCGGCGCGATCAGCCGCGCACTGATATCAGTGGCGCCGCCCGGCGGATAGGTGACCATGAGCCGCACGGGGCGGGCCGTTGGAGATTGTGCCGCTGCTGGACCGGTCGGAAAACCCAGAGTTGAAAGTACGCCTAAGATCGTCAGAGTAATGGGGCGAAACTTCATTACGCATGCTCCGTGGGGACGTTGTTCCAACCGGAAAGCTACGCCCTGAGCCGGATTTGTGCAACCGGATTTCAGCAACGCGAAAATACTGGCGGTTGACTGGCGGGCGGGCCGACACTACATTGACCGTGCATGCAATATTCATTGGAGAATAAGGCAATGGAATTCGGAATCTTCAATTTGATGGGCGCGCGTGATGCGGGTACGCCGACCGCGCAAGTGTTTGGCGAAGTCGCCGAGCAGACCCGGAGGGCCGATGAGCTTGGTTACACCATCGCCTGGTTTGCCGAGCATCACTTCTCGAATTATTGTTTGTGTGCATCACCGTTGATGATGGTGGCGCATTGCGCCGCGAACACAAAAAATATCCGGCTCGGTACCGCGGTCGCGGTGTTGCCTCTCTATAACCCGGCCCGGCTTGCCGCCGAGATTGCCATGGCCGACGCCTTGTCGAATGGGCGGTTGATGCTCGGCATCGGTGCGGGTTATCAGCCGTATGAATTTCAGCGCTTCGGTGTCGATCTTGTCAGGAATCTCGAAATGACCAACGAATTCTGCGACATCCTCGACCTGGCGTTTACGCAGGATTTTTTCAGCTACAACGGCAAGCACTACCAGATGCCTGAAACGCATATTGCCGCTCGCACCACGCAAAAACCACTGCCGATTTACGTTGCCGGTCACACTCAGGCAATGTTTCGCGCCGGCGCGCGGCATGGCTACCGAATGCTGACCTCTGGCAGGCTTGGCGGCGCGGAATTGCTGGCAGGGCAGTATGCCGACATCGTGGCCGCATTTGCCGCCGAAAATGTGCCATTGTCGCGGGCGCACATCACCGTTAACCGCTTTGCGTACATCACCAACAGCCGCGACGAAGGCATGCGCTTCGCGGAGAACGCGCGCTACCAGGCGCGGCTCGCGGCGAGCCTCAGACGCCGGCAGGAAGTCATGCAGGGCATCGTGCTGGTCGATTTGCCGTTCGACGGCGAGCCGTCGCTCGAAACCATCCACGAAAATCTGCTGATCGGCGACGTTGAAACCGTCGCCGAAAAACTTGTTGCCGAGATCCACGCGACGAAGCCCGTGCACGTGTGCTTTTCGTTCAAGGTCGGCAACACCCCGCACAAGGCGGCGATGCGCTCGATGGAACTGATGATGGGTGAGGTTAAACCGAAGGTCGAACGGGCGCTGGGGGCGTGTCGCGATGAACAACCCGGAAGTGTGGCGACGCCGCTGACTTCAGAGTAAACTTCCGAGTTATGAATCTCCTCGACCTGCTGAAGCGCCCTGAAGGCAAGGTGCTTGAATTCAAGCGCGATCTGTCCTCTCCGGAGGGGGTGCTGCGGGGTATCGTGGCTTTTGCCAATACGGCGGGAGGCACGCTTCTGATTGGGGTGGAAGATGCGACACGGCACGTGCGTGGCGTGCCCAACCCGCTGGATATGGAAGAGCGCCTCGCCAATGTAATCAGCGACGGCATACTACCGCGCCTGATTCCGGAACTGGAAATTCTCCCGTGGCGGCGCACCCACGTCCTCGCCGTACAGGTATATCCCAGCCCTGGCCGCCCGCACTATCTCAAAAGCGCTGGGCCCGAGGGCGGCGTTTATGTGCGGGTCGGTTCCACCAACCGCCGCGCCGACCGGGAACTCATCGAAGAACTACGGCGCTTCGCCCGAGGCGAAAGTTACGATGAGCAGGCCATGCCCGAACTCGACTCTGAATCCCTTGACTTCCGAGCAGCTTCTGAGTTGTTCGCTCCGGCGCGCAAGCTCAAGCGCGCCGATCTGGAAACGCTGCGCCTGATGACGACACATCAGGGGCGCAAAGTGCCCACCGTCGGCGGCATGCTGCTCTTCGGCAGGCAGCGAGATCGCTTTTTCCCCGATGCCTGGATACAGGCCGGACGTTTTCAGGGGACGGACAAAGCCAGGATCACTGACCACGTGGATATCAGGCGCTATCCGGTGCATGTTGTCGAGGAGGCACTCGCTTTTGTCCGCAAACACGCCCTGCACGGCATGGAGATCGGCGCGGTGCGGCGCAAGGAGCGGTGGAACCTGCCGCCCGTTGCCGTGCGCGAGGTAATCATCAACGCCGTGGCGCACGCCGACTATGCGCAACGCGGCGCTCCCATCCGGCTGTCCATTTTTGACGATCGGCTTGAAGTGGAAAATCCAGGATTGCTGCCTTTCGGCCTGACGGTGGACGATCTGCATCACGGCATTTCCAAATTGCGCAATCGCGTCATTGGCCGTGTATTCCATGAACTTGGCCTCATCGAGCAGTGGGGCAGCGGCATACAGCGCATGTCAGTGGCTTGCGCCGACGCCGGGTTTGCAGTACCCGTGCTGGAGGAAATCGGCACTCGTTTTCGCGTCACACTGCATACCGAGCGTCATGCCGCGCCCACGGCGGATACGACAGATCAGGCCATACTGCACGCTCTGGCCGGCGGCGTCGGCCTTGCCACCCAGGAAATCGCAGTTGCGATAGCACTCACGCCCCGCGCCACCCGTACCCGTCTCGCGAAACTCGTGGAACGTGGGCTGGTGCGCGAGATCGGCACCAGCCCGCAAGACCCCAAGCGGCGCTACTTTCGTGCACGATAAAACGAAACTACAAGGTATTGCACATCACGCAGGGAGCGCTTGCCGAGATAGATGGCGAATTGAAAGTGCTTGATTGGTGGTGCACTCAGGCCGCTTGGCCGGCCTCGCCACAAACTGCGACTGGCCAGTGCGATTCAAACTAATGTGGCGTTAAGCGCCATCCGCGGCTTTCAAACCGCAAGCTTGAGTATCTCCGCCACATCGGCCGCGCCCCGCACCGGCCGCGGATTGGTCGCGATTGGCCCGGTTCCGTCGTACTGCCGCGCGAGTTCGGCGATTCGGTCCGCGGTGATGCCAACATCGCCGAGGAGCGTGGGCAGGGCGAGCGATTTGACGAAATTGCGCATCACGTCGCATGGCCGTGCGCCGGGATGGCCGAGCTTTTCGGCCACGGCCCGCTGACGTTCGGCATTGACGGGCTCGTTCCATTCGAGCGTGGCGGCGAGCGAGATGCACGATGTGATGCCATGCGGCACGCCGGCATAGCCACCGAGTATGTAGCCGATGCCGTGACTCGCGCCGTTGGGCACGCCGGGTATGGCGGACACCTGCGTGAGCCATGCCGCAAGCTGGCAATTCAGCCGCGCCTCAAGGTCATCGGGGCGCGCCTTGATCGCGGGCAGGTTCCGAGCGAGCATCGTCATGGCTTGTAGCGCGAGGCCGTCGGAGAGCGGGTGCGGCCGGATCGAGCACCAGCGCTCGACCGCGTGATCCATTGCGCGCATGCCCGTGGACAGCATCAGTTCCATCGGCGTTTCAAGAGTTGCCGCCGGGTCGAGTATCACGGCTATGGGCGCCATCAGCGGGTGGGCGAACGACAGCTTGACCTTGCGCTGGGTGTCGGTGATGCCGGCGCCGCTGCTGAATTCAGCGGCCGACAATGTGGTGGGTATCGCCGTCATGCGCATGCGGTCGGTTGCGAGCGGCGTCATCGGCGTTGCGCCGCGCTTGATCGCCAACGTCGATAGCGTGTCGATGTCACTCAAGCCGCGCCACAACGCCAGCAGCATGGTCTTGGTTGCATCGATCACCGAGCCGCCGCCGACGGCGAGCAGATGGTCTGCTTGAATCTCGCGCGCGAGTGCCGCGCCGGCGATCACGGCCTCGCGCGGCGAGTGCGCGCGTATTTCGGCGTAGTGGCCCACGCATCGATCACCCAGCGCCGAAGTCACGTCGCGGATCAGCTTGCTGTTGGTGAGTGACTGCGTGGTGAGCAGCAGCACGCGCTTCGCGCCGATGCGCGCGATTTCCTCGGGCACGGCTTCGGCCACGGGCTTGCCGTGTATCACGCGTTCCTGCGCCGTCCATTGCACCGTGCCTGTCAGCATGTTCGCTCCTATGCGCCCACGCCGTGCGGCGTGAGTATCTGGCGTATGGCTTTCACGTCCTGCAGTTTGTCGAAGCCCGCGTTCAGTTCATCAAATCCGATATAGCCGTCGATCAGTCGGTTCACCGGCAGGCGGCCTTCGCTGTAGAGGCGCATGAATCTTGGTATGTCGCGCACCGGCACGCACGAGCCCATGTAGCTGCCGCGTATGGATTTCTCTTGTCCGACGATGTCGCACTGGTTGATGCTGAAGGTTGCTGTCACCGGCGGCAAGCCGCAGATCACCACGCTGCCGCCGTATTGCGTGACGCCGTAGGCGGTAGTCATCGCGTCAGCGCCGCCTGACAGCTCGAACGCATAATCGACGCCGCCGTGGGTGAGATCGCGCACCTGTTCGACGCAGTCGGCATCGCGCGCGCACACCGCGTGTGTTGCGCCGACGCTGAGTGCGACTTCGAGCCGCGAGGGCTCGCGGTCGATGGCAATAATCGTCTCTGCACCCGCGAGCCGCGCGCCGAGTATGCCGCTTAATCCCACGCCGCCGAGGCCTACAACCGCGACCGAGTCGCCGGGACGAATGCGCGCGGTGTTGATCACGGCACCCACGCCAGTCATGACCGCGCAGCCGAACAGCGCCGCATCGGCTATCGGCACATCGCGGTCAACCACTACCACGCTGCCGCGATCGACCACCGCGTACTCGGCCATGCACGACAAGCCGGAGTGATGATCGATGCGCTCACCGTTAATGCTGGTGATGCGGCTGCCGCCCGCCATCAATTCGCCGGCTGCCTTGGCCACGCGGCAGCGCTCGCACACTTGCGGGCGTCCCTCGACACAGCGCCGGCAGCGCCCGCAAGCGGCGGAGAATTGAAACACCACGTGATCGCCAGCGCGAACATCGTCGATGGCCGAGCCAACCTCGACAACCACGCCGGAGCCTTCGTGGCCCAACGCCATCGGAACCTTGCGCGGCCGGTCGCCGTTGATCACCGATAAATCAGAGTGGCACAGCCCCGCGCCGGCAATGCGCACCAGCAGCTCAACCGATTTCGGCGGCGCGAGCGTGACTTCCTCGATCGACAAGGGCTTGGAGCGCGAGTAGGGGCGAGGTGCGCCTATGGTGCGCAGGACAGCAGCTTTGCAGCGGATGGTCATGAGTGAGCCTCTATTAATTTATCAATAAAAACAATAACTTACACATTAACGCCGATGGCGGCGGGGGTCATGATCCGGCGAATTCATACTATGCCTTCGAGCGCGCGGCGCGCGGTACCAATCACGGCTGCGCGTTACTGAGGCTCGACGCCGGCTGACTTTGCCAGCTTCGTGAGTTTTAACATGTCGGCGCGCAAGGTGGCGGCCATCTGCTCCGGCGTGTTGCCGATGGGCGCACTGGCGCCTTCGCGTTCGAGGCGCTGTGTGAAATCCGGCGTGTGCAGAATTTTCACGATCGCGCCTTTAAGCCTGCCGATGATGTCGGGCGGGGTCTTTGCCGGCGCCCAAGTGGCGAACATATTGGTGGCTTCGTAGGCTTCGAGACCTCGCGTTGCCGCGACCGGGGGCACGCCGGGCAGTTGCCTGGAACTCACTTTCCCTGTCACCGCCAGCGCGCGCAGCTTGCCAGCGTTGATATGCGGCAGCGACGGCGTGATGCCGGCGAAATTGAGCGGTACGTGCCCCGCGATGGTGTCTATCAGCGCCGCGGCGCCGCCCTTGTAGGGAATATGCGTCATGCGCACATTGGCCATGCCGTTAAACATTTCCCCGGCCAGATGCGACATGCTGCCGATGCCGAACGAGGCATAATCAACCTGTGCGGGGCGCGTTCTGGCGAGCGTCACCAACTCGGACACCGTTTTTGGCGGGAAGGCGGGGTGCGGCACCATCACCATAGGCGTCCAGGCGATCTGGGTGATGGGCGCAAAGTCGTTGATGGTGTCGTAGTTGAGTTTTTTGTAGACCGCCGGATTGGTGACGTGCGAGGTAACGATGTGAAACATGATCGTATAGCCATCGGGCGCGGCCCGCGCGACCGACTCGGCGCCGATGATGCCGTTCGAGCCGCCGCGGTTGTCCACGATCACCGTTTGCCCCAGCGCGCGCGTCAGCGGTTCCGAGAGTGCTCGTGCCAGGATATCGGTGGCGCCGCCCGGCGGCCACGGCACCACCATGCGCACCGGCTTGGCGGGATAGGACAGTGCCGCGGCGCCCAAGGGGGCGGCGCAAAAGACCACGCACATTATCAGATATTTGATTGCTGTCATGCGGCGCTTACGGCAGATTGAAAATTGACTGGTGGATTAGCGAGGGCAGGGCGAATCGCATCACGCCAGCGCGGCGAGCACGCGCTCGCGCGTAAATGGCATGTCGCGCAGGCGCACGCCAATCGCGTTGCACACCGCATTGGCGATGGCGGCCGCGGTTGGCCCTTGCACCGCCTCGGCGGCGCCCAGTGTCGGCTCGCCGGGGCGGTTGACGACCGTGACCTCGACCACCGGCGCCTCGCTGAAGGTGAGGATCGGATAATCCTCCCAGCCGCGGGTGATGATGCGAGCGGGCTGGTAACGCACCTGTTCCTTCAGCGTCCAGCTTGCCGACTGAATGATGCCGCCTTCGGTCTGGTTGATGATGCCATCCGGATTCACCGCAAGGCCCGCGTCGATCGCGGCCCACGCGTGCCTGACCTTGATCTCCTCCGCGATCTCGACTTCGACGATCACCGCGGCGTAGGCGGCCTGGCTCTTGTAGCGCGCAAAACCGATGCCGCGGCCACGCGCGCCATTGCCTTTCTCGCCGCTGCGCCAGCCGGCCAGTTTCGCCGCCGCCTCGATCACCGCGCGCGCGCGTGTATCGTGCAGGTGCCGCAGGCGAAATTCAATGGGATCCGCCTCCGCCGCCAGCGCCAGTTCGTCGAGGAACGATTCGAGCGCGAACACGTTGGCATGCGCTCCGAGCGAGCGCAGCGCCGACACGCGCACCGGCGCCCGCTCGACGTAGTGGCTGGTGATGCGCTGGTTGGCGAAAACGTAAAGCGGAATCGCGTTGCGATGCGCGCCGCCCGCAGGCAGCGGCGGATTTACCGGCACCGGCGCGGGCAGTGCCCGGGCCATATGCTGTGCCGCGAGCAGTGTGCTGTTCTTCACCGGGCTTTGCCAGTTGGTGCGCGCGGTGTGGCCGTTGCTCCATACATCGTGGCGCCAGTCGACGATGGCGCCGCTATCGTCAAGCCGCGCATCCATGCGCACCACCATGGCCGGGCCGTAGGGTTCCCACGCAAACTCGTCCTCGCGCATCCACTGCACGCGCACCGGTTTGCCCGGCACGGCGCGCGCAAGCAGCGCGGCATCCAGCGCGGCATCATCGGCGCCGTTGTGGCCGTAGCAACCCGCGCCCTCGTGATGCTCGACCACGACATTTGTTTCGTCCGTTTGCAGGATCGCGGCGAGGTCCTTGCGCAACGGATACACGCCCTGACTGTGAGTCCAGACGCGGTACGCGCCGCCGTCCGTGCGCGCGATCGCGCAGGAAGGGCCGATGGAGGCGTGCGCGATGTAGGGACGCGTGTACTCGGCTTGCAGATGCCGCGTGCCGCGCGCCGCGGCCTCGGCATCGCTGATCTGGCTGATTACCTCATCCTTGCTTGTTTCGGCGAGAAGAAAGCGCGGGTCCAGCGTGCCGGGCAGCGACTCGTGTTCGTCCCACTGCGCGATGCGCTGGAGACGCTTTAGCGCCTGAATCGCCTGATCCTCGCGCCGTGCCACCACGCCCAGAAAATCACCGTCGCGCACCACGGCGGCAACACCCGGCATGGCGCGTACTTCGGCCTCGTTCAGCGCGATTAAGCGCGCGCCGTAGCTGGGCGGGCGCGCGATGCGCCCGTGCAGCATGCCGGGCAGTTCAATGTCCTGGATATAAGCGGGCACGCCGCTCACCTTGCCGGGAAAGTCGCGGCGCGGCGCCGAGGCGCCCACTATGGTGTGCAGCGCCGGGGATTTCGGTCTCGCGTCACCGCTCGCCTCGCGCGCGAGCAGATCATCGCTCGCCAGTTGCCAGTAGCTCACGCTGGCGCCGCTGCGCGCCGTGATGATGCCGTCCTCGACGCTCAGTTGTTCCAGCGATGCCCCAAGTTGCACGGCGGCGCGTTCGAGCAGCAATTGACGCGCCTCGGCTGACGCATGGCGTAGCGCCTCGCCGCCCTCCTGCAGCGAACGGCTGCCGGAAGTCACGCCTTCGTCGGGGCTGTAGGAGGTGTCCGTGCGCGCGAGATCGATGCGTGCCAGCGCCACGTCGAGTTCCTCCGCGACGATTTGCGACAACGCCGTCAGTATGCCTTGTCCGTATTCGACCTTGCCCGGAAACACCGTGACGGTTTCATTGCGATTGATCCGCAACCAGCGGTCTAGCCGCCGGTTTGTGTCAAGACTGCCGGGCAGCTTGCGTGCCGGGGGTGTGTTTGAGCCGCTCATGCCGCACCGCCAGTCGCGGCGCCTAGTGCCGCGCGGCGCACCGCGCGCAGAATGCGGTGATGGGCGCCGCAGCGGCACAGGTTGCCGTCGAGCGCGGCGCGAATGGCTGCGTCATCCGCGCGCGGTTGCACATCGAGTAGCGCTTTGGCCGACATGATGATGCCGCTCACGCAGAATCCGCACTGCATCGCCTGCTCATCGAGAAACGCCTGCTGCAGCGGGTGCGGTGCGCCGTTTACCGCCAGACCTTCTATGGTGGTGATCGACTTGCCGGCCGCGGCCGACAGCGGCAGATCGCATGACTGCACCGCTTTCCCATCGATGATCACGGTACACGCGCCGCATTGGCCGGCGCCGCAGCCAAAGCGCGCGCCCTTCAATTGCAGATCGTTGCGCAGCACGTATAGCAGCGGCGTCTGCGCATCGGCCGTAACGTGCTTGATTTCACCATTGACGTTCAGTTTAATGCTGATGGTCATTTCAATTTGCTCCAGTTCGTTCCATTACGTTCCATTGCGTTCGCGTTTCGTTGTCCGCCGCGTCAGATCGGCCCCCGGTTTGACACAAGCAGATCGCGTGTCATTTCCTGAACAGTCGAGATGCCCAGCATGGCCATGTTGCGGCTGATTTCCTCGCGCAATAATTTTGCGGCGTGGCGCACGCCAGCCTCGCCCGCGATAGAAGCGGCGTAGAGGAACGGCCGGCCGACGAAGACAAAATCAGCACCCATGGCGAGCGCCTTTAACACGTCGGTGCCGCGGCGGATGCCGCTGTCCATCATGATGGCCATGCTGCCTTTTTCGGCGGCAGCGCCCGGCAGTGCGCGAAACGGCGAGATGGTACCGTCGAGCTGGCGGCCGCCGTGGTTGGAGACCATGATGCCGTTGACACCGCTCTCGCGTGCGATGCGCACGTCGTGCCGTGACAGCACGCCTTTCAATACAAGATTGCCTTTCCAGATTTTGCGCATGAGTTCGACATGTTTCCAATCGAGTCCGTCGCGGCTCATGCGCGGGCGCTCGATGTTGCCGAGGATGGGGATGCGCGGGAAGCCCATGTTTTCGAGATGCGGCATGCCGTGGTTCATGATGGTGCGGGCGAAGGTGCCGAACAGCCAGCGTGGCCGCGTAATGCCATCCCAAGCGAGGCGCAGCGAAGGTTTCAACGGCGAGCTGTAACCGGCGCGCACGTTGTTCTCGCGATTCGCTGGCACTTGTACGTCGACCGTGAGCACGAGTGTCTGGAACCCCGTGGCCTGCGCGCGCTCGACCAGCGGGATGATGATGTCGGGTTCGCCCGGCAGGTATGCCTGAAACCATGCGGTGGGGCCGACTTCTTTGACGTGCTCCATCGGCGTGAGCGAAGCGCCGCTCTGGATCATCACCGTGTTGAGTTCGGCCGCGACCTTGGCGAGAGAATCATCGCCCCTGTATGCGGCGAGCGCGGTCGCGCCCATCGGCGGAAAGCCGAACGGCAGATCGTAGGTGCGCCCGAAGAGCGTGGTCTTTTGATGACGCGCCTTGGTGTTAATGAGCACGCGCGGCAAGAATTCCCATTCGTTGAAGGCGGAGCGGTTGCCGTCGAGCGAGGCGTTGGTTTCAACACCACCGGAGATGTAGCCAAAGATCGGACGCGGCAAAAATCGGCGCACGGGCGCTTCAAAATCGTCCAGGCACAGTATGTTGTCGAGGCAGCGCGGTGCGGTATTGCTCATGATTTTATTTTCTTTCCCTGATGGTCAAATGATGCGTTTGATTCTACTCGAAGGCGTAACGGTAAGCGCCGCCATGCCTCACGATACGGCCTGCTGTCGGCGACGGAAAATGCCCCGGCAGCAATCGTGTGCCGTTCTCGGCATATTCTTCAATCAACCGCGTGCGCGTCTTGCGCGACAACTCTTTGTCAGTGCATGCAAGCGTGGACCACGCGGGCGCCATCAACTGCATCTGATGGTGGATCACGTCGCCCAGGAAAACCGCGCGGTCATCTCGCGAGCGCGCATGTATCACCACGTTGCCGGGTGTGTGGCCGGGCGCGTGCTCGAACCACAAGCCGTCCTCCATCGCATAGTCGTCATCGACCAGCACCGATTGACCGCTACGCACCACGGGCAGCACGCTATCCTCGAAAGCATTGCGGTGCGGTGATTCCTCGCCGCGTTGCTGCACGCCTTGCCAGTGCTCGAACTCGCGGCGCGCCATGATGTAACGTGCATTGGGAAAGGTCGGCACCCAGTGTCCGTTATCGAGGCGTGTGTTCCAGCCGACATGATCCCAATGCAGATGCGTGCACATCACGAAATCAACTTGCTCGGGCTTGACGCCGGCGCTCGCGAGATCGGCGATGAAGGGAGATTTCGAGCGATGAAATTGCGGCCGCGTGGGACGCTCCTTGTCATTGCCGATGCACGAATCGATGAGTATCGTGTGCCGCCCGGTCTTGACGATGAAACTGTGAAAGCTGAAGATGAGTTTGCCTGTGAGCGGATCGATCAGGCTGGGGCCGGTCATGTCGCGGTTCGCGCGCAACACATCCGGATCGAAATCGGGGAAAAATACCTCGGGTGCTATGAACGGCCCTTCGAACTCGGTGATGCGTTGAACTTTAAAATCGCCTATACGCGTTGTGTGCATGTTTCTCTCCAGGTTGTAAGTCAGGGCATCCACGCGCCGCCGTTGACGTGTATCGATTGCCCGGTAATAAATCGCGCATCGGGGCCGCACAACATGCGCACCATGGCACCAATTTCACCCGGCTCGCCGCGGCGCCCCACCAGTGGTATGGCCTTGCGATGATCAGGGCGCTCCGCCGCCAGGCCCTGCGCGCCGCGCGCGGTGTCGATGGGGCCGGGCACCACGCAATTGACAGTGATGCCTTTGCCGGCGAAATCATAAGCGAGGCCCTTGGTCATGCCCGCGAGGCCCGACTTCGCGGCAATCACATGCACACGGTTAAACGCGCCCTGATGGCCGGTAAGCCCGCCGATATTGACGATGGCGGCGCCGCCCGCGCGCAACAGATGCGGCAGACACGCCTGCGTGCAAATGAACGCGCCGTCGAGCGTGACCGACAGCACGCGCCGCCATTGTTCGAGCGTGGTGTCTTCGAACTTGATGTCCGGGCGCCATGAACCGTTGTTAACCAGAAAATCCAGCCAGCCGAATTGCTTGACGGTTTCATCGACCATCTGCTGCACGGCGGGCACATCGGTGACATCGGCCATGAAGTAAGCTGCCTTGCCGCCATCGGCCTTGATCATGGCCACGGTTTTTTCGGCGTCTTCGCGCGAGGTGTGTGCGTTGACCATCACCGCCGCGCCGCCCGCGGCGAGCGAGCGTGCAATGGCGCGGCCGATGTTGCGCGCAGCGCCGGTGACGAGCGCCACGCGACCTTCCAATTCGTTGCCTTTTCTCAATCCGGTATTGCTCACGTGTGCTCCGTCAATCACAGTTGCGGAAATGTAGCGCATTTGATGTTATCTTGCCTGTCGCCGGGCGGACCAGGCTTATAAATTGAATAACTTTTGTCACGGAGAGTCTTGCACGCATGCAATTGGAACTGAACGGACGTAACGCAATTATCGCCGGCGGCTCGCGCGGCATAGGCCGCTCCATCGCGCTCACATTTGCGCGTGCCGGGGCGAACGTATCCATCTGCGCGCGCGGGGAGGGCGCGTTGCGCGCCACCGAAGCCGAACTCAGGCAGTGCGGTCACAATGTGCACGCGGCGGCATGCGATCTGAGCGATGCGAATGCCGTAAAAAATTATGTCGCTTCGGCGGCGCAGGCGCTCGGCGGCATCGGCGTGCTGGTGAACAATGCGTCGGGCTTTGGCTTGACTGACGACGAAACCGGCTGGGCGGCGAGCATCAATGTCGATCTGATGGCGCCGGTGCGCGCCTCGCATGCCGCGCTGCCTTTTCTGGAGAAATCAAAAGGATCGATCATTCATATTTCATCGATCTCGGGCTTGCAACCCAGCGCGCGCACGCCGCCGTATGGTGCGGTCAAGGCGGCGCTGATTCAACTGACGTTGTCGCAGGCGGTAAGCCTCGCGAACAAAGGCATACGCGTGAACTGCATCGCACCGGGGTCGATAGAATTTCCCGGCGGCAGTTGGGAGCGCAGAAAGAGCACCGATCCGGCGCTCTATAACGCCGTGCTCGGCGGCATCCGTTTTGGCCGCTTGGGCACGCCGGAAGAAATCGCCAACGTGGCGCTGTTTCTCGCCAGCAGCGCGGCAAGCTGGGTCACGGGGCAGACCATCGCGGTGGATGGCGGGCAGATGCTGGGATAGTGATATTCATAAGTTATTGTTTTTAAACAATATTTTTAGCGCCGCGGCTATGTCATGGATGGGTTTTGTATGAATGAGACAATACGGCTATAATGGCTAAAACGTGCAAAAGGAGCCGCAATGAGCGCAGACTCGAATCTGACCTTCCGTAATAGCCGCGGCGATTTCGTCGATGTGCCCTCCGTTGCCGCCACGCGCGTGAAAAACGAATTCGGCGTGATTCTCGAACAAGCGCTGCACGGCGGCGCGGTGGCGATCACGCGGCACGACAAACCCAAAGCCGTGCTGATTTCGTACGAGGAATTCAAGGCGCTGATTAAAGACCGCACCCCCAGCTTGCATGATTTGCGTGCTGAATACGATGAGTTGCTTTCAGGCATGCAAACACCGGGCGCGCGCAAGGGCATGGATGCGGCGTTCAACGCCACGCCAGCGCAACTGGGCAAGGCCGCGGTAAAGACTGCAACGAGGGCCGCTGCCAAGCCCGCAAGCAAACGCCGCTGATCCAAAATGGCCGCAAAGCCGGCGCCACGCATTTATGTGCTGGCGGGTGTCAATGGTTCGGGCAAGAGCAGCATCGCCGGCGCAGCGTTTCGCGAGAACGGCGCCAGCTATTACAACCCCGATGAGGCCGCGCGCGAAATGCGGGCGGCAAATCCCGCGCTGAGTCAAACCGACGCCAATAGCGCGGCGTGGCATCGCGGTTTTGATTTTTTGACGACAGCCATTGAGCAACGTCTGGATTTCGCGTTTGAAACCACGCTGGGGGCGAGCAGCATTCCACGCGCGCTGGCTCGGGCGGCCGATTCAGGTGTTGAAATTCATGTTTGGTACGCAGGCCTCGCGTCACCTGAACTGCATCTCGCGCGCGTGCGTTCGCGTGTGGGCCGCGGCGGGCACGATATCCCGGAAGCCGCGATACGCCGCCGCTTCGAGCACAGCCGCATGAACTTGATTTCGCTTATGCCGAAGCTCGCGGCGCTGCGTGTCTACGACAACAGCGTCGAAGCCGACCCTGCGGACGGCAAGGCGCCCGCGCCGGTGTTGGTTCTCCACATGGTGCGTGGCAGGATACTCAACTCGGACGCTCTGCCGCACGCGCCCGACTGGGCAAAACCCATCGTGGCGGCGGCGTTGCAATTTTCGCAAGGTTCAGCTTGAGCGCGTAGTTGTGTAAACTGCGGCTTCGACAGATAGATCAGGGGAACTGGAAATGGAACTCAAGGCTCGGCGTCATACGGTGCAGGATCTCGGCGGCGCCATCGATCTTTGTTATACCAATGGCTGGACGGACGGCTTGCCCGTGGTGCCGCCCACCGCGGATCGTGTGACCGCAATGCTGGATGCGGCGAAAATCGATCCGCAACAGCAACTTGCATTCATCGAGAACCGGCAGATTTCAGTGACTGCCGAGAAAGTCGCGATCAACGCGGTGATGGCGGGCTGCAAGGCCGAATACATGCCCGTAATCGTGGCGGCGGTCGAGGCGATTGCCGACCCGAAATACGGTTATCACGGCCCGGCCACCAGCACCGGCGGCTCGGCGGTGTTCATGGTGGTGAACGGCCCGATCGCCAAAGAACTCGACATCAACTCCGGCGACAATCTGTTTAGCCCCGGCTGGCGCGCGAATGCCACCATCGGCCGCGCGATACGCCTCATCATGCGTAACGTGATCGGCACGCTGCCCGGCGAACTGGACCGCAGCAGCATGGGGCACGGCGGTAAATACAGCTTCTGTATCGCCGAAAACGAAACCGACAGCCCATGGCCGCCGCTTCATACCACGCGCGGGTTCAGCACTGCGCAAAACGCCGTGACGGTGTTCGCCGCGTTCGCGCCGCATCAGTTCTCCAATGGCCTGTCTGCCACGCCCGAAGGCGTGCTGACGACGCTGTGCGCCAACATGCGCATCTCGGCCGGCACCAATCGCCAGCCGCAATACGCGCTGGTGTTCCCCGGCGAGCATCAACTGGTGATGAAAAAAGCTGGCTGGTCGCGCCAAGACGTGCAGCGCTTCTGTTTTGAAAACTCCAAGACCTCCGTCGCCGAGATGAAGCGCATCAACATCGTCGCGGGCGCGGTAACGCCGGATGATGAAAAAAACATGATTCCCATCGTGGAAACCGCCGATGATTTCATCGTCGTCGCCGCGGGCGGCATCGCCGGCGTGCAATCGTCGTTTATCCCAGGATGGGGCAGCAAGGCAGGATCACAAAGCGTTACCAAGGAAATTCGCAGACCGTGAATGGTGAAGGGTGAAGGGTGAACAGTGAACAGATTTTTTAACGAAAGGAGAAAAGCATCATGACAGTGCAAATACTTGATCCAACCACCGAGGTGGCGGGGCGGCGTATCGCTTACGCACCAAGGCCGAAGTCGCTCAAGGGATTGCGCGTGGGGTTGATCGATAACACCAAACACAATTCCGACCAGTTGTTGATGCGCATCGCGGACATACTCGAAAAAGAGCATGGCACCAAGTCGCGCGTCATTCGCCGCAAGAAAAGCTCCGGCGCGGCGCCGCACGCCGAGATCGTCGAGGAATACAAGGCCAACTGTGACGTGATAGTCGCGGGCGTAGGCGATTGAGGGTCATGCAGCTCGGGCAGTGTGCTCGACAGCATCGTGTTTGAACAGCAAGGCATTCCTTCCGCCTCGATCATCACGCACGTGTTCCGTGCAACCGGCGCCGCAATGGCGCGCACCTGGGGACTTGAGGGCTTTCGTTTTCTGGAAATGCCGCACCCGATCGCCAATCTCACGCCCGAGCAACTCGACGAGCGCGCGAGGACGATCACGCCGCAGGTTGTAAAACTGCTGATGGAAGGGCAGGTAGGCTGACCAATTTAATCGCACACATCATCCCCGCTCCTCGCGGGTGATGGTGTGTGGGCGAATGTGATCAGGGCGGAGCCGCTGGCTCTCGCCAACCCTGGCGCCGCGCTAGCGTATCGCTTCGGCTGAAATCCCCGCGCTCTTGATGACCTTGCGCCAGCGCTCGGTCTCGGCGCGGATCATCTCGCCCAATGCCTCCGGCGTACCAGGCGCGGCCTCGATGCCCTGGAACAACATGCGCTGCGCGAATTCGGGCTGCGCGAGCAATTTATTCAGATCAGCATTGATGCGCGCGACGATCTCGCGCGGCGTGCGCGCGGGCGCGAGCACGCCGTACCATGTGGTGTTGTTAAAGCCCGGCAGTGTTTCGGCCACCGCGGGCAGGCCGGGTGCCGCGCGTGTGCGCGTGGGGTGGCCTACCGCGATGGCGCGCAGCCGTCCGCTTTTGACGTGCGCGGTCACTTGCGGGATCGCCGAAAAAATAAATTGCAGTTGCCCGCCCAGCAGGTCGATCAACGCGGGGCCGCCGCCCTTATAGGGCACATGCACAGTACGCACACCGGCCATGATGTCCATCATTTCCACGCCCAGATGGTTCGGCGTGCCGGTGCCGGATGAACCGTAGTTCAGTTTGCCGGGCTGCTTTTTGGCAAAGTCGATGAACTCTTTCATGCTTGTTGACGGAATCGAAGAGTGCAAAGTGAGGATGTAGGGCGCGTAAACTGCCAGCCCGATCGGCGTGAAATCCCTTTGAGGATCGTAGGCGAGCTTGGTACCCAGCGCGGGTGCGATCGACAGGCCGGTGGATGTACCCAGCAATATGGTATAGCCGTCGGGCGCCGCCGTGGCGCCCATGCCATGGCCGATAAGACTGCCTGCGCCGCCGCGATTGTCGATCACCAGTTGCTGTCCCCACATCTCCGCAAGGCGCGGCGCGATTTCGCGCGCGGTGTAGTCGGTGGAGCCGCCGGGCGGGTAGGGCACGATGAAGCGAACCGGCTTGGATGGATAACCTTGCAGAGCCTGCGCGCTGCCTGCCGCGAGCAGCAGGCCGGTCGTCATCGTTGCCACCCAACAATTTATTTTCATCGTATATCTTTCACGTCAGTTTGTTTACCGCACTCAGCGCGTCATAACGCGCCGCCAGCGCGCGATACAACGCATCCGGCAGTTTTTCATCGGCTTCGTTCATGGCTTCCAGTATTTCAGCCATGTGCACGTTGTCCTCGGCGCCGTCCCAGGTTTTTTTGTACTCGCCGCTTTTGTAGCCGCGATCCTGCCTGAAATGATTGAGCACGTTTTTTGAGACGTACTCACGAAACAGTGCAGCAGGCGTCAGCCCGCAAGCCGTAAACAGCAGCGCCACCAGCGGCAGATTTGTCCGCCGCACGGCGGCGAGTGCCGCCAGCAGTTCGAGTTGCTGGCGAATGTCGAGCGAGGCCAGCTCGTAGCGCGCTCCATCAAAATCAAGCATCGGTTGCGATGCCCACTCGCCAAGCATCGCATCGGATGCGGCTGCCTTGTCTCCGCCGGCGCGCAACAAATACTCCGACAACACAAAATGCCAGATGTCGATCATCTCGATGCGCAACTGCACCATGTCCGGCGACTGCTTTTTCCACCACTTCCAGCCGTAGTGCTCCAGCGCCTCGGTGGCCTCGACCAGCACCGCGCGCAAGTAAGCGTGGCGCTTGCCGAGCCAGTCGACGTCGATCTTGCGGTTCATGCTCTCTTGCAGGTCGAGCATGGCGAGCAGCATGCCCGTTGTAGGATTATTCATCAGAATTTCTGCACGTTAAACATGGGTTCGCCGCGCACCCAGTGGCCAAAGTTGTCGATGAACATTTCGGCGCAACGCGGCTCGTTGCCGGTCGAGGCGGATGCATTGTGCGGCGAGATGATGACGTTAGGCATGTCCCACAGTGGTGAATCGGCGGGCAGCGGTTCTTGTGCGTGCGCATCGAGGTATGCGCCGCCGAGCGGGCCGCCTCCCAGGGCGTCGATCAACGCGGCTTCGTTGACAATTTCACCGCGCGCGATATTGATGAGCTTCGCGCCTTTTTTCATGCGCCTGAAGGCATCGGCATTGAGGAGGTTTTCCGTATCCTTGGTCAGCGGGCAGCACAGCATGATCCAGTCGGCGCGCGGATAAAGTTCGGGCAGCTTCGATGGCGGATGCAACTCATCAACAGTGTCGGCGGCCTCACGCGCACCGCGGCGCACGCCGATAACCTTGAGGCCGAACATTTGCGCGTACGCCGCTACTTTTTTGCCGATGGCGCCCACGCCGATCAGCAGCAGGGTTTGTCCGCGCAGATCATCGGGCAGCGCCGCGCCGCGCAGTGGATTCCATTCGTGTTTGCATTGTCCGCGGATGTGGCTGCCGAAGCCGCGCGCGAGCATCATCAAGCCGGTGATGCCGGTCTGCGAGACGGGCTCGGCATTGGAGCCGGTGGAACTGGTGGTGATCACGCCTTTGGCATTTAGTTCGGCTACATGCAATTGCTGGCCGATGCCGGAGCTGGTGTAGTGCACCCATTTGAGATTTTTCGTTTGCAACAGCGCATCGGCGTAGGCGGCATGCAGTTGCTCGTTAAAGCGCATGTCGCGGTCGAGAAAAATACAATCAACGTGGTCGCGATCCGCCGGCGACAGCCGCGCGCCCGGCGCTTCGGGCAGCGTCATGAAGGTGAGTGATTTGCCTGCGTTTTTGACGGTGGTATTGAGTTTGTCTCCGTAAGTGGCGATGAATTGTTTGGAGACCAGGGCTAAGGGCATGTTGTTTTAGCTTTTGTGTTTATTATGGTTTCAGGGAAGTTGACGACTCGATTGTGAATGTTCATTCGCTGCGCAGCGAGACTTTCCATCCTTCCGGTGTGCGCAGCAGCGGAATTTCATCAATCGCATTGGGGCCGCTGCGCGCGCTGATCACGGCCTTGTCGCCGGTCACCATCAGCTTTTCGATCTGCTTGCGGCGCGCCTCGCCGCGCGGCACGCCGCGCATTTCGGCTTGGAATTGCTTGTAACCCGCATCGCCGATTTGTTTCAGCATCAAACGCAGATCTTCGAGTTTGCCCGGGGTGGCGTGCGCGCCCGCGGCCTCGATGCCGTCCTCGATCATGGCTCTTTCAAACGCCAGCATCACATCGGCTTGCGGTGATTTTTGCGCTTGTGCGCCAGTCAGCGTTTTTGTTTCGCTTTCGGCGGCGATGACGCTTGCCGGCAGCAGTAAGCATGTCAGCAAAATGACGGCAACGAGTCGCGCGCGGCAGATTAAGTAGTGCATAGTTAAATCCTATAAAATGTAATAAAAACAAATACTTACGATATTTCTACTTACTCGGCTTTCAGCTTGCGTTCCTTGATCACCTTGCCCCACTTTTCGACTTCCGCTTTCAAATGCGCGGAGAACTCATCGGGGGTGCTGGCGATGATATCGAGTCCCGCATCATTGAAGCGTTTTATGTTTTCGGGCACAGAAAGCGATTTCTTGATGCGATCCCCCAAGGAGGTGACGACGGTGCGCGGGGTGTTGCGCGGAGCGAGTATGCCTTGCCAGGTGGTGAAGTCGTAGCCCGGCACGGTCTCGGCTATGGCGGGCACATCCGGCAATGCAGGCGCGCGTTTGACGGTGCTGACGCCAAGCGCGCGCATACGGCCCGAACGCACATAGCTTAACGAATCAGGCAGGGTATTGAAGTTGATACTGATCTCGCCGGACACCGACGCAATCGTCGCAGGGCCGCCGCCCTTGAAGTGCACTGCGGATATATTGGTCTTGGCCAGATAGTTGAGCAACTCGCCCGCGATATGCGAATTGGTGCCGACACCGGCGGTGCCGTAATCAAGCTTGCCGGCACGTGATTTGGTGAGATCGATTAACTCGCGCACGCTCTTCGCGGGTATCGACGGATGCACGGCCAGCACGGCGGGCGTGCCGGTGAGCAGCGACACCGGTGCGAAATCTCGCAGCGCGTCGTACGGCACCCGGCTATAAAGAAACTGGTTGGTGACCAGCGGCAGCGTATTCACCAGCAGCGTATAACCGTCGCCTGGAGAATTGGCGGCAAGCTCGGAGCCGATATTGCCGGAAGCGCCGCCGCGATTATCGACAACGAAGGTCTGGCCGTAGCTTTCAGACAGCCGCGCGGCGATCAGTCGGCTGACGGTATCGACGCTGCCGCCCGGCGGAAACGGCGCGATGATGCGCACGGTCTTCGTGGGGTAGTTGTCGGATTGGGCGAAGCTCGCGCCCGCCGTCAGCAGTGCCGCGCACGCGATGGCAAATCGTATTTTTCGAACGGTCATGAAATCCTCCATGATTAACAATGCGCACTATTGATGAAGCCGCGCCAGTTGGCAAGAGGCAAGCGCAACAGAGGCAAGCGCGGCGCTTCACTGCGGCGTGGAGTCTGCTACGCTTGCGCCATTATTTCAACAGTCAGGGCAATCATGGGTTCGACTTTACTTACGCCTTACACGATGCGCGGCCTCGCGCTACCCAATCGCATCGTGATTTCTCCGATGGGGCAGTACTCCGCACGAGAAGGTGGTTATGCCTCGGACTGGCACATGGTGCATCTGGGCCACCTGTCACTGTCCGGCGCCGGGTTGCTGATTACCGAGGCCACCGCAGTGCATCCGCACGGGCGCATCAGCAAGCACGACATGGGGATGTGGTCGGACGAACATGCGGCGGCACTCGAGCCGGTGATCGCATTTTGCCGCAAGCACGGCGGCGCGAAGCTGGGCATGCAGCTTTATCACGCCGGGCGCAAAGGTTCGGTGAGCGTGGCGTGGGAGGGGCAAAAGCCGATTGCGGTGGAAGAGGGCGGCTGGCCCATCGTGAGCGCATCGGCGAGCGCGTATCCTGGACGTGCGATGCCGCGTGCACTGGAGGTTGCCGAGATCAAAGAGATGGTGCGTGCGTTCGCCTCCGCGGCGCGGCGCGCCGACAAGCTCGGCCTTGATTTGATCGAACTGCACGGCGCGCATGGCTATCTCATTCACGGCTTCTTGTCGCCGCTGGTGAATCAGCGCACCGACGACTATGGCGGTAGCCTGCAAAACCGCATGCGCTTCATACTCGAAGTGTTTGATGCGATGCGCGCGGCGTGGCCCGAGCGCAAGCCGCTCGGCGTGCGCTTGTCATGCACCGATTGGGTCGATGGCGGCTGGGATGTGGACGACAGCGTCGAGCTGGCGATTGAACTCAAAAAACGCGGCTGCGATTTCATCACGGCGTCGAGCGGAGGTGCTGCGATCGAACAGAAGCTGAAAGTATTTCCCAATTATCAAGTGCCGTTCGCCGAGCGTATCCGGCGCGAGGCGGACATTCCCACGATGGCGGTGGGATTGATTACCGAACCCGATCAGGCCGAGGCGATACTCACTGAAGGCAAGGCGGATTTGATCGCAATGGCGCGCGGCATGCTCTACAACCCGCGCTGGCCGTGGCACGCGGCGGCGCATTTTGGCGGCGAGGTGTTTTATCCCAAGCAGTACGACCGCGCGCATCCCTCGATGCGACTGGGGAATTTTTTGAAGCCCGTGCGGGAGAAGTAAATCCTGGTTTGTCAGTCCGCCCGTGCGCCCGAGGATTCCACGATCTTCGCCCACATCGCCACGTCGGACTCAATCTGTTTTGCGAATTCGCGCGGCGAGTTGCCGACCGGGTCCGCGCCGAGTTCGCCGAAGCGCGTCTGCACATCGGGGCGTTTGACCACGCGCACGATTTCGGCATTGAGTTTGTCGATGATGGTCGGCGCGGTTTTCGCGGGTGCGAGCGCGCCGTACCATTCCATCACGCCGATGCCGGGCACGCCGGCTTCCACCACGGTGGGCACGTCGGGCATGGTACTGACGCGCTTGGGGCTGGTAACGGCGAGTGGTTTGATGCGCTTGCTCTGAATGAACGGCGTGGCAGAGGGCAGCGCCGCGAACATCACCGTGGTTTCATTGCTCATGATCGCGGCCAGCGCCGGCCCGCCGCCTTTGTACGGCACATGCGTCATGGCGATGCTGGCTACGCTTTTCAACATTTCCGCCGACAGATGCGCCACGGTGCCGGTGCCAGAAGAAGCGTAGGTAATGCTGCCCGGCTTGGCCTTGGCCAGCTTGATCAGGTCTTGCAGGGAGTTGAGCGGCGAAGTGGGATGCGTGACGATCATGTTGCTGACCCACGCCGCGAGCGTGATTGGCGCGAAATCCTTGATCGTGTCGTAGGGGAGTTTTTTGAAGAGACTCGGATTCACCGTGTGTGAGCCGCTGGGTGTGAATAGCAACGTGTGGCCATCGGCGGTGGATTTGGCGGTGATGTCGCTGGCGATCTGCGCCGCCGCACCGGGCCGGTTTTCGACGATCACTTGTTGCTTCAAGCTTTGCGTCAGATGCAGCGCGAGTATGCGCGACAAGATGTCGGTGGTGCCGCCGGGCGCGTAACCCACGACAAAACGCACCGGTCGTTGTGGAAAATCTCCCGTGCTCTGTTGTGCGTGGGCCGTTGTCGTGAATAGCGCGGCGGTCAGCGCGGCGTGCGTGATGATGTTGTTGCGTTTCATTTCGATGTCTCCGCTATTCAGGTTTGATGCCGGCCGCCTTGACTACCTTGCCCCATTTTTCAAGTTCGGCGCGCAGAAATGTATCAAATTCGGACGGCGTATTGGTGGTGATTTCAAGCGAAAGGTTGTTAAGCCGCGAGCGTACATCCTGCGAGTGCAGGATGCCGGTGACGGTCTTGTGCAATTGAGCGACGATGTCCTGCGGCAATTTCGCGGGACCGAAAAATCCAAACCAGTTGCTGACGATGACGCCGTTGACGCCGGTTTCCTCGAACGTCGGCAGATCGGGCAGGGCGCTCACGCGCCGCGTGCTGGATACCGCAAGCGCGCGCAGACGGCCGGAGCGCACGTGTTGCACGATGCCGGGCATGGTGGGAAACGCGGCCTGCACTTGCGTGCCCATCACATCGGCGGTGGCAAGACCGATGCTTTTATACGGCACATGCACGAGGTTTGTTTTTGTCGCGAGCTTGAACAATTCGCCGGTCAGATGCGTGATCGATCCAGTGCCGCCGGAGCCGTAATTGTATTTGCCCGGCTGCGCGTGAAGTTGCGCGATGAATTCCTTCAGCGTCTGCGCGGGAAACGACGGATGAACGATCAGCGCCTGCGGCGCGCTTGCCATCAGCGTGATCGGCGAAAAATCGCGGATGGGATCGTACGGCACGTGGCGCAGCACGTGCACATTGATGGTGTGCGGCGCGTCGGCAAAGATCAGCGTGTAGCCATCGGGCGTGGCCTTGGCGACGAGTTCGCGCCCCAGCGACCCGGCGGCGCCGGGCCGGTTGTCGATCACCATCTGCTGGCCGAGGGCCTCGGCGAATTTCGGTTGCAGGATGCGCGCGATGGCATCGGTCGAGCCGCCGGGGGCGTAGGGCACTACCAGGCGTATGGGGCGGGTGGGGTAGCTTCCGGTAGCGCGGGTTTGTGCTTCGGCGGTGGCGGTCAGCGTGAGTGCCACGCAGAGTGCGGCGGCGCGGACGTGCGAAATTCGGTTTGGCATTGCGAGGAGGATTGTTGTGAGTTTTCAGCGTGCATTATCGCGCGGAATTAGCTGTTATTCCGGCGCAGATTTTTTTGTGGTAACGTACCTACATTGCACAAAATGACAGGTGCGCTCATGACCATCACAACGCTGTCCAGCCGTCAGTTCAATCAGGATGCCAGTAAGGCCAAAAAAGCCGCGAAAGCAGGCCCGGTAATCATCACCGACCGCGGCAAGCCGGCCCATGTATTGTTGACGTTCGCCGAGTATAAAAAAATCACTGGCGGGCGCACGAAGATTGCCGATCTGCTGGCGATGCCGGGCGCCGAAGACATCGAATTGGATATTCCACGGTCACACGATCTGGCGCAAGCGGCGCCGCTGTCCTGATGTACCTGCTCGATACCAATGTTGTTTCGGAATTGCGCAAGGTACGTTTTGGGAAAGCGGACAGGCAGGTTGCAGCGTGGGCCGATAGCGTTGATGCGGCTGATTTGTATCTGTCCGTGATCACGATTCAGGAATTAGAGATCGGCGTATTGCTGGCCGAACGCCGCGACCCGGCGCAAGGGGCGATGTTGCGAAGCTGGCTTAATGCGCATGTCTTGCCTGCTTTCAGCGGCCGCATTTTAACCGTCGACACGGCGGTTGCATTACGTAGCGCGCGGCTGCATGTGCCAGACCTGCGCCCGGTTCGTGACGGACTGATCGCCGCGACGGCGCTGGTGCATGGCATGACCGTCGTGACGCGCAATGTGCCGGACTTTTTGTCAACAGGTGTCGCCACTTTAGACCCTTGGGCTGGCGGTAGTCAGTGAAAATCCCGCGACGCCACCGCGATGCTGCCGAGCATGGGTGTGTGATCGGTAAGCCTGTGCGCGATCAGATGCACGACTTCGCCTTCTTTCTGCAGCTTGCCTTCGACGCCGAGCAGCCGTGCGCCGAGCAGTTCGCGGCGCTGGCGTTCGACCAGTGCGCTCCATACCACGACGTTAACGTAGCCGGTTTCGTCTTCGAGTGTGACGAACACCACGCCGCTGGCGGTGCCGGGGCGCTGGCGGCAGGTGACGATGCCTGACGCGCGCACGCGCTGGCCGTCGGCGAGGTGCGTGAGATCGGCGGCGGTGACGTGGCGCATGCGCGCGAGGCGCGTGCGCAGGAGTGCCAGCGGGTGACGACCCAGTGTGAGGCCAGTGCTGGCGTAATCGGCGATGATGTCCTGGCCTTCGGTGGGGGCGGTGAGTTGCGGCGGGGTTTCGATAATGGGTGCGTCGTGTAACAACATCGTTGGCGTTTCAACACCCGCTGTGAGCCAATGGGCGTTACGCCGGTGGCCGGCGAGTGCAGAGAGCGCGTTGGCGGCGGCAAGCTGTTGTAACGTGCGTTTGTTGAGATTTGCGCGCCTTGAAAAATCATCAATGTTTTCAAATACTTGCTGCGCTCTTGCGGCGGCGATGCGCTCGGCGCTGGCTTGTTGCAGACCGCTCACCATGCAAAAGCCCAGCCGCATGGTGTCGGCGGATAGCAGCGCGCATTCCCAATCGCTGACGGTGACATCCACCGGCAGCACTTCGACGTTATGCCGGCGCGCATCCTGCACCAACTGCGAGGCCGAATAAAAACCCAGCGGCTGGCTGTTCAGCATCGCCGTGAGAAACGCCGCCGGTTCGTAATGCTTCAGCCAGCACGACACGTAAGCGAGCAACGCGAAGCTCGCCGAGTGCGACTCAGGGAAACCATATTCGCCGAAGCCGCAAATCTGCTGGTAAATCTGCTCGGCGAATTCGTGCGTGTAGCCGCGCTCGCGCATGCCGTCGAGCAGGCGCTGGTGAAAATGTTCAAGGCCGCCTTTTTTCTTCCACGCGGCCATCGAGCGGCGCAGCTCGTCGGCCTCACCCGGCGTGAAGCCCGCAGCGACGATTGCCAACTGCATCACCTGCTCCTGAAAAATCGGCACGCCGAGTGTTCGTTCGAGCACGGCGCGCACGGCCTCCGAGGGATACGTGACCGGCTCCAGCCCCTGGCGCCGGCGCAGATACGGATGCACCATGCCGCCCTGTATCGGGCCGGGGCGCACGATGGCGACTTCGATCACCAGATCGTAGAACTTCGCGGGCTTCAAGCGCGGCAGCATGGTCATCTGTGCGCGTGACTCGATCTGGAAGGTGCCGATGGTGTCGGCGCGCTGGATCATTGCGTAGACGGCAGGATCGTCGCCGCGATCCAGAATGTCTTGCATGGTGAGCAGCGCGCCGCGTTGCCTGCTCACAAGATCAAGCGCGCGGCGGATCGCTGACAACATGCCGAGTGCGAGCACATCGACTTTCAGCAGGCCCAACGCTTCGAGATCGTCCTTGTCCCATTGGATCACGCTGCGCTCTGGCATGGCGGCGTTCTCAATCGGCACAAGACGTCCCAGCGAGCCTTGCGAAATGATGAAACCGCCGACGTGCTGAGACAAATGGCGCGGAAAGCCGATAATTGAATTTATCAATAAAAACAATAACTTACAGTTTTCTGCCTCTGGGTCGAGGCCGGCTTCGCGCAGGCGCTCGGGCAACACGCGCCGGCCATCCCACCAGCTCATCGATTTGGCGATGCGCTCAAGCTGACCGGCCTCGAAGCCGAGCGCGCGGCCCACATCACGCAGCGCGCTCTTCGGCCGATAGGTGATGACGGTGGCGGCAAGTGCCGCGCGGTCGCGGCCGTATTTGTTGTAGATGTACTGGATGACTTCCTCGCGCCGCTGATGCTCGAAATCGACATCGATATCCGGCGGCTCGTCGCGCTCGCGCGAGACAAAACGCTCGAACAACATACTCATGCGCGCGGGGTCAACCTCGGTGATGCCCAGCGCGTAACACACGGCCGAGTTCGCCGCCGAGCCGCGGCCCTGGCACAGAATATTTTGCGCGCGCGCGAATTTCACCACATCGTAAACCGTCAGCACAAAGTGTTCGTATTGCAACTCGGCGAGCAATTGCAGTTCGTGCTCGATAAGCTTCAGTACCTGCGTGGGCGTGCCCTGAGGATAACGGCGGGCAAGACCTTCGAAAGTGATTTCACGCAGATACTGGATGGAAGTCTTGCCCGGCGGCACCAGTTCTTCCGGGTATTCATAACGCAGCACATCGAGAGAAAAATCACACAAATCAGCAATGCGCACGGTCTCCTCAAGCATCTCCAGTGGATAAATCCGCGCGAGCATCAGGCGCGAGCGCAGATGATGCTCGGCGTTGGGGAGCAGTTCGTATCCGGCCTGCGCGACCGTGGTGTTAAGCCGTATCGCGGTCAGCGTGTCGTGCAAGGGCTTGCGCGAGCGCACATGCATGCGCACATCCCCCGCGGCGACCAGCGGCAAGCCGCTGTGCGCCGAGAGTTCGCGCAGCGCATCAAGCCGCGCATGATCGTTCGCGCCGCGCAGCAGCTCGACAGCGATCCATGCGCGTTGGGGGAAGCGGCGGGCGAGGGTGTGGGCGTGTTGCAGGGTTTGACGCCAGCGCATTTCATGATGATCTGTACATACCAACGGCTTGGCTCCTTCCCCCGCTTGCGGGGGGAGAGCCTGCTTGCAGGCGAGGGGGCAACTGGGATGGGGGGGCGCGGCAATCAGCGTTTGTAATGGAATCAACACCACCAGACAATGATCCAGATTCATCTCCAGATCATCCATCGTCACCCGATAAGTGCCCTTGTCCGCCCGCATGCGCGCACGCGTGATCAGCGCCGAGATGTGGCCATAACTCTCACGATTGGTGGCAAGCAACACAACACGCGGCCCGTCATCGATCTGAACCTCCGTACCGATGATGAGTTTCAGTCCATGCATCTTCGCCGCCACATGCGCGCGCACCACGCCGGCGAACGAACACTCATCGGTAATCGCCAGCGCCGAATAACCCAACTCACGCGCGCGCACGACCAGTTCCTCCGCATGCGAAGCGCCGCGCAGGAAGGTGAAGTTCGACAGGCAATGCAGTTCGCAATAGACAAGCAGGGCGGGGAGGGTGGGCACAGGGTGGGAGCGAGGTCATTTCGAAAGCTATATATAATAACAGTATTCGAAAAACCTCATGACTACCCATGCGCGCAGCCACCCAGCGCGCAACCGCGGCAAGCGCCGCCCGTTACGAGCGCCGCTGCCCCGAACAAACGCCGCTCTACCGGCTGGTGCGCGAGCACTACGCAACCTTCGCCGCCGAAGTAGACAACGCCAGCGGCGGCCACGGCCTGCCGCAATTCGTCAAAGACGAGTTCGACGCCTATCTGGAGTGCGGCATCCTTGCCCACGGCTTCCTGCTGCTGACCTGCGACACGTGCGCGCGCGACACCCTCGTTGCCTTCAGTTGTAAACGGCGCGGCATCTGCCCATCGTGCGGCACGCGCAGAATGGCCGAGACGGCGGCGTATCTGGTGGACAACATCCTGCCGCGCGTGCCGGTGCGCCAATGGGTGCTGTCGTTCCCGATACCACTGCGGAGCCTGTTCGCCGTGCATCCCGAACGCATCACCCCGGTGCTGCGTATCCTGCACCGCGCGATTCACACGCATCTCATCAAGCAAACCAACATCAAACGCGAAGCAGCCGCCAGCGGCGCCATCACCCTGATCCAGCGCTTTGGCTCTGCGGCCAACCTGAACATCCACCTGCACGCGCTGGTGCTCGATGGCGTCTACCAAAGCGCCGTGGAAGACGGAGCGCCGCGGTTCACCGAGGCGGCCGCCCCGACACAGGCCCAACTGCAAACGCTGCTCGACAAAATCATCACCCGTGTCATGCGGCTACTGACGCGCCTGGGCCACCTGATCGAAGAAAACGGCATCGTCCACCTCGCGCGCACGGACAGCACCGACCCGGACAACCTGCTCGCCCCGCTGCAAGCGGCCTCCACCAGCTACCGCATCGCAATGGGGCCAAGGGCGGGGCGCAAGGTGCTGACACTCGTGGGCGGGGGCGGCGAGACGCGCTCGCGTGACCGTGCAACGCGTGATGCGCTGTGCGCCAACGCCGAGGGCTTCAGCCTGCACGCGGGCGTGCGCTGCGAGGCGAATGACCGGCAGGGCATCGAACAACTGTGCCGCTACATCACCCGCCCGGCGATCTCGAACGAACGGCTTGCCATTAACCGCGATGGCAACGTAGTCCTCAAACTGAAGACACCGTGGCGCAACGGCACAACCCACATCGTGCTGACACCGATGGAATTCATGCAGCGGCTCGCGGCGCTGGTGCCGCGCCCGCGGCTGCACCTGATCCGCTTTCACGGGGTGCTGGCGCCCAATGCGAAGCTGCGATCGCGGGTGGTGCCCGTGCCACCGCAAAAAGAAACAGCCGGCGAGGGCGATTGCGAACACGCGCACAGCAAGCCCGCGCGCCTGCGTTGGGCACAACTGCTCAAGCGCGTGTTCGACATCGACGTGGAGCGTTGCGCGTGCGGCGGCAAGTTAAAGCTCGTTGCGGTGATTGAAGAACCGGCGGTGATTGAGAAGATACTCAAACACATCGGGCTCGATCCACAACCCCCGCCCATTGCGCCGGCGCGCAAGCGGGCGGATTTGCTGGAGTGGGCTTGATAGATCGGCTGGGTTTCAGGCGGGCCGAGGGTGTTGCCCGGCCATTGCGCGCGGAGGGAGAGAAAACAGTATGTTTTGAGGGGTGTGCAACGCTGGTTTTACGTGGAATCGGCGGGGCGGCGCGCAAATCCGCGCAAATTATGCGTGGTTGACCAATTGCGCCGTGCGGGGATACATTGCGATTTATGCGAAAAGCGTGTTTAAAAACCCTATCCCCCGTGCGGGGATACATTGCGATTTATGCGAAAAGCGTGTTTAAAAACCCTATCCCCTTAGTGCTGAATTCAGTATCCGGAGATTTATTCAACAAAAACAAATAGATACGCTTAAAGTGCTGAAGGTGTGGGCCACCGACCCCAGCGCGCACGTGCGCCGCCTGGTGTCCGAAGATACGCGCCCGCGATTGCCGTGGGCGCCGCGCCTGCGCGCGTTTCAGCAAGACCCGCGCCCGGTGCTGGCGCTGCTGGAATTGTTGAAAGACGATCCATCGCTGTATGTGCGCCGCTCGGTGGCGAACAACCTTAACGACATCGGCAAGGATCATCCGGCGCTGTTGTTCGCCACCGCCGAACGGTGGCTTCACAACGCCAGCGAAACCCGGCAATGGATCGTTCGCCACGCGTTACGTTCCGCGGTCAAGCGCGGGGAGCAGGGCGCGTTGCGTGTGCTGGGGTTTGGTGTTGCCGCGAAGGTGACCATCAAAAACGCCAAGGTATCGCCCGCGCGCGTCAGCAAAGGCGCGACCGTTCAGATGTCGTTCGATTTGGCTAACCCCACGCCGCGCGCGCAGCGGCTGGTGGTTGATCTCTGTGTGCATTTCATCAAGGCCAACGGCACTGCGCGGCCCAAGGTGTTCAAATTGCGTGAACTTGAGATGGGCGCCAGAGCCGTGGCGTCATTCAGCAAGCGGCTGTCGCTGAAAGATTTGACGACGCGCAAACATTATCCCGGCGTGCATCGGGTGGAGGTGGTGGTTAATGGGCGGGCGATGCCGGTGGGGAAGTTTGAGTTGATTGCGCGATAGGTTGCCGATGGGCGCTTGCTGGCGTGGCGGACTTGTTGTAAGATGTCTTACTTATTTCTTACCTATCAATAACGGCGAGGCGCGCACCCATGGAAACCACCAAACTATCCAGCAAGGGCCAGGTCATTTTGCCGGCTTCGGTGCGCCGGGCAAATCAATGGCGGGCAGGGGTTGAGTTCGCTGTCGAGAACACGGCGGATGGCGTATTGCTTCGCCCCCTCAAACCGGCGGCGAACACCACGCTGGATGAAGTGATCGGATGCGCGGGCTACACAGGCAAGGCGCACAGTGTCGAGGATATGGATGCGGCAATTACCGCGGAAGTGAAAGCGCGCCATGCACGCGATTGACACCAACGTATTGGTGCGGCTGCTCACCGGCGACGATGCCGAGCAAACCAAGCGTGTTGCCGCGCTTTTCAAGAAGGAAGCTATTTACATCCCCAAGACAGTGCTGCTGGAAACGGAATGGGTGTTGCGCCGCTTGTACAAGCTTGATCGCAAGGTCGTGATCGGCGCGTTTCGCAAGGTGTCGGGGCTGGACAATGTGGAGATTGAGCATCCGTTGGCGGTGGCGCAGGCCCTGCAATGGTGCGATGGCGGCATGGATTTCGCCGACGCGCTGCATCTGGCTTCCAGCCACGCGAGCGAAAAATTCGCTACGTTTGATGTGCAACTTAAAAAATCTGCGCCCAAGGACATTCAGCAGTCGATTGCGTTGCTGTAGGTCGGAACGCGCTGCGGTTCCGACTTGCGATTTCTTTATCTCCACCCACCGCTACAGCCGGAACCGATATTTTCCTCGATCTTTACCCTGGACGATGTGACTGTAGTCCTCACATCACTCACGAACGCATCTTGCATCGGCGCACTAAGCTCGGTCAGGGTAAAACAAAGCGTAAATTCGCCTTCAAATCCCCAATGAACTTTTTGCGAAACAATGGGTTTAGTGATTTGCCGCTCATATTTGGAGATGATCTCGGCAATTTGCGTAACAGCATTTTCATCAGTGCCGCAGCAAATGCTGCCAAACCTTACAATCAATCTGTTGGTCGCGAAAGTGTCAGGTCTTGCAATATAGCATCACCACCGCCCGGCTGACGGTTGCATAGTGCACGCTAAATGCGTCGGCAATCTGTTGCAGCGTGTAATCCCCCGTCGCGTAGGCCGCCATCATGCCCGACTTCGCGTCCTCGAAAGTATCGCGATAGAAGGTGAGCGACTTCGCCAACGCCCGCCTCTGCACACGCGGGATTTCACGACGCGCGCCGTCTTCATCCGACAGCCGCGCCTGCATGCTGGCGACAAACGCATCACCCCCAAGGTAGATTTGCCCCCGCAGATGCTCCCACACACCGGGCGCGCGCACGCCTTGTTGCACAAATTCGACATAGCGCGTGATCTGACGTGCGCGTTGCGCGCCGAACTGGCCCAGTATCCACTCCGTGTTTAGCCATGGCGGGCGCACGTCCTCGCCCACCATCGCGCGATAAGAGCTCCATTTCCATTGCCGTGCGTGCCCGACCATGGCCGCGCGCACCGGATTGAGCACCACATAACGCGACAGCTCCAGCAAATAGCTGTCGCGTTCGACCAGTATGGCCTTGTAGCGACCCTGGAAGACGTGCCCCACGCGGCGGTGGCGGCGGTTGACCGACTGGGTATAAACCCGGTTCAACTGGCGCATGCCGGCCGAGAGGTTGGCTTCGGCGGTTTCGACGATCAGATGGTAGTGATTGGACATCTGGCACCAGGCGTGTATCGCCCAGTTGAAGCGCTCGCAGCATTGCGCAAGGACTTCGAGCCAAGCCAGACGGTCGGCATCGTCGTGGTAGATGTCTTCGCGGCGGTCACCCCGGGAGGTGACGTGGTAAAGGCCGCCAGAAAGCTCGATGCGCAGGGGGCGAGACATGTTGTGCCAATGTTACATGGCTGAGCGCTATAATGCAAGACCTGACACCTTATGTGTATGTGTGCCAGATCAGCAGCCGTCTCGGCGATGCGCCGCGTGCCGTACGTGATAGCGCCCACGCAAAACACTACGACTTGAGCCGGAACTGTTCGAGCGCTTCGGCAAATCCCTTCTGGCTGGCAACGATTGTCTGCGGCGCCCCGAGCGAGGCGGCTAACTCCGCGAGGCGGCGATCATGTTCGGCGACGAGATCGGCCGTTGCTAAATTGGCGAATCCCTGCCGGTAGACATTGGCGACGGGGTCATCACGCATGTTCGAGTCCTGCGAGGTGATAAGCGCCGCACCGTTGCTGAAAAATGAAATGACCTCGAAAGCGATTTCATCCGGGTAAGAGACGCGGAACCAGGCGAAGGCATTTCCATCCGGGTGGCCATAGCCGTGGAATGCAATCTCTGAAAACGCCGTACACATGAGATCCCCGATAGTTTTGAAGCCTGCGGCGCGAAGTCCTTTCTCCTGCTGCTTCACACCCGCGTCAATTTTCGTGGAGAGCAGCAGTGCCATGGTCTGATGATAAACACGGCCGCCCGGCGCGGTGTGGATCAGCGCGCCCTTGATCGGCGAAGTCGGGAACATGCCGTCAGCTTCAGGCGTAGTTCCATCACCGTCTGCCGCGAGCCAAACCACGAGATTCGCGCCGCACGCGACAGCGCGTTGAGCGGCAGAGCAACCATCCCGCCGCCAGTCAGGCCGCCGGGTTCGGCCTTGCCCCACTTCGGCGCGAGCATCGGGAATACGTCGCGCACATAATTCCATTCGCCCGACTCGGAGTCCTTGCGCCGAAGCACGTCTTTCGCCTCGATGCCCAACGGACACAGCGCCGGCTTGCGCGCGTTTTCCGCGCCGCCGAACCAGCCGTCTTCCGGCAGATCAGAGAGTCCCTTTTTCGGAGCGGCATCAATCGGATCGAGATGCAGCAGAAACTCTACCGGCTCGTGCTCTTCCCAATCAGGAAGCGCCAATCCGGACCGGGTGCGCGCAAACCACTTCTCGATGGATTCACCCTTGTCGTAGCCGCCGGCCAGGTGATCCATCACGCCGCCACCGTTGACGCCATGCAGATGTGTGTACAGCGCGGCTTTGTAGCGGCCCTTGGGGATGGCTACTTCGGACACATACTGCTCGTAGTAAGCGTCATCGGGATCGTAGCCGCCATTTGTGAAGATGGAGCCGCCGGTCACGCAGAGCTTGCCGTCGGGAATATTCAGGTGCCAATCCACGCGGGCGACCCACTCTTCATTCTCCTGCGTGGTGAGCGGCTCACCGGCGACGATGCGGATTACGAACGGGTCATCCTGCATCAGCGTAAGCGGCAGCATATCGCCGCGCTGTACCGCTTTCTTCCACTCGGCGGAGCCTTCCTCCAGTTCCTTGCCCGCCATCTTGCGCGAGGTGACGACGAAGCCAGTGGCCTCGTTGTAAATGCCCAGATCGGCGCGCAGCGGCAGTGTCGGCGTACTGTTCGTAGCGGGTGCTGCCTGTGCAGCAATGGCGCGCGCCTCCACATCGGCAGGCTGCATGCCGTCCTGCAGGTGCGACTGGACTTCGGCAGCCAGCGCGGCGGCAGCGACCGCCTCACTCGCAAACCGCCGATACCCAGGCAGCCGCTCATCACCGGCATTGGTTTCCTGCGAGCGCAGCAGCAGACCTTGCCGCACAATCTCAAAAACCTGTTTTCGCTTTCCCTTCCCTCTTTCAACGATGGCCATATTGCTGCTCCCTCGAAAATGGCAAAGATTACAGGAATATTAAGCCGGTGCAATGAGGCGACGAGTTTAGCCTGAGTGTCTCAAAGTGGCGGTCAGCGGCCCCAGTACAACTGCCCCGGCCGCGCCCAAAATGCAGACGCTCAACCCTATCTGACACGGCTGGTCAGATTGCGTCACGACGCTTACACCGTGCGAATACAGATTAAAATCGACCGCATCCTGTCGTGAAGCGCGAACGCGGCGTGTTCACGCGCCTGGGCCATACCAGCGGCGGCGCCGGGAGAGTCTCAAGGAACTTCGCACGCATGGCAAAACCCGCAGCCCCGCTGATCTCTACGCCGATGGCGGCCTTGATCCCTTGGTGCGCGCGGACGCTGCTCACGGCCATCAGGCACATTAATTGTATCTATTTTTTTTTATTGATATTTTTGTTAGGCGTCTCTACGGCTATCGCACAAGATGTCAAACGTGCGGTGGCTGCGTACCCGCAGCGCCCGGTGCGGCTGGTGGTGCCGTTTCCGCCTGGCGGCGGCAACGACACCTCGACGCGCGCTATTGCGATGCAGTTTTCAACCAGCCTCGGCCAACCCTTCGTGATCGACAATCGCGCGGGCGCGGGTGGCGCGGTGGGGGCCGAGATCGTTGCCAACCCAAGGGGACAGGTCTAGAATCCAAGGGGACAGGTCTAGCAAAGTAGCATTCACCATCTTCTTTAGCTGTGGTGAGCGTAGCGAACCGCACCGCTCGCGTGGTGTGCTGTGCGCCAACGCGCAAGGCTTCAGCCTGCACGCAGGTGTGCGCTGCGACGCGAACGACCGCCAAGGTATCGAACAACTGTGCCGCTACATCACGCGCCCGGCGATCTCAAATGAGCGCCTCGCCATCAACCGCGAGGGCAACGTGGTGCTCGGCGGCTTGTTGAAATGACGTGCCGTTAATCTGAACCTGAGCTGCCACCTGACTGCCGCCAAAACACTCCGGTGTCTCCGAAATTAACTGCCCCGCAAGCACAAAGTTGTTGCTGGAAACAGCAGTCTGATAGAAAGAAAGCGTGCTGTCGCACGTCGCATTGGCCACTCCGCCGACAAGACACAATCCCGCGAATAGGCTAAATTTTGAGAAGATACGCATCGGTGCCTCCGAGAGGGCATGTAATTGTACCCACTCTATAACCGGAGCAGTAACGCTGTCAATAATTCTGCGTGATGTCGGTGGTCAATTCACCTCGGTATCGCTCGCGCAAAGGACAGAAGGACAGGAAGGACAGGGTCAGTTCTTGGTTGCGGTATGGCAATGTCGTATACTCCAGCGGGTGAGAGTCCCGCCCAGATAGCCGCTAGCCACGGGTCTGGTATCGAGCCTTGCAGGTTCACCGGTAACGGTGGGCTTGATGCGTAGGCACGAAAGCAAGCGAGGCGCAATGGTACCGGGTGAAGCCGGCCGTGAAGGTGGAAAGTCCCGAAATGACCGCATTGGGGAAGGCCGATAGTTTCAAGACGCTGGCAGGCAACAGCGGCGCAGACGCAAAGAACGGGCAAGACTGCGTCGCCGCCCCCGGGATGTGAAGCCGCATCGAGCTTGACGAGGAACAGGCGG
>CAMDLH010000030.1 GCA_945901405.1 Bordetella parapertussis | reverse complement strand
AAAGAGTTTCTGAATATCTGGCAGCAGTACGCAAGCAATATCACAGTCACCGACGCGATGAACTGCGGGCACTACATGCAGGAAGAAATGCCTGACCGGATTTACGATCACTTCACCAAGTATTTTGTCTAACATGAAAGTCATCGCGCTCTATCGTTATCCGCTCAAGGGTTTCACGCCCGAATCCTGCGAGCGGCTCACCGTGCTGCCCGGCGGGCGCGTCGCGGGCGACCGCGTGCTTAACTTTCGCTTCGCCGATGCGCCGGTGGCTGACACCGCGTGGTGCCGCAAATATCACGGCGTGGTGCTCGCCAATACACCGGCGTTGGCGCGGCTCAATGTGCGCTTCGATGACCGGGCGCAACGGCTGCGCATCGCCTTTGGCGATATCGTGCTGGCAAACGAAACGCTGGATGACGCAGGGCGGCAGCGGTTGGTTGATGCCGTAACTGGCTACGTGTTTTCGCTGAAAGAAAATCCGCTCAAGGGGCATCTCGAACACCTGCCTTTGAAACTGGTGGGCGACGGCACGATGCCGCGCTATCAGGACAACGAAGCGGGGCAGACCACGCTGCACAGCCGCGAGAGCCTTGCGTCCGCGGGTGAAGCGCTTGGCGATGCGAAACTAGATGAGGCTCGCTTTCGGCACAACATCGTGATTGAAGGCGCCGCGCCATGGCAGGAGCAATCGTGGTCTGGCGGCAGGGTGCGCGTGGGCAACGTTGAGTTTGAAACGGTCGTGCCGAAAGTGCGCTGCCTCGCCACGCATGCGAACCCGTACACCGGCGAGCGCGATCTTGAAGTGATGCAAACACTGGTGCGCGCGTTCGGGCAGCAACAGCCTACGTTTGGGGTGGGCATGCTGTCGAACGCGGGTGGCGACGTACGCCTCGGTGATACCGTGGAAGTTTAATTCCCGTCACCGTCATTCCAGCGAAAGCTGGAATCCAGGTTGTAACTTGGCCCGAAGGGCCTGATATTCAGATGCTACGCATGGGTTTACGTACTGGATTCCAGCCTTCGCTGGAATGACGGGGGTGGTGTAGTTGCGCTTTCATGCTACCAACGGATAGTCGATTTTAAGGAATCAAAATGTTCGAAGGCTTCAAACACATACAAGTTCAAACCAGCGACCCGGAAGTAAAAATAAACCTTCGGTATGGCGGCAACGGCCCGCCGATACTATTGCTGCACGGCAACCCGCTGACGCACGTGCACTGGCATCTGGTGGCGCCGCGTCTGGCGCGGGATTTCACCGTGGTGTGCGCCGATCTCAGAGGCTACGGTGACAGCAGCAAGCCGCGCGGCAAACCCGATCACAGCAACTACTCGTTCCGCCGCATGGCTCAGGATCAGGTGGACGTGATGCAGCACCTGGGCTTCGACAGATTTTGCGTCGCAGGCCACGACCGCGGCGGGCGCACGGCGATACGCATGGCGCTCGATCACGCGGACAAGATGAAGAAGCTTGCGAGCTTCGACGTGCTGCCCACGCATTACATCCTCACGCACATCAATCTGCAATGGGCGGTGAATTCATATCACTGGTGGTTCATGGCGCAGCCGTACGATCTGCCGGAAAAACTCATCGCCGGGCACGAGGATTTTTACATTCTCAAAAAACTCACCACCATGGGCATCGGCAAGGGCGGCTTCAAACAGGAGGCGTTGGATGAATACGCGCGCGTGTGCACGGCGGAAAACATCCACGGCGTGTGCGAGGACTATCGCGCGAATGTGAGCATTGATTTTGAAATGGACAAGGCCGACCATGAAGCTGGGCGCAAGATTCAGTGCCCAACCGCGGTGTTCTGGGGGCAGTTAAGCCACACCGAAAAGTTTTTCAATCCGCACGAAGCGTGGCCGCCGTACGCCGCCAACATCGTCAAGATGCAGCCGCTGCAGTGCGGACACTATCCGGCCGAGCAGGTGCCCGACCGCGTGTACGAAGAATTATCGCAATTCTTCAAGGATTAAAAAAATATTGCATGGGTCAGTTGGATTTATAAAGCCCCGCCGCCTTGATAACTTTTTCCCACTTCACGGTTTCGGACTTGATGTATTTGGCGAAATCTTCCGGCGTGCCGGGCGCGACATCCATGCCCTGGCGGAACAGATAATCCTTCACGTCGGGCAGCAACAGTATCGTGGCGACCTCCTTGTTCAGGCGCGCGACGATGGGTTGCGGCGTTTGCAGCGGCACCATGAAGCCGTACCAGTTGTTGGTCTCGAAGCCCGGCACACCGGCTTCGGCGACGGTGGGCAATTCCGGCATGAACGACCAGCGCTTCAACGTGCTGACGGCCAGTGCGTTGATCCGGCCGGATTTGACATGTTGCACCGAGCTCGCGGCGGTGGCGAAAATCAGATGGATGTTGCCGGCCAGCAGATCGATGATCGCCGGGCCGCCGCCTTTATACGGCACATGCGTCATCTTCACGCCTGTCTGCAAATTAAACAGTTCGATGGCGAGGTGGCCGGTGCCGCCGATGCCCGACGAGCCGGCGTTCAACGTGCGTGTCTTCGCCAGCGCGATGAGATCTCTTACCGTCTTGGCTTGCACCGTGGGGTGAGCGACCAGAATATTGGTCGAATCGGCCACGCGCGTGAGCGGCGCCAGATCGCGTAGCGGATCAAACGACAGTTTCTTGTAGAGACTGGGATTAACCGAAAACGATGAAATGGAACCCAGCAGCAGCGTGTGGCCGTCGGGCACCGCGCTTATGGTGAGCTCGGTCGCGATATTGCCCGCCGCACCTGGGCGATTGTCGACCACCACTTGCTGGCCGAGACGCTCGCCAAGTTTCGCCGCGATGGCGCGCGCGGCGGTATCGGTGCCGCCGCCGGGCGCGAAGCCCACCAGCATGCGTATTGGTTTGTTGGGGAACGTGTCGGCGGCGTCGACAAGCGGCGCCGCGAAAGCCGCCACGGCGAGCGTGACGGCCGCGGATAAGGTTGCGTGTTGCATTAGGGTCTCCTCGTTATATTTTGAGTGCGGTTCGCAGGGCATTGACTTTATGCAAAAATAGTCAATATAACCAATCGATTACGTTGCGTTTACTGTTAACGCATGCAGCGCGCGGTGGCGATTTGCACCCAACAAACGCCGGGCGGATGGCGCCGCAAAATCGAGAGCGTTTAATACCACAACGCAGTGTGCGGCGCTACAGCGATCGTCTATCAGGCGCGATTCTCTGAAATGTTCAGCACGGCGTGCGCGCATGGAACGAAGCGAACCCGGAGGCGCGCCGGCGCTGCTTTGAGTATGAAGACCTGCCCAAGCGCGACAAGCTCAACCTCGATATTTTCTCGCTGAAAGACAAGACGCTGGAGGATTCAGACAATCTGCCGGAGCCCGACGTGCTGGCACAGGAGATCTTCGATGATCTCGAAGATGCGCTCACACAACTGCGCAGCATGGCCGCGGAATTGCGTTCCCGAGCGCTTTAAGTCACTCCACCTTCGCGCCTGACTCTTTAACCACCTTTGCCCAGCGCGCGACCTCGGAACGTACATGCGCGCTGAATTGCTCGGGCGTGGTCGCCATCGGATCAAAGCCGTTGGCAATGAGGCGCTCGCGCATCTCTTGAGTCATCGATTTTACGGTCGCGCCGTGCAGCGTGGTGATGATGGGTTTCGCCGTCGCAGCGGGCACAGCCAGTCCAAACCAGGAGGTCACGTCAAAATCGGCCATGCCGGATTCGATCATGGTCGGCACGTTGGGCGAGCTCACGGCGCGTGTGCGCGAGGTGACGGCAAGTGCGCGCAGTTTGCCGCCTTGCGTGTGCGGCAGCACGGTGGGCAGGTTGGCGAAGGTGAGTTGCACCTTGCCGCCGAGCAGATCGGGCAGCGATGGGCCGAAACCTTTATATGGCACATGCACGATGGATATACTCGCGCGCAGCTTGAAAAGCTCCATCGACATGTGATCGGAGGAGCCCGCACCGGGTGTGGAGAAGTTTAGTTGCCCGGCTTTTGACTTGACCAGCGCGATCAATTCCTTGACCGAGGTTACGGCCAGCGTGGGGTGCACCACCAGCATGTTGGGCACGGCGGCAATCTGCGTGACGCCGGCGAAATCACGCACCGGGTCGTACGGAATTTTCGAATACATCGCGAAATTGATCGCCATGGTGCCGATGCCACCGACCAGCACGGTATAGCCGTCGGCTTGCGACTTGGCCGCGATGTCTGTGCCAATGCCACCGTTGGCGCCGCCGCGATTGTCGATGACGATGGGCTGGCCTAGTGTTTCGGAGAGCTTGGGCATCAACAAGCGTGCCACGATGTCGGTACCGCCGCCGGGCGGGAAGGGAACGACCATGCGTATTGGACGATTCGGGTAATTGGACGACTGCGCCATTGCGGTCAATGGCAGCGCCATGATCACGGTGGCGATGGATAGCGGGAAAGTGATTTTCATGGAGCTTCCAGGGTTTACTTGCTCAACGTGGCTTCTATTTTCAGCAGCCGCGCTGGGTTGTCACAAAGTATCATCTCGCGTTCGCGATGGGTTAGATTCGGTATCGATTCGACGAAATCGACCGGCTGTTTGACCGACATGCCTTGCGGAAAATCCGTGCCGGCGACGATGCGGTCAACGCCCACGAGATCGATCAGGTTGCGCATGATGCCTGGGTGATGCGTGATGAGATCGTAATGGAAGCGCCGCAGGTACTCGTAAGCGGGCTTTTTCATGTGACTCAATTCCTTGCTGACGCTGCGCGCGAGGTCCATGCGGCCAATCAGCCACGGGAATGTCCCGCCCGCGTGCGGCAGAAAAACCTCCAGCTTCGGGAACGCATCGAGCACGCCGCCGCACATCAGGCTGGTGGCGGCGTAGCCTGCCTCTTGCGGATTGCCCAAGGTGTTGATCATGAAGTAATCCTTCATGCGTTCGGCGCCGGACGGGTACAAGTTGGTGAGAAACAGCGGCAGGCCAAGCGCCTCGGCGCGTTCGTAAATCGGCCAGAATTCTTTTTCGTGCAGGTTCTTGCCGAGGATGTGCTCGGCGATGAACACCGCGCGCATGCAGGGCTCTTTCGCCATGCGTTCGAGTTCCTGAGCGGCGAGTTTGACATCCTGCATCGGCAGGATGATGCAGCCATAAAACTTGTCCGGATATTTGCGGTGCGCGGCCACACAGGCATCATTGTGCACGGCGGCCAATTCAAGGCCAAAGCCCGGCGGCGCCCAGTACATCAGTGGATTGGTCATCGACAGCGCGTAGGTGTCGCACTTGCGCTTTTTCATGTCCACGATGATGTCGTCGAGATTGGTCATGGTTTTGCGCATGACGGAAGTCTGCGTGCCGTCCGGCACCGACAGCACCACGGGGTTGCCTTTGGGGTCTTCACCCATGACCGCGCCGTGAGCCGGGCCTTTTTTGATCATCAGATCGACGAACTCCCGCGGGTACCAGTGCATGTGCGCGTCGATCACGCGGGAGTAGCGGCGTGTGCCGGCGGCGGAATTTTCTTCTATCGTTGCGTGCTTGATGGGGTCGTCGTACAAAGCGTGCTCCTGGAGTGGTTACATCGATGAATTAACGGAAGTGAATTTTCAAACTATGCCGCGCGCGGATGCGGCTTGAGGTTCGCCAGATCCTCGGCGGTGGTCGCGATGATCGGCACGCCCTTGCACTGCGTGCGATGCATGATGCGCCGTGATTTTGGATCAAACGGATCACGCCGGTGCATCGCGCAGCGGTTGTCCCAGATCAGCACGTCGCCTGGTTTCCATTGGTGATGCCAGGTGAACTCGGGCTTTGCCGCATGCGTCCATAGTTCGTCTAGCAGCGCTTCGGATTCTTCGAGCGTGAGACCGTTGACGTAGGAGTAAGGCCGCCGGCCGAGGTAGAGCGCGTGATGGCCGGTCTTTTCATGCTTGCGGATGATCGGATGGCTGGGGCCGGGTGCGCTGCGAATATCCTCCTTGCCGGTGTGGCCGGGGCGCAGTTGCCCGCCGGAGGTGAAGCGCAAATCGGCCTTGATGGTTTTGCCGATGATGCGCGCGCGCAGCGATGCGGGCATGGTCTCCAGCGCGCGATACATATTGGCAAAGCCCGTATCACCGCCGCTCGGCGGCAACTCTATCGAATGCAGTATGCTCAAACTCGGCGGCACCGGTGTGAACGAACTGTCGGAGTGCCACACCGCTTCGCCGTCGCCCAGGCCGCCGATGGCCATGCCGTTTTCGATCACGTTGGAAATGATCGCGATCTCCGGGCGCTCGCGCGGCTTTTGCCCGACGTGCACGGGGGCTGCGGCGGTCGGCTCGCCAAAGCGCATTCCAAACGCGACGAGTTCATCATCATTCAATTTCTGTCCGCGTATCAGCAACACCAGATTGTCGAGAAACGCGCGGTGTACGGCATTGAAGGCGGCATCATCGAACGCGCGCACGTCGCCGCAACGAACCTCGGCGCCGATTTGCGCATTGAAACGGGTGACTTCTACTACGTTGCGCGCTACAGTTTGCGTGGTCTGCGTATCCATTGATTGAACTCCGTCACGAAACCAATCGTTCGATTCTATTGCAAGGGCCGGGCATGAACCAAGAGAAAATATTTGATGAGAAACATCCGCTGCAAATCGCGGATCAAGGGTGCTTCCACGTGGGCGGACATTATGTTGATGCGCCTGGCGGACGCATCATGGCGGAGCAGATGTTCGTGCAGTATCAAATCCCTGTTCACAAGACGCAGCCGTATCCGCTGGTGATGATGCACGGCGGCGGCCAGACTGGTGTGAATTTTCTCGGCACGCCCGATGGCCGGCGCGGCTGGGCAGACTATTTTGTCGCGCATGGTTACGCGGTTTACGTTGTCGATCAGCCGGGGCGCGGGCGCTCGGGTTATTTCGGTGATGTATACGGCAAATCCGCGCAGCGCGGCGCAGCGTCGGTGGCGGATCGCTTCACCGCACCGGAGCGTGCGAAGTTGTGGCCGCAAGCTGCGTTACATACACAGTGGCCGGCGGCTACGGATAGTGGTGTGGCAGGCGACGCGATATTCGACCAGTTCTACGCCTCGCAAGTCGAGAGCATGAACGACATCGGCGCGGGTGAGCAGATGATGCGCGAGGCGGGCAGCGCGCTGCTCGACAAAATCGGCGCGGCGATTCTGCTGACGCATTCGCAGGCGGGGCCGTTCGGCTGGACCATCGCCGATGCGCGGCCCAAGCTGGTGAAGGGCATACTCGCGATTGAACCCAACGGCCCGCCGGTCTACGAGGCCAAATTCACCGGGGCGCCAAATTACTTTGAAGACGACATGGTGTCGCGCCCGTGGGGCATCACGCGCAACGCGCTGACATTTGCACCCGCGGCGACGAAGCCGGAAGACATGCGCTTTGTGCGGCAGGATAAGCCTGACGGCGACGGCCTCATGTGCGGCTGGCTGCAAGCCGAGCCGGCGCGGCAACTGGTCAATCTCAAGAGCATTCCGATTCTGATCGTCACCGGCGAGGCTTCGTATCACGCGCCGTACGATCACTGCACGTCGTTGTTTCTCAAGCAGGCGGGTGTGGAACATTGCTTCATGCGCCTTGCGGACGCGGGAATACGCGGCAACGGGCACATGATGATGCTGGAGAAAAACAATCTTGAAATTGCACGGCTTTTGGACAATTGGCTGCGTGAAAAAGTGAAGTGATTTGCGTAGGATGGGTGAAACCCATCACAACTATAGCCGCATACTCTGACATCTTCTGTAATCGAACCTGTGTTGCGATGGGTTTCACCCATCCTACGTGAGAGGCAAGTTCAATTGGCAACTATCAAGCAAAGCACATTACGCGACCTCGCCGTCGATGGCCGCACCTATCGTTACCACGCGCTGAGAACCGGCGAACTCACTGTACTGCCATTCTCGCTGCGCATCCTCGCCGAGAATCTACTGCGCCATGCGCATGAGCGTGACGTAACGCCGCAAATGTTCGCGTCACTCATTCAGGGCAGGCGCGGATTTGAAATACCCTTCCGCCCCGCGCGCGTGCTGTTGCAGGACATGCTGGGGACGCCGGTGGTGGTTGATCTTGCGGGCTTGCGCGACGCAGTGGCGGCGGCGGGTGGTGATCCGCGCTCGGTCAATCCAAAAATCCCGGTGGACGTGGTGGTGGATCATTCGATCATCGCGGATTTCACCGCCTCGCCCGATGCGATGCGGCGCAACTCGGAGCTTGAGTTCACGCGCAATCGCGAACGCTTTGAATTATTCGCCTGGTGCCAGAGCGCGTTCAGCAATTTTCGCGTGGTGCCGCCCAACAGCGGCATCGTGCATCAGATCAATCTCGAACGCCTCGCGCGTGGCGTGTGGACATCCGAGATGGATGGCGTGACGTTGGCCTACCCCGACACCGTGTTATGCAACGACAGCCACACGCCCATGGTCAATGGCATTGGCGTGCTGGGCTGGGGCGTCGGCGGCATCGAGGCAGAGGCGGCGATGCTGGGGCGCGCGCTGGTGATGAATGTGCCCGAGGTGCTGGGCGTGCGGGTGACGGGTGAGTTGCCGCCGGGCGCGACCGCGACCGATCTGGTGCTGACTGCGACGGAGTTGTTTCGCAAGACCGGCGTGGTCGGCAAGTTTGTCGAGTTCCACGGCGCTGGGCTGGACAAGCTGCCCGTGTCCGAGCGCGCGACGCTCGCCAACATGGCGCCTGAATATGGCGCGACGTGCGTTTATTTTCCGATAGACCGGCAATGCGTGGATTACCTTGCGTTCACCGGTCGCGATGCGCACACGGTGGCGCTGGTGGAGGCATATGCACGGGTGCAAGGGCTGTGGCGCGATGCATCGACGGTGAAGCCACGATTCGATGCCGAGATTGAACTTGATCTATCGAAAGTAGTGCGCTGTCTCGCAGGGCCACGCAGGCCGCAGGACAGAGTCGATCTCGGTGACGTGGCAAAAGGCTTCACCGCCGCGATGCCCACGCTCGCACGCGATGCCCGCGCGTCGCCCACGAAACGCGTGCCGCTCGCGGGGCGCGACTACACGCTGGGCGACGGCGATGTGGTGATCGCCGCGATCACCAGTTGCACCAATACCTCCAACCCGGCGAATCTGATCACTGCTGGATTGCTCGCGCGCAACGCGGTTGCCGCAGGACTGACGACGAAACCCTGGGTGAAGACTTCGCTCGCACCCGGATCGAAAGTGGTGATGGAGTATCTCGAACGCGCGGGGCTTGTCGCGCCGCTCGAAGCGCTGGGCTTTCATCTCGTCGGTTTCGGCTGCACCACCTGCAACGGCAACTCCGGCCCGCTTGCGCCGGAAATTGAAACCGCTATCAAGGATCATCAACTGGTGTCGGTGGCGGTGCTCTCCGGCAATCGCAATTTCGAAGGCAGAGTGCATCCGCACGCGCGCGCGGCGTACCTTGCGTCGCCGCCGCTGGTGGTGGCGTACGCGATTGCCGGCGTCATCACGCGCGATCTGGATACACAGCCGCTGGGATTGTCGATAGACGGTAAGCAATTGTTTTTAAAGGATATTTTTCCATCACCCGAAGAGGTGTCGCGCACGCTGGCAAGCGCGTTGACGCCCGATCTGTATCGCACGAGCTACGCCAATTTGTTCGAGGGCACGGCAGAGTGGCGCGCGCTACGCAGCGATACCGTGCCGCCGTTGTTCCCATGGCGCGCGGGCAGCACGTATCTGTGCCGCCCGCCGTTCTTTGACAATCTGCCGAAGACACCAGCGCCAGTGCAAGACCTCATCGGCATGCGCCCGCTGGCGATACTCGGCGACATGGTGACCACCGATCACATGGCGCCCGCGGGCTCGATTGGCCTCGACAGCCCGGCGGCGCGTTATCTGAAAGAACACAACGTCGCGCCTGCGCAATTTCATGGTTACAGCGCACGCCGCGGCAATCACGAAATCGCAGTGCGCTCCACATTCATGTCGATGCGCCTGAAAAACGACATGGCGCCCGGCACCGAGGGCGGCATTACCATGCTGCAACCCGACGGCAAGCCCATGGCGATATTCGACGCGGCGGAAATCTATCGCGCACGCGGCGAACCGCTCATCGTGATAGCGGGGCGCGAATACGGCGCAGGCTCATCACGCGACTGGGCCGCCAAAGGCCCGGCGCTGCTGGGCGTGCGCGCGGTGGTGGCGGAAAGCTTCGAGCGTATTCATCGCTCGAACCTGGTGGGCATGGGCGTGCTGCCGCTGGAGCTTATCAACATGAAACGTGGCGATTTAAAACTGGATGGCACGGAGACGTTTAATGTGGTTGGCATCACGCAAGGTTTGAAGCCGCACACGCAACTCACGCTGCGCATACTTCGTGCCGATGGACGTTGCGATGAGTTGCCGGTGATGTGCCGTATCGAAACCGCCGAGGAACTGAATTTCTATCGGCAGGGCGGGTTGTTGCCTTGTGTGTATCGGGAGATGGTGAGGTAACGTCGTGATGAGTCTTGTTGTTCACTCATTCGGTCCGGCTCTGTAGTGACGCCGACAAGGTTTTCTATCCACCATGCATTGACGAATGCGCAAGCCGTAACTTGATGTTACGGATCGTGTTCGACTACTTGCGGAAAATCTGAATATGCCGTACCGACCCTGGTGACCTGTATTACCTTCGACTTTATGAAGGACAGCTATCTGAGTTGGGGCAGTCCTTTGATAGCTCTTCGCGAACTCCCGTTCAGCGGCCTTGCTGCCGTTGGCGATCAGAGCCTCGAACGGCTGCAACGTGGTGGTCAGCAGTCGTAGGCACGAAAGTTGGTTCGAACGGCCGCTTGCTGCGTCAGGCTATGTCAGTACCCGACCCCAAGCAGTCGTAGCCCGTTCCAGAAAGCAGCCGTCGCGATTGCAGGCGAGTTATATGGCGGCACAACCGTAGAGCACAAGCAACATTAAAAACAATACATTATTGCGTTTCATTCAATCGACTTTAGCATTCACGTCCGGCAGCAACGTAGCGCCAACGCAATTTCATCACAATAAACGCTTGTAAGCGGAAGTACGCGCTATCGGCAATTACTCCGAGCGCGCACAAAGAAAACCCCGCCGAAGCGGGGGCAGTCTGGGATTGAACAGCAGGACAGAAAATAGACCGTGCTGCGCAGGGCTATAGCTGTCCCGTACTATTTGAAACGCACGGTGTGCTGGATGATTTCAGTCTTGCCCACGTTCTCGAAGCTGTAGGTGCCCTTCTCAACCCATCGCCATTCTCCGGTGCGGGCCTCGATTTTCACCTTCTTGCCGTCAGGATAGGTGCGCAAGAATGTCCCTCCCTGAACGTCGTAGCTCAACCGGTCCGGACGTTCCTGACTGGGCCCCCCCTGTCCGGGTTTCCACCGAGCCTCTGTGACTCTCACTTTTTCGTTTTCAAATAGGACCTTAGTACTGCCGGTCCCCTTCGCAGCAGGTGCTTTTTCCGCCGTTGCCGCCGGCGCTGCTTTTGCGTCTTTTCCCTTGTCCTGCGCCAACGTGATACCCGACACACCGAAGAACGTGAACGCTGCCAGTAATGCCCCTACAAACAAACGAACATGATGTTTCATGATTGCCTCCACTGATTACGGGACACCGCGCACAGTGACCGCTGTCGCAGTAGGCCGGACTGCGCGGTTTGCGCCCAGCACTATGTAAAATATACACCTGCTATTAGGGTCGCACCAATGCAAATGAAAATTGCTAATGCCAATGGGCGCAATCGCAGTCCGCAAAAAACAAAAGGGGGCGCCCCTTCAATCGCCAGTCGTGGCTGCCCCCAGCACGTCGCAACTGGCTATGGCACAGTCAAATCAGCAGGAACAACCGGCGAATTTAACGGGCATTGCCGTCAATTTTAAACGTAACAACGACAGTCGCCTTTTGGCCGGGTGCCGACTTTGGCAAATCTGCCGGTAAGAAACCGATGGGCCGTGTGTCGAAAATTCGACACCGGCGGTTTACGGGCACCACATCGAATTCACCCTACCGGCCAGAAGCGGCGGTTGGCTGTTACGTTTCGTTTCCGCGTCCCAACCAGCCATAAGGCTGTCAAAAGAACTCGTCATTCTTCTAATTCTTGGCGTATGCGCGCATAATGGACTCCTAGCCAAGGAGCAACATCATGGAATTGTCTGTAAATGAAAGCGAACGGCTGGCCACTTTATATAAGTACGGGGTCCTTGACACGGATTTCGAGGAACGATTCGATCGGCTAACGCGAATTGCAGGCGCGGTGTTTGGTACGCCGATCGTGCTGATATCGCTGATTGATAAGGATCGTCAATGGTTCAAGTCGGCATTGGGCTTGAATGTTCGAGAGACGGCCCGCGACATCTCGTTCTGCACGCACGCGATCAAGGGAACGGCAGTCTTCATTGTAGAAGATGCGCAAGAGGATAGTCGCTTCAAGCAGAATCCACTGGTAACTGGGAATCCGCATATCCGCTTTTACGCCGGTGCCCCGCTTTTATCGCGACAGGGATATGCGCTTGGGACATTCTGCGTCATCGATAATCAACCGCGGATCGACTTCACAGCCACCCAGCAGCATTTATTGCGAGATTTTTCCGGCACTGTCGTCGATTTCTTCGAGATGCAATATGCAATCCGCGATGCGCGCGCCAAGAGAACCAACGCTGATGAAACACATTAAGGCAATGTAACGGATTTTCGTTTCCACGACTTACGTCATACGTTGGCTTTTTGGCATCGGCAGGCTGACACAAGCTGCGACGAGCTAAAAGACCTCGGTGATTACAATTGCGATGCATCGAAAGTGGCGCGCGCCAGAACCATGCCGTTGAATGGCCGCTTCGGAAAACGCTGAACAGCTGGTACGGGTCGATAGTGTGAGTAGCGCTTTTTTGTAAGCGGTCGCACAAGATCGTCACCGCAAGCTTTTCGATGATTACGGATCGTAGGGCAGCAATGCGACGCGCAGCCGACGCTCAAGGCATCATCGCCCTATGGCGGCTACGGCCGACTTAACGCCATAGCGTAGTCGTTCATGAATGTCGGCTGTCGAGGGTAGACCGGGCGCTCTTCGCTGCAACGCCCCTCACTTAGCAGCGTCGAATCATTGCCAAACATTGCCGCCCACCAGATGCGTATTCTGACGCTATCCAGCAGATAAAATCACGACTCTCCACGTAACGCATGGGGATTTGGCCAGGCAATTCAGCGGTTCGCTATGGCGAAATAACGGATTGTTGGAATAATCCGCAGTTGCAACAATTCCAGAGGCGCGCAGTGCCAAGCCCGGCACTTTGCTTTCATGCTAGCGGAGAACACTGCGCAGAATATTCGTACAATCACGGCACGGTTGGGCGCGTGCGCGGCCGGATTCAACTCGAAAGCATAACGGGTCAACTGTGCTACGGATGAGCGCATCTGCTGCAAAGATAGCATACGCGGAGCCTTGACCGCAGTTGGCGCTGGCGTTCCATTCCAGTGATCGAGCCGCCTCCGCTATTTTTTTGTTCGCGCCGGATAAGAAGAACCGAGAGAACCTGCTCGTGGCAATGTTTGGTGCCGCAGGCCTTGCTGTATCATGTTCGTGTCCCAGGTTCGGGATGCCAGTTGCGCACATGAAGATACAGTTGGATCACCCGCTCAGCGCAGGCGTCACCGCGTTAAGTTAACGCACTACTATCCGAAGGTGAATTGATAACATTCCTGCAACCGCATTCAGACCGGACAACGAATTTCATAAAAATGTTTAAAAAACAATTACTTACAATAACATCGCTATTGTTTGCGTTGTGTGTCAATGCCGCTTCGGCGCAAGACTATCCAGCCAAGCCGATCACCATGCTGTGTTGGTCGGAGGCCGGCTCGCCGGTGGACATCTATGCGCGCACGATGGCGCGGCTGCTGACGCGCGAGCTGGGGCAAAACGTCATTGTTGAAAATCGCACGGGCGCGGACGGCATCATCATGGTCAATGCGATGCTGCGCGCGCCGGCGGATGGTTACACGATTGCAACCAATACACTGACGCTGGCGACGTTGTTCAGTGAGCCTGCGGCGGGCTTCAAGCCCGATGATCTGCAAATGCTGGTGCGCGGGCAGATCGATCCGTATGGCTTGCTGGTGCCAGCCAGCATTCCATTCAAAACGATTGACGAGTTCGTGAAATATGCACGCGCCAATCCCGGCAAGATGAACGTGGGCGGGCCGTTCCAGATGAGTGCCCATCGCGTGGCGTGGGAGGCGTTTTCCGATGCCGCGAAAATCAGTACCAACTGGATACCCTACAAGGGCGGCGGCCCGGCGTTGACGGCGGCTGCCGGCGGGCACGTTGATAGCGTCGCCACCAATCCCGGCAACGCCAAACATTTGATTGCCTCGGGCAAGCTGCGCGTGCTGGCGGTGTCTTCCGATCAGCGGCTGGAGGATTTCCCCAATGTACCAACTTACAAGGAGCGCGGCTGGAATATCGTGCGTTACCAGTGGCGCGGCGTCATGGGCAAGAGCGGCTTGCCGCAGCCGGTGATCGACCGGCTGGTGGCGGCGATGCAGAAAGCACAGCAGACGCCGGAGTGGAAAACCTACCTGAAACAAGTCACGCAACTCGATGGCTTTCAACGGCCCGCGGAATTCAAGGCGCAACTGACGCAGGACATTCGCGAAATCGAGGCGGTGAAAAAGAAACTGGGGTTGTAATGATCGTGCGGGCAGTTGCCTGATGAAATGTATTCCTTGCGTGGGGAAGTCGATGATGGTGCGTACTATTGTTGCACTCGTTCCATGTGCTGTTTTGCTTGCGCCGGGCAACGTGGCCGCCGCGGATGCAAAGTATCCAACCAAACCCATACGCCTCGTGGTTCCATTCACGCCCGGCGGCTCGAATGATCTCGTGGGCCGCGTGCTGTCGCAGAAATTTCACGAGGCCTGGGGGCAGCCCGTGATCATCGACAACCGGCCTGGCGCGGGTTCGACCATCGGCGTTGATCTCGTGGTGCGCGCTCCGCCGGATGGCTACACCTTGCTTACCACGTCGGCGGGGATCGCGATCAATGTGTCGCTCTACAAACTGCCATACAATCCGATCACCGATCTCGCGCCGGTGATTCTGCTGGCGCAGATGCCTTACCTGCTGGCGGTGAATCCATCGTTGCCCGCGAAATCCGCGCGCGACATAGTCACGCTCGCCAAGGCGCAACCCGGTAGATTGACATTCGCCTCATCGGGGGCGGGCACCTCGTCGCATCTGGCGATGGAATTATTCCGTTACACGGCCAACATCGATTTGTTGCATGTACCGTTCAAGGGCGGCGGCCCCGCGGTCACATCGGTGATCGGCGGCGAGACGCAGGGCGTCTTCAACGTGATCACCGGCACCTTGCCGTACGCGCGCAGCGGCAAGCTGCGCGGTCTGGCGGTGAGCAGCGCCAAACGCGCCGAGGTCGCGCTCGACATACCCACTATCGCAGAGTCGGGCGTGCCCGGTTACGACATGATTTCTTGGTACAACGTTTTTGCGCCCGCGCGCACGCCCCGCGCGGTTATCGACAAGTTAAACGCCGAGATCAACCGCATGTTGCAGTCGCCGGACGTGCGCGAGCGCTTTCAGACGCTGGGGGTGACACCGCTCGGCGGCACGCCCGAAGTGCTCGGCAAGTATCTTGAATTTGAAACATCGCGCTGGGCCAAACTCATCAAGGATACCGGCATCAAGCTGAAATGAGGGCCGCGCTACTGCAACCGGATCTTCGCGTCCTTGATTACCTTGGCCGAGGCGGCGATTTCCTCGCGGATTTCACGTGCAAACGCCTGCGGCGTGTTGCCGCCGGGCGTGCCGCCGTCGCGGGCGAATCCTGCAACGATGCCGGCATCCTGCAGCACCTTGACGCTCTCGCCGTGCAGCCGGTTGATGATCGCGGCGGGTGTGCGCGCCGGCGCGACGAGACCGTACCACGAGCCGTGTATGTAGCCGGGGAAACCCATCTCGCCGTAGGTCGGCAGGTCGGGCAGGATGGCAAGCCGCAGCTCGCTGGACACCGCGATCGGCCGCAGGCGCCCGGCCTTGATATGCCCCATGAAGACGCCGGGGTTGGCCGACATGATGTCGATTTCATTGCTGAGCAATGCCAGCGTGCCGGGGCCGGCGCCCTTGTAGACGACTTGCGTTACGTCGATTTTTTGCTCGAGCCTGAATCGCTCCATCGCAAGATGCCCCGACGAGCCGATGCCTGAGATGCCCCAGATCAATTTGCCCGGACTCGTCTTTGCGTAATCGACGAGTTCCTTCAGCGTGCGCGGTGCAAGACCGGGGCGTGCCGCGAGCAGGCTTGCCACATCCGCGATCTTGGTGATTGGCGCGAAATCCGCGGCCGGATCGAACGGCATCTTCATCAGATTCACGGTGACAGTCATCACCGACACCGCGCCGACCAGCAATGTGTAACCATCCGGCGCCGCGCGCGCGACGGTCTCACCCGCGAGCACGCCGCCCGCGCCGCCGCGGTTTTCATAAACGATGGATTGGCCGAGCCGGTCGCTCAGTTTTTGCACGAACGGGCGGCACACCACATCAGCGCCGCCGCCGGTTGCGAAGGGGATCAGCAAGCGTATGGGTTTGTTTGGATAGGCTTGCGCCTGCACAAGCGCCGTTGATGACGCCGCCAGCAGCGCCAGGGCAATCGACATTAAGCGCATGAATGTCCTCGCATGGATTTGATGAACTGTTGTTTTGCTAGTGTAGTATACGTCGCGAACCCCATGGAAAATTCGCACGAAGTCCTGCCGCGCAATGACGCCACACGCTGATAATTTGTACGATCTGCCGCTTGAGCATCGCAGCATAGGGCGCTTTTTGCGGCAGCGCGCGGCGCAGGATGGTGATAGACCCTATCTTACCTTCGGCGCGCGCACATACACCTTTGCCGAGACAGAACAGCGTTGTCGTGATCTCGCGCGCGGGCTGGCGCGGCGGGGCATCAAGGAGGGCAGCCGCGTGTTGCTGTTGTTGCCCAACCGAGCCGAGTTTGTTTTCACGTGGTACGCGTGCGGTCTGCTCGGTGCGGCCATCGTGCCGCTCAACACGAACCTGAAAGGGTTTGCGCTTGAAGCGCAAGTTGAAGATGCGCAGGCCGGCGCGGTCATTGTTAACGATGAGTTGCTGGGCGCATTGGATTCGATGCAACCGGAGTTCAAGCGCATGATTCCGTGGCTTGCCGTTGTTGGCCGCACGCATGGCACCGGGCAAATTGTTGCACCTGATCGCATCGTGCCGTTCGATGATCTTTACGAGCGCGGCGCGGATGATCCTGAAATCGCGGGTGACTTTCGCCGCATCGGGTTTATTTCCTACACCTCGGGCACCACAGGGCCGGCGAAGGGCGTGTTGCTTCCCGATGGGCTGGCGTTCCAATCGGCGTGCACGTTCATGCGTTTGTCCGGCATGACGCGCGACGATATTTTGTATTCGCCGTTGCCGCTGTTTCACGGGCTATCGAGCCGCATGTGCGCGCTGCCCGCGCTGGTGCTGGGCGCGCATGCGGTGATCGACGAGCGTTTCAGCGCCTCGCGTTATTGGGAGCAAGCCGCCAAATACAACGCAACACTCGCTTATATCGTGCATGCTGTCGTTGCGCTGGTCAAAGCGCAGCCGCCCGGCCCCCATGACCGGGCGCACAAGGTGCGTGCGATCTTCAACGCGGCACACGATCTTGAATTCGAGGCGCGCTTTGGCGTGCGCACCCTCGAAGCGTTCGCGATGACCGAGACCAGCTATTTGCTCTACACGCCGTATCCGCAACGCACGTTGGGATCGACTGGCCGCGCGCATGAGGATTGGGACATCGCGCTGGTTGACGATAAGGACGTTCCGGTACCAGTGGGGGAACCAGGCGAACTGGTCGGCCGTCCGCGCAAGCCCTACATCGCGATGCAGGGTTATCTCAACAAGCCGCAGGCCACGCTCGATGCGTGGCGCAACCTGTGGTTTCACACCGGCGACATTCTGCGGCGCGACGAAGAAGGCAATTACTTTTACGTGGATCGCAAGAAAGAACGCATCCGGCGGCGCGGCGAAAATGTGTCTTCATCAGAGGTCGAACACGGCGTCGCGGCGCATCCGGCAATCGCGGAATGCGCGGTGCTTGCGCATCCGGCCGCATCGGGCGAAGACGATATCCGGCTGGTTGCGGTGGTTAAAAAGAGCGAATCTTTGGCGCCGGGGGAGTTATACGCGTGGCTGCAAGAGCGGCTGCCCAAATTCATGCTGCCGCGTTATATTGAGTTCGTCGAGGCATTGCCGCGCACGGGCACGAACAAGGTTGAAAAGCAGCGGCTGGCGCAACAAGGTTTGGGCGAAGGGGTGTGGGATAGTTCGCCGACATGGGAACGCCGCACATGAAAGCCGTGGTCTGCACAGCGCTGGGCGGACCGGAAGTCCTCAAGCTTATGGATTGGCCCACGCGCCGCCCCGGTGCAGGCGAGGTGCGCGTGGACATTCATGCGGCTGGGGTCAATTTCGGTGATCTGCTGGTCATTGCGGGCCGTTATCAAGTAAAGCTCACACCGCCCTTCGTTCTGGGCACCGAGGGTGCAGGCATCGTCATTGAATGCGGCGCTGGCGTCACCAACGTCAAGGAAGGCGACCGTGTGCTGGTGCAAAACAACGATGTGCGCGAGTGTTTCGCCGATGAAGTGACGCTTGCCGCGCAACGCGTAGTGCGCGTGCCAGAGGAAATCCGGCTCACCGGCATCGCTGGATTTCCACTGAACTTTGGCACAAGCTACTACGCGCTGACGCATCGTGCGCGGCTTGCGCCAGGCGAGGTGCTCGCGGTGCATGGCGCCTCTGGCGGAGTAGGGCTGGCCGCGGTGAAGCTCGGCAAGATGATGGGGGCGACGGTGATCGCCAGCGGCGGTGATGACGATAAGTTGCGCGCGGTGCGGGCAGAGGGCGCTGATTACGTGGTGAACTACCGCACCGAACCGCTCGCCGAGCGTATACGCGAGCTGACCCAAGGGCGCGGCGCCGATGTGTCGTTTGACCCGGTGGGTGGCGATGTCTTCGACGCGGCGATGCGTTCGACCGCCATCGATGGACGCCTGCTGGTTGTTGGCTTTGCCGGCGGGCGCATACCCTCCGCGGCGGCGAACAAGATTCTATTCGGCGGCTTGTCGGTGGTGGGCGCGCCGTATGGAGGCTTTACCCGGCGTAATCCCGAGCGCTGGGCTGAATTGATTTCCGGGCTTTTGGAGAAAGTGCGCACGGGCGTGTTGAAACCGCTGATACACCAACGCTTCACTTTTGAACAAACGCAGCAAGCACTTCGCATGGTGGAAGAACGCAAGGTCATCGGCAAATGCATTTTGGTTAGCGAGCGCGGACTCGCCGAAGGGTGAATCCCGCGGAGTCCACAAGTGTTGCGAATCGGCAATTACTCTGGACCCACTTGCCGCGCCACGGCGGTTGGAATACATTCACCACTCAATTTTATCGACGCGAGATCATCACGATGAGCGACTGGAGCAAGGTTACCCGGCCGATTCCTGTGCCGAACGAATGGACTAAACCATTCTGGGATTCAGCCAACAAGGGTGTGTTGTCACTGCAGCGCTGCCAAAGCTGCAAGCATTTTCAGCATCCGCCGTACGCCACCTGCGTGAATTGCATGAGCGTCGATCTGAAGTTCGAGCCGGTCGAGGGCAAGGGCACGATTTACGCCTATACCATCATGTATCACACCGGCGACAAGCGCTTCGCCTCGGCGGTGCCGTACGCCAGCATCATCGTCGAACTCGACGCAGCCCCAGGCGCGCTGATGGCGGGCAACCTGCTGGAGGCCGAGTACACCGAGGCCAAGGTCGGACGCCGCGTCGAAGTGGTGTTCCAGAAACTTAACGATGATTTCACGCTGCCGCAGTTCCGGCTGGCTAAATAAGGAGAGCAGCCATGTGGGAAAACAGATGCAAGATAGCGGTGAGCGGCGTGGGTTTCTCGAAAGCCACGCGTACCGCGGAGCGTCCGCTGGCGGCGCACGCGCTTGATGCGGTACGGGCCGCGGTGGCCGACTCAGGCCTCAAGATGGACGACATCGACGGGCTGGCGACCTACCCCGAGTTGCCCGCGACCGGGCATGCGGAAGTAGACGGCATTTCCATCGTGTCGGTGAATTGCATGATGGCGATGCTGAAGCTGCCGAATCTTACATGGCATATTCAGACAGGGTCGGTGAATATCGGCGGGGCGGTACAGCAAGCCACCAATGCGCTGCTCGCCGGCGTGTGCAAATACGCGGTGGTGTGGCGCGCGATGCACAACCCCAAGGGCACCTATCAGAATCTGCCTGGTGCCTACGCCAATGGCGCGCTGCAATTCACCGGCCCGTACGGCTTCGGCGGGCCGGGGCAGGGCATGGCGGTCGCTTACACGCGCTGGCTGGAAAAGCACAATCAGCCGCGCGAAAAAATGGCCATCCTCGCGGTGACGCAACGCAAGCACACGCAAAACAATCCGCATGCTTATTTTTATGGCACGCCGCTCACACGCGAGGATTATCTGGATTCGCGCATGGTGGCGTATCCGTTTTGCCTCTACGACTGCGATATTCCGGTGCAGGGCGCGTGCGCCATCGTGCTCACCAGAGCGGATCGGGCACGTGATTTGAAGCCCACGCCGGCATACCTCGCGGGCTACGGCCAGCGCCTGCACTTTGAAGTCGCGGGGCGCATCGGCAGCCTGAGCAGCTATATGGCGGGCGGCAGCAGTTCGGCCAAACTTACGTGGGAACGATCCGGTTTCTCGCCCAAGGATGTCGATGTCGCGCAAATCTACGACGGCTTTTCTGCGTCGGTGATCTACGGCCTTGAATCGTACGGCTTCTGCAAGGAGGGCGAGGCGCTCGACTTCATTCAGGATGGGCGCATGGAGCTTGACGGTGAATTGCCGCTCAACACCTTCGGCGGCAGCCTTGGCACCGGGCGCATCCACGGCCTGTGGCACATCATCGAGGGCGTGTTGCAGGCATCAGGACGCGCGGGTGTGCGTCAGGTGAAGGACGTGAATGTTTCCTTCGTCGGCGCGAGCGCGCCCATCGTGCAAGGGACCACGTTTATCTTTGTGCGGGAACCGTACTGACAACAGAGCGTGACATGGTAAACATCAAGGCATTCCCCTTTCTCGGTTTTGTCCGGTTCGATCTTGCGAACAAGGAATTCGACCGCCAGTTCAACATCCACTTCGACGATCATATCCAGGAACTGGCGGATAAGCCGGGTTACTCCACGGCGTGGCGCACGCGCGAGTTGCGCGGCGTCGATAGTTTCAACGAAGGCGTGATGGAGCAGGAATACCAGCAAATCTACGCCATTCGCGATCCGGGGCTGTTCAAATCGTTCCCGCAAAATCCGCCGCCGCCGGTGATGGAAAAAGAACCGTGGCGGCGCGACATCGGCAACTGGGGAAGAGTGTTTTACCGTGTGCTGGCGCTGGTGGAAAAAGATGCGCGCGCTGGCCGCTGCTGGGCGCGCTGCGAATTCAATGTACGCGGCGGCGCGGCCGCGGAAAGCCGCTTCCGCTCAAAAAACGCACAGCATCTGAAGCGCGTGCTGCAACTGCCCGGCGTTCATCGTGCGTGGCAATTGCAACATGCGCCGCATGCCGCGCAAATCGCCGCGGACCCGGCGGGAAAATACATGAACCTGTACGAGATTGACGCACCGGAAAATCTGTTCGACCCCAGCCTGGGCGAAGACCGCTTGCCGTTGAAGGCCGGACAGGACTTCGCCGGCCGGCATTTTGCAAGGTTGTTGCTGAAGGCGGAACCGCGGCGCTGAATTACTTTCAACTGAACAAAGGTCAGATCATGCCAACCATTGAACACAACGGCGCATCCATTTATTTCGAGGAACACGGCAAGGGTTTCCCGATACTCACCTTTGCACCGGCAGGATTACTGTCAACCATCGCGGTGTGGGATAGCGCGATGGCGCCGGTAAAGCCTGTTGCCGAATGGGCGGCGAATCATCGCGTGATCGTGATGGATCAGCGTAACGCCGGCGGCCGATCAAGCGCGCCGCTCACCGCGCAGGATGGCTGGCATGGCTACGCATCCGACCATCTCGCGGTGCTCGATCATCTGAAAATCGACCGTTGCTTCCTGTTCGGCCAATGCATCGGCGGCTCGTTCATATTCAGTTTGCTGAAAGCGCAGCCGCAACGTTTTGCCGGCGCGATCATCGCGCAGCCTATTGGCCGCGTAGGGCCGTTAAAGCCGGAACGCCCCGCGCGTTTTAACGATTGGGCGAAAAGCCTCGCGCCGCAGCCCAGCGAGGCGACGCTCGATGCGTTTTATCAGAATCTCTACGGCGCGGGATTCGTTTATAGCGCTGATCGAGCGTTTGTTGCCAGCGTCAAAACGCCGTGCCTGCTGTTGGCGGGCAACGATGAGGCGCATCCGCGTCCAATATCGGATGAATGCGCCAAGCTGCTGCCGAACGTCGATGAATACGTTCTCGAATGGAAATCGGGCGCGCCGCTCGAAGCCGCCAAGGCGCGCTGCAAGGCGTTTCTCGCGAAGCACACGCCAAGGTAGCTGCGGCGCATTTATCAGCAGACTTTTGTCGATACCTGCTCGAAATGGGCCGCCGCCAAGCGCTGCGCCACCAAGATGACGATCACGGCGGCAGACTCCTTCATAGTATCTACGTTACTTTGCGTGAAGCAATCGCCAAACCTACTGTTATCGCCATAAACGCCGCGCCGATAAAGTAGAAGCTCGCCTCGATTCCCCACGCCTCTGCCGCGACGCCCATCACCGCGGGGGTGATGATGGAGCCCAGGCGCACCACGGCATTACGCAGGCCCACGCTTGCGCCGTGGCGGCCGCCGGGCACTTCGTGGCTCAGTATTGAATACATCAGCGGCTGGCTCATGCCTTGCACGATGCCGCGGGTGGCGCAGGCGGCGATCAGCAGCACGATGTAATGGCCGATCAGCGGCGTGATCGAGATCGCGATTAGCGATACCACGATGCAGCAGATCACCAGGCGCTTGGCTTTCAAGCGCCGCTCCACGGGGGCCGCTAGCAGTGAACCCGCGACGCCGGAGATTTCGGCGATGGCGACCATGGTGCCGATCAGCGTGCCGCTCATGCCGATGCCGTTCAGATACACCACGAACAGCGAGCTTTGGATCGCGCCGGATGAATTGCGCAAAAAACTCGCCACGAGTATGAACGCCACCGAGGGTATCAGCGCGAGCAGCAGCGCCTGCTTGTGCGGCTCCCATCGCGGCAGCAGCACCGATGCGCCGTGCTGCTGCCGCGGCTGGCCCGCAGCAGCCGCGCCATACGCGGTCGTGGCGATGACGCCTGCGCCGCACAGCGCCACGGTCGTGAACGCGGCCCACGCGCCGAATAAATCCCATGTGGCGCCCACCACAACCGGGCCGATGAAAGTGCCGATGCGCGTGGCAACGCTGTAGCGCGCGAGCATCGCGGTGTCGCCGTGGCTGGATTGCATGGCCCAGGTTTGCGAGGCCGCCATGCCCAGCGCGGAGGCGAGGCCGAGCAACAATTGCAATACCGCGAGCACCGCGAACCAGCCCGATATCGGATACAGCAACGGCAGCGCCGTGCACGCCGCGGCGACCCAGATCAGCACGCGCCGCGTGCCGAGTTCATCCATGAGTATGCCGCCGTGTATGGAGAGCGCGGCGGGCAGCACCGAGCGCGCCGCGACCACCAGGCCGATCTCGGCGGCATTCAATCCAACCGCCACGCCGTAGAGCGGCACGATCACCGACAACATGTCCCACACGCCGTTGGTGAACAACCCCGCGCCCATGGTGGCGAGGACATCACGCCGGGCGTGCGCGTCGTGTTCCCTGGCGGTGGTCACGGCTGGGTGAAAAACTTATTTGCGTGGCGCGGGTGAGTGATTCTTAAGCATTTGTTTTTAAACAATATTTTACTCTGCACGTATGCGCGCGGCCTTGATCACCTTGCTCATGCGTTCGGTTTCGGTCTTGATCATATGATCGAATTGCGCGGCGCTGCCGCCGACCAACTCCATGCCGACGCCGGCGAATTTGTCGCGCACGTCGGGGCGCGTGAGCACGTTGTTCACTTCGCGATTCAGCCGCTCGATCACTGCCGGCGGCGTACCCGCGCGTGTAAACAAACCGTTGGTGGATACGCTTTCAAAACCCGGTAAGCCCGCCGACGCAACCGTGGGCAGCCCCGGCAGCAACGGCGACGGGCGCGCCGTGGTAACCGCCAGCGCGCGCAGGCGGCCCGCCTTGACCTGCGGCACCGCGCCACCGACGGAAGTAAACATGATCTGCACGCGGCCGGCGATGACATCATTCACCGCAAGGCCCACGCCCTTGAACGGAATATGCACGATGTTCGTGCCCGTCATGTACTTGAACAGCTCGCCCGATAAATGGGGCGACGCGCCGAGCGGCCCCGAAGCGTAGTTAAGATCGCCCGGTTTCGCTTTTGCCAGCGCGATCAATTCCTCGACCGACTTTGCCGCCACCGACGGATGCACCACCAGTATCAGCGGCGAGGCGGAAATGTAGATGATGGGCGCGAACTGATCCATGCGATAGGGCACGATGCCGCGCATATAGGGCATCAGCCACAGGCTGCTGCTATAGAGCATGAGCGTGTAACCGTCGGGCTGCGCTTTCGAGGCGATGTCGCCGATGATGACGCCGCCGGTGCGGTTATCCACCACGATCTGCTGGCCGAGGTTTTCGGTCAGGCGATGCGAAATCAGCCGCGCGGTGAAATCGCTGCCGCCGCCGACTTCGGCGGTGAGCAGGCGGATGGGTTTGGTGGGGTAGGGTTGGGCTTGGGACCATGAACATCCCAGCATCACCAAAAAAAACATACTTGCCACGTCGTTCCCGCGCAGGCGGGAATCCATGACACCGTGCCACTTGCGTTTGTGCATGGATTCCCGCCTGCGCAGGAATGACATGGAAAGTTTCAGGAGGCGGCAGACGAATTGGGGCATGGTAAATTTACTCCGGAGTAATCCCAGCATCCTTCACCACCTTGGCCCAGCGCGCGCGGTCCTTGTTGACGAAGGACTCGAAATCCGCGCGGGTGTAACCGTGGATGTCGAGGCTGGCGGCGGTGAGGCGTTCCTGCACTTCGGGTGCTTGCAGCGCCTGGCGCAGATCGGTGTTGAGCTTGTTGATGATTTCCACCGGCGTTTTGAACGGAACGTGGATGCCGTTCCAGCCGATGATTTCGTAGCCGCGCACGCCGGCTTCATCCATCGTCTGCAGCTCGGGCGCGAAGCGCGAGCGCTTGATGCTGGTGACCGCCAGCCCGCGCAGCTTGCCCGAGCGCACGTGCGGCAGGCTCGATGGCCCGTACTGAAACGACACCTGCACCTGGCCCGCCATTTGATCGGTGACGGCGTTGGCCACGGTTTTGTACGGCACGTGTTCGAGGTTGATGCCCGCCATGCTCTTGTACATCTCGGCCGCCATGTGCGGCGGCGTGCCCTTGCCCGACGAGCCGTAGTTAAGCTGACCGGGCCGCGATTTCGCCAGCGCGGTAAGTTCTTTAACACTTTTCACCGGCAACGAGGGGTGCGTCATCAGATAAAACGGCGCGCTTGCGAGCAGCGTCACCGCCTGAAAATCGCGCGCGAGATCGAACGGCGGATTGGCGAGCAGACTGGCGCTGACGGTGAAGGTCGCGGTACTCAATAGCCAGGTGTGGCCATCGGGCGGTGATTTCATCACCGTGTCGGCGGCGACGATGCCGCCGCCGCCCGGCCGCGGATCGACCAGCACCTGATGGCCCCAGGTTTGCGACAGCCGCTGCGCGACGATGCGCGGCAACACCTCCGAGCTTGGGCCGATGATGAAGCGCACCGGCTTTACCGGGAACTGCTGTGCAAGTGCCGGCGCGCCGGTTAGCAATGTTGCAATCAGTAACGTGCGTGTATGTGTCATGTTGTCACGTTGGGTGTTGCGCGTACGCCTGTAACAGTTCGAGCGGCACCGCGCCGTGAGGATGGCCGCCTGGCGCCGCCGGACAGTCAGACCAGCTTTGTCACCAGCACCGAAAAATCATCGTCCAGCGGGCCGCTGCGCGCGACTTTTCTGACGGACTGGTAGATGCGTTGCGGTTCGGCGAGACCAGGCTCGGCACGTTCCATCAAGGTAGGCAGCAGGTCTTCCAGGTCCCAGCGCGTGCCGGATTGCGTGTCGATTTCAAACACGCCGTCGCTGAACAGAAACAGCGTGGTATCCGGCGCCACGGGCGCGGTGGCCGATTGGTAGTCGTGTTTGGCTTTTACCCCCACCGCCGGGTTGGGCACTCTGAGCGGCAGCGGCGCCGCCGCGCCCGGGCTCACGAGGTAAGCCGGATGTTGCCCGGCCGAGCAGTAGCTGATCTCGCGCGTCGAACGCCTGAACACGCCGTACCACAGCGTGAAGTACATCAGGCTGTGGTCTTCCATCTGGAACATGCTGTTGAGCTGGTTGACCACTTGCGCCGGATGGCGCAAATCGGCGCCGGGCAGCGCCTTCTGGCGCAACGCGTTCATCACGCCCACCGCGAGCATCGCGGCCTCCGGGCCGTGGCCCGAGACATCCAGCAGGTAGAGCGAGAAGTGATCGTCGTCGATCCACTGGTAGCCGAGCGCGTCACCCCCCAGGCGCGAGCACGGAATCAACAGCCATTCGGTTTGCACCGGGCCCTCGGTGATTTGCGGCGGCAGCATCGATTGCACGTAGCGGCTGGCCCCTTCGAGGCTGCGCTCGAAATCGCGCGACAGTTCGATCTCGCGCCGCGTGCGCCGTTCGTATTTCAGTTTGTGGCGGCCGATGCGCAGTTCGCAGCCGTCGGTCAACTTGGCTGGGATGGCGACACGCCGGCCATCGATAAAAGTGCCGTTGGTTGACTTCAGATCGGTGATAAACATCGCGCCGGCGTCGAGGTAAATATTGCAGTGGCTGCGCGAAATCTCCACGTCGCGCAGCACCACCTCGGCCGGTTCCACGCGCCCGATGGTGACGCTTTCCCCGGTGAGCTCGATCACGCGGCCTTGCTCGGCGCCCTCGGTGACCAGCAGTTGATGGATGCGTTCCTCGGCCGGGGAGGATGCCGCATCCGGCGCCACGATCAGGGTGAAGTCCTGAATGGTCGTATCTTTTGTGATGCGGTTGCTCACGGCAAAATGGATGTGGACGAGCGCTTTAAATGGAGCGTGATGTTACCGCGAATGTGACGCGCATGTATAATTGTAGCGAAACCGGCAACCTGCCCGGCCACCCTCTGCCGCGGCGCGGCGTTGCCGCCATCACGGGATCAAATCATGAAACGTAATATTGCTCTCGCATTGACCGCGCTTGCCTGGTTCGCGTTCCTCGCGGGCTGCGCGACGCCGTCCGAGCCGGTGAAACCGCCGGAGCCGGTTGCCAAGCCCGAACCCGAGTCCGCGCCGTCCGCGCCGGAGCCGGATGCGGCGCCTGCGCCGAAAGCGCCGCTGCGTCCGTTGTTGACCGGCCCGGCGGCGAAAACCGAGGTGCAAAAAATCCTCAAGCAGTCGTTTGACTGGCTGGATGCGGGCGAGGAAGAAAAAGCGCGCGTCGAGCTTGAGTACGCACGCCAACTGGAGCCGGACAACAAGCAGGTGGCCTGCCTGTGGCGCGGCGTCACCGCAGATCTGGTAACCGCGCTGGGCAAGGAATCGACGTCCTACACCGTGCGTCCCGGCGAAAGCCTGGGCACGATTGCGCGCCGCGCGATGGGCGACGTGTGTGAGTTTTATATCCTCGCGCGCTACAACCAGATCAAGGTGCCCAAGCAATTGGGGGCCGGACAGACGATACGCCTGCCGGGCCGGGTGGCGCTTGCGCCCGATATCGCGCCGGCTCCCGCGCCCACTCCCGTGCCCGTGGCCAAACCAGAGCCGAAACCCGAACCCAAGCCGGAGCCGGTGGCTAAGCCGGAACCTGCGCCCGGTCCTTCGCCGGAAGTGCAGGAGAAGGCTCGCCGCGCGGCGATCGATACCCATCATCGCAACGCGCAGGCGGCTTACCGCCGTCAGGATTTGAATACCGCGATACGCGAGTGGGATGCGGTGCTGGCGATTGATCCGGGCAACAACTTGGCGCTGGCGCGCAAGCAGGAAGCACTTGATCTGCAACGCCGTCTTGAGAAACTCAAGAAATAGCGCGCTATCGAAGTAACGTAAGTATTTGTTTTTAAAAGATATTATATATCGTTTAATTACCGCGGCGGGCGATTGAGGTAAGCGCGCCGCGTGCGTTCGGCGTCAATGTCGCGTAGCGCCTGCGCCGCAGCGGTGTTGTCGCGATCAACGCTCAACACGCGTAAGTACATCAAGGTTGCCTGATCGGGATTGCCTTGACGCTGCGCCTGTTCGGCCGCGCGCGCGTGAGCATCGGCGGTTTCGCGGATGCGCCGGCGCGTGTCGGCCACGCCGTTGCGATACTCTTGCGAATCGGGTTGCAGCAGCGCAAGCAATTCCCAGTGCACCAGCGCATCGGCCCAGTTACGCGCCGATGAATGCGCGCGCGCGCGTTCGCGGTGGTGTGCTTCAAGCGCCTCGGTGGAGGGCTGCGCCGGCGCGGGCCTGGTAACCGGATCGGGAGCGGATTTCGTTGGTGGATCGGCCGCGGGCGGTGCGACACAGCCGGATAAAACCACGCAAGCCGCCGCCAGATAACGCAAACGCAAACGCGCGTTCATCGCAGACTCACTGTAAATTCACGTCGCGGAACACTTGCAGCGCGGCACGAAAGCTTTCGAGGGAAGCGCCGCCGAAAATCATCGTGCGCCTTAGCATCAGCGGATACGAGAAGAACGGATTGCCGCCGGGGTTCACCGTGAGTCCCAGTTCGTGACCGGTAGTCACCAGCCGCTCGAGTACCACCTGGTTGGCGTCGCCGTATGGAAACGCATGATGCGTGACCTTGCCCGGTAGGTTGCGCTCGATCACCTCGCGCGGCACCCTGAGTTCGGCGTGTATACGCTCGGCGTAGCGCTGGTCGGATTCGCCCGCGAGGCGCACGATCAAATTCGCGTGTGATTTCGAGTGCGATTGAATATCGATGAGGCCGGACTTCGACATCTCGGTCATTTGCGCCCAGGACATGCCTTCGCCGCCGGTGAGAAAATCGGTGTAGACAAAAAACGTCGCCGGAAAGCCGTGTTTGCGCAGGATCGGGTAGGCATGCTGATACGCCGACACGTGGCCGTCGTCGAAGGTGATCACCACCGCGCGCGGCGGCAGCGGGCGTTTGCCCGACATGAAGTCCGGCAGGTCGGCCAGCCGTATCACGTTGTAGTTGTTGCGCGCGAGATAATCCATCTGCGCGGCGAAGGTCTCGCGCGGCATGATCATCAAATTTGTCTGCGGCCCAATGCGGTGGTAGCACAGTATCGGCACCGTTTGATAACCGCGCGGCGAAACGCCCAGCGCGTTGACCGGGCGCAGCGGCACGGCAATGGCCTGGCCCGGCGACAAGTCCGTGATGCCGTTGAATTCGGTGATCTCCCACGCGCGCGCGGCGCTGCCGAGAAACTCACGCGCGACCGTGGCGGCGGTGTCGCCCTCGCGCGGCATGTAGACGGCGAAACGTTCGTTGCGCGTGACGACTCCGGCCACGGGCGCCGGCGGCTCCATCGCTTTCGGTTCGGGCGGGTCTTCCGACCGCGGCGCGGGCGGCGTGGCGCAGCCCGCGACGATGAATAACACCGCAAACGCTTTTGCCAGATTCAGATTCATGGTCTGTGTGACGGGCTATGCAGTGGTTCCTGCTTGCGGGGTGGATTCGTTCCGCGCGGCGGTAGTGGCGGTGTTTTGCTCAAGGCTCGCCGCCATGCCGTTGAAGCTGTCGTAAAGGTCGCCGATTTCATCGCTGCGCGTCTCTTCAATGCGGCAGTCGTAGCGGCCGTCGCGTATCTCGTCGAGCGAATCGCCGAGCATGCGCAGCGGCTTGGCGTAGCGGTCGAGCAACAGATACGTGGCCAGCGTCGCGGTGACCGCGGTCACCACCACCAGCAACGCCATCAGCCACCAGCTTTCGCGCACCACGGCCGCCAGGCCTTCCTCGGGCAGCAGCAGTTGCACCTTGCCGATTTCACGATTCTGAAATTTCACCGGCGCGGTAAACGCAAACGTCAGGTTTCCATCTTGCCGCAAGCGCAACACCGCCACCGATGCGTCGCGCGCGTTGATTGGCTCACCGCTGATCGCCTGATGCGGTTTGCCGACGGCCGCGGCATCGGTACTCACGCGCACCGTATTCTTGATGTCCATCAGCGACAGGCCGCGCGCATCCAGCGCTTTCGCGATGGCCTGCACCGACACGTCGATGCCCACCCAGTCCTCGGACAAGGTCTGGTGCGCGTTTTCCACCGCGATCAGTTTCGCCAGCGACGCGCCCTGATCGATAGTCTGGGTCAGCATCGCCTGATACTGCCGGTGCGTGACATACAGCGAGGTCACCGTCATCGTCACCACCACGATCGCGGCCATGGCGAGCGCGAGCCTGGTCTTCAGTTGCAAGCCGCGGCGCTTGGAGCGGCCCGTACCCTGCGCCGGGTCGACCTGTTGCAGCACGCGCGTGAGCGCCTCGGAAAGTTCAGCGCCGCTCTGGAAGCGTTTGTCGGGCTGCTTGTTCAGGCAACGCGCGATCACGCGCCGCAGGCTCGCCGGAATTTCCGCGCGTAACTCGCCGATGGGCTGGGGCGCGTCCTGCGTGATGCGCAGCAACAGTGTTGCGATGCTTTCCGCGTTAAATGGCCGCTTCCCGGTGAGCAGTTGATAGAGGATGACACCCACCGCCCACAAGTCGGAGCGCGCGTCGATTTTTTCGCCGCGCGCCTGCTCCGGCGACATGTAGTGCGGCGTGCCCATGATGGTGCCCGCGCTGGTGGCATCCATCGAATCGCCCGCGGCGACATGCGCGATGCCGAAATCAACCAGCTTGATGGTTTTGCCGCCGGACAGGCGAATGATGTTCGCCGGCTTCACGTCGCGGTGGAAAATTCCCTTGCTGTGCGCGTAGTCGAGCGCGTTGGCGATCTGGATGGCGAGCACCAGCGCGTCGCGCAGCGGCAACTCCGTGCTCTTCGGAATCATCTCGTCGAGCGGGCCGCCGTCGAGCAACTCCATCGCGATGTAGGGGCGGCTCTCGATCTCGCCCACGTCGAAAATGGTGACGATATTCGGGTGCGCCAGCATGCCCGCGGCCTTGGCCTCGCGCAAAAAGCGCTGGCGGTACTCCTCGGTGGCGCACATATTGGCGTGCAGGAACTTGATCACCAGCGGGCGGTTGATGCTGGGATCGAACGCCTTGTAGACGGTGGCCATCGCGCCTTCGCCCAGCTTGGCGAGGATCTGGTAGCGGCCCACCTCGCGCGCCGGCACCGTCTCAAGGCCGACGGCAACCCCGCCGACCGCGCGCCCCGGCAGCGAATGGCCGAGTGAGGTCTGGCTGGCGAGGATCGTGGCGTCATCCTTGCCGCGGGTGCTGATAATCGTGGCGCCGGATTCCGGCGTGGCGGCGGGTTTGTGGTTGGGCATCAGCGGTTTGTATTCTTGTATCGTGGATGCGGAGTATGCGGCAATTTTGGCGGTTTTGTCATCACCGGCGCGACCGTAAATCAGTGATCAAAATTAAACCAAATGTGCGCGTGTTCGCCGCGCGATTCGGAGCGGATGCGGTCGGCGTTGTGGCGCAACATGAACCCGGCCAGACGCGCCATGCCGTCTTTCGACTCGATAATTTCGCTGTTGGCCGGGCGTTTTTCGGGGAACGTCATTTGCGTGCCGGGATAGCTTGCATGTACGATTAGATTGAATTCATCGAAGCTCGCTTCCAGCGTCAGCGGCCCGGCGGTCCAGCAGTTTTCCGCCACGGCCTCGATCAGTTGATTGGCGGCGAAACTCGCGCGCGCGATGATCTCCGGCCGCGCGCCCCATTTCGCGCCGTTCTCGCGCAGAAAGTCGCTGATGTTGACGCTGCCCGCCGAATCGCGTTCCACTTTCAGCGTCACGGTTTTCTTGACGCCGATGCGAAACAACAGGTTCAATGTGAGCGCAATCACGGTCGCGAACGCCAGCGACGACCCCACCAGGGGGGCAACTGCCTCCGGCGCGCCTTTTGCGATGGCTGGGAAAATATCGACTGCCATGCCAGCGACGATCGCCAGTCCGATGGTGAGCGTGCGGCGGATGTCGAGCAGGCGTGAAGTCATCACCTGCAAGCCGTTGATGAGAATGAAACACGCGGCGAACAACAAGCCCGCGGCCATCACCGCGCGCGGCATGATGGCAAGTGTTGCCGCCACCTTGGGCAGAAAACCAAGCCCGATAAAAATCATGCCCACGGCGTAGGCGACGTGGCGGCTGGCGATGCCGGTGGCGGCTGCCACACCCACCGAGGGCGTTGCGGTGTTGGTACCGACACCGCCCGCCAAACCCGCCAGCGCGGTGGTGATGCCGTCACCAAGCACGCCGCGCGAAACCGAGCGCGGTTCGGGGCGCACCCAGTCGGCGTCGTTCATGCGCTGGCACATGGTGATGGTGCCCGCGGCTTTCATCGCGGCGGCCAGGCTTGCGATGGCGAAGGCCGCGGCAATGGTGATGTCGAACGACCAGCTCGCATGCTTTAACGTGGGTAACGCGATCCACGGTGCGGCCGCGAGGCTTGCGCTCTGCGCCGCATCTAACAGGCCCAGCATGCCCGCGGCGGCGTAGCCCGCGGCCAGACCGATCAGCGCGCACAACATTTTTGCCGCGCCCTTGCCCCAGACGTTGAGCGCGACCATGACACCCAGGGTGAGGCTCGCGACCAGCCATTCCTCGCCGTGCACCGCCGGCGCATCCGTGCCGAACATCATGCCTACGCCAGCCATGCCGGCGGTGATGCCGATCATGAATACCACCAAGCCGGAGAGCTCGGTCGGCAAAAACGCGCGCAGCCGTGACAGCGCGCGCGATATCACGGCTTCGAGCAAACCGGCGAACAACGTCATGCCGAACAACAGCGGCAGGCCGCCGGCTTTTACCGCCAATACCGAGGCGCTGAAATAAGTCGCGGTGGGCGTGCTGGGGCACATGAAGCCGCAGCCCGCCGGGCTCGCGCGCGAGGACTGTAAAAACGCGCCGATACCCAGCACAACCAGCCCCACCGACAGCAGCTCGATGGTGGCTGTAACGGACACGCCCGCCAGCTTGAAAATCACCAGCGGATAAATCAGGTTGATTGCAATTACGCCGACATGCTGGATGCCGTTGAAAACCGTGACCGCCAGCGGCGGCTTTTCATCTACGCCGTAGATGAGGTCGGCGGGGCGCTTCACGGGGTATGCGCTTAGTGTGAAGCGCGGGCGGGCTGCTGTAAGCGGCTACGCGCGCGCCGCCGCCACGGCGTCGTCGCGATTGGGCAGTATGGTGAACAGTTCCGTGAACGAAGCAATGTCGAACAGGCGCTTGACTTCGCCGCCCACGCCGCACAGGGCAAGTTTGCCCTTGGCCTGCTCCACCGAACGCGCGGTGATGAGCAGCGTGCGAAAACCGGCGCTGCTGATGTAGGCGACATCCTTAAGGTCGATTACCAGGCGCGCGGCGCCCGACTGGATGATGCCGGAAAGAGTGTCACGCAGCTTGTCGGCGGTGGTGCTGTCAACACGGCCCTTGACGGTAACAGCCGTGACAATGTCGAACGAGGCGGTGCTGATTTCCATGTTATTCGCTGTCGTTTTGAGGGAATTCGCAGGTGTGCAAATCATACCTCAAATCCGCCGCGGCGGCGTGTTCGGGGCCGCGCGTCATGCGATGAATTACGCTGCCGCGCGCGAGGCGCGCTTCCTCTCATGCTCCAGCAAAAAGCGCTTGCGGATGCGGATCGACTTGGGCGTGATTTCCACCAACTCATCATCCGCGATGAATTCAATCGCGGATTCGAGCGTCACTTGTATCGGCGGCGTGAGACGCACGGCTTCATCGGTGCCCGAGGAGCGCACGTTGGTCAACTGTTTGCCCTTGATCGGATTGACCACCAGGTCGTTGTCGCGGTTATGAACACCGATGACAATGCCTTCGTACAGCGGATCGCCGGGGCTGGCGAACATTTTGCCGCGCTCCTGCAACTTCCACAGCGCGTAGGCGACCGCCGGGCCGTTCTCGGCAGAGATCAGCACGCCGTTGCGGCGTTCATCCATGTCGGGTTTCATCGGGCCGTAGTCGTCGAACACATGGCTCATGAGTCCGGTGCCGCGCGTCATGGTGAGAAATTCCGATTGAAAGCCGATCAGCCCGCGCGCGGGGATACGGTAGTCCAGACGCGTGCGGCCCTTGCCGTCGGATTGCATGTCCTGCAGATCGCCCTTACGCATGCCCAGCGCTTCCATCACCGCGCCTTGATTGGCGTCCTCGCAATCGACGGTGAGCATTTCGTACGGCTCGTGCTTTTGACCATTCACTTCCTTGATGATCACGCGCGGACGCGACACCGCGAGCTCGTAGCCTTCGCGGCGCATGTTTTCCAGCAGAATCGTCAGATGCAGTTCGCCGCGCCCCGATACTTCAAAGATGTCGGCGTCGGCGGTCTCCGCCACTTTGAGCGCGACGTTACCCATGAGCTCGCGTTGAAGACGTTCGCGGATCTGGCGGCTGGTGACGTATTTGCCTTCCTTGCCCGCGAGCGGCGAGGTATTGACCTGAAAATTCATCGTCAGCGTGGGCTCGTCCACTTTCAGCAGCGGCAGGGCCTCTGCGTTTTCAACGTCGGTGATAGTGACGCCGATGCCGACTTCTTCGATGCCGTTGACCAGCACGATGTCGCCGGCTTGCGCCTCTTCCGCCATCGTTCTATCTAGTCCTTTAAAAACAAGTAATTGCCCCACTTTCGCAAGTTTGGGCGCGGCATCTTCCGGGCCGCGCATGACCATCACCTGCTGACCGGGGCGGATACGTCCGCGCGTGATACGGCCGATGCCGATACGCCCGACGTAGCTCGAATAATCGAGCGAGCAGATTTGCAGTTGCAGCGGGCCGTCCGGATCGTCGGCGCGCACGGGTACGTTATCGAGGATCGCCTGAAACAGCGGCGCCAGGTCGTCGCTCTTTTTGTCGAGATCGGTGGTCGCCCAGCCCTCCAACGCGGAGGCGTAGACGATGGGGAAATCAAGCTGCTCTTCGGTCGCGCCCAGTTTGTCGAACAAATCAAAGGTGTGATCCACCACCCAGTCGGGACGCGCGCCGGGCCGGTCTACTTTATTGACCACTACGATGGGTTTCAAGCCTAGCGCCAGCGCCTTGCGCGTGACGAAACGCGTTTGCGGCATCGGGCCTTCGACCGCATCCACCAGCAATAACACGCTATCGACCATCGACAACACGCGCTCGACTTCGCCGCCGAAATCCGCATGGCCGGGGGTATCGACGATGTTGATGTGCGAGCCCTGCCAGGTGACGGCGCAGTACTTGGCGAGGATGGTGATGCCGCGCTCTTTTTCGATGTCGTTGCTGTCCATCACACGTTCTTCGATGTGTTGGTGCGCCGCAAAAGTGCCTGACTGACGCAGGAGCTTGTCGACCAGCGTGGTTTTACCGTGATCAACGTGGGCGATAATGGCGATATTTCGTATTGCACGCATGGCTTTGGCCCGACTTTCAAAAAGGGCGCGATTGTAGCATGGCGGGTGTTCTACATGATTGAATTTACAATAAAACCTGCCGTTGATAGCAGAAAACGGCATAAATTGATGCGCTGCAAAAAAAGCTCGCAATTTTGGCGCGTTACAGGTATAGTCCTCGCGCTTTCAAGCCAGTCCCGGCCCAGTCGGCGGCGATAAAGCACAGAGGTTTAGTTCCACCCTGTCCCTGACCCCCTTCTGATTTCAGCTGGTTCCCAAGAGCTGCTCTCTGCACGGTTAGCGACAACCCGTGCGTGAGTCACGTCTCTGCGTTCCTCCATATCGGGACGCCATTCTGCCTTGCGCGTTTTGCTTTTTTTGCATTGCCTATTGTGAAGGTAAACGATGTCCTTTGATCTATTGAATCTGAATCCCGCCATCCTGCAAGCGCTGACTGCCGCCGGATATACCGTACCCACGCCCGTGCAAGCCAAGGCGATCCCCGAAGCGATCGCAGGCCGCGACCTGATGGTTTCCGCGCCCACTGGCACGGGCAAGACCGCCGCGTTCGTGTTGCCCGCGCTGCAAAAGCTTGCCGAAGCGCCCGCGAAACCGGGCCGCGGTCCGCGCGTGCTGGTGCTGACCCCGACGCGCGAACTCGCGCTGCAAGTCACCGCCGCCGTTGATAAATACTGCAAATTTTTGCGCCGCATGCGCACCGGCACCGTGCTGGGCGGCATGCCTTATCTCAAGCAACGCCGTCTGCTTGAGCAGCCGCTCGACATCCTCGTTGCAACACCGGGCCGCTTGATCGACTTCATGCAGCAGGGCAAGGTTGATTTCTCGCGCCTTGAAATGCTGGTGCTCGACGAAGCCGACCGCATGCTCGACATGGGCTTCATCAAGCCGGTGGAAAGCATCGCCGCGGCGACACCCGCCACGCGCCAGACGCTGATGTTCTCGGCGACACTCGACGGTGGCATTGCGCAACTGGGCAAACGCCTGCTGCGCGATCCGATGCTGATCGAAGTCGCCGCGCAACGCGAGCGTCACGTCAATATCGAACAACGTCTGCATCATGTCGATGACGGCGGCCACAAGTCGCGTCTGCTTGACCATCTACTGCGTGACGCGGATATCAACCAGGTCATCGTGTTCACCGCCACCAAGCGCGGCGCGGATCGTCTCGCGTTGCGTCTCACCGACGACGGCCACTCCGCGGCGGCACTGCACGGCAACATGAACCAGAATCAGCGCAATCGCACGTTGACGCGGCTGCGCAGCGGCAATGTGCGCGTGCTGGTCGCCACCGATGTCGCCGCGCGCGGCATCGATGTCACCACGATTTCGCATGTCATCAATTACGATCTGCCGAAAGTCGCCGAAGACTACGTGCACCGTATCGGCCGCACCGGCCGCGCGGGCGCGGCGGGCATCGCGATTTCATTCGCCGGCCCGGAAGACGGACGTGAACTGAAACAGATCGAGCGTTACACCGGCCACGCCATCGCCGCGCACGTAGTGGCGGGTCTCGAGCCGAAGCTGCCGTTGCGCAGTCATCATTCGCCCGGCCCGCGCCGCAAGCCCGATGTGCGTGGACGTGGCGGCAATGAACGCAACGGCGCGCGCACCGGCGCACCCGCCGGCGCCAGCCGCTGGAGCAACGAGTCGCGCGGTGATTCTCGTGGTAATAGCCGCTGGAACGAAGCACGCGGCGGCGGCGCACGCGCGGCAACACGTCCGCGTTAATTTTCGCCATGTGTAAAAAGTCAATAAAAACAATTACTTGCTGTCCGATGCGGCGGTGGGTACGCGTGCTGCGCCGTGCGCGGCCGAAGGTAAAACCTTAATGCGCACTGAATTTTGACGCAGATCAAGCCGTGCGCTGTGTTTTAGATTATCGGGCATGGCTGTTGACGCGGCAGGGGTAAACTTCATCAACGCTAGAAATTTTCGAGAAGGAGATTGTGATGAGCGTACGAATTTTTACGCTACTCGCGGTTTTTTTGCTGTCGGCCATCAGCGCTATGGCACAGGATTTTCCGAGCAGGCAGATTATGATGATAGTGCCGTTCGCGGCGGGCGGGCCGACGGATACGGTCGGGCGGCACCTCGGCCAGTTGATGAGCAAGACGCTCAAGCAACAAGTCATCATTGACAACTCAGTCGGCGCTGGCGGCACCATAGGCGTCAACAAGGTCGCAAAGGCCAAGCCCGACGGATACACCATATTGCTGCATAATATCGGTATGTCCACCGCGCCGGCGCTGTACCGCAAGCTGCCGTTCAATCCGCTGACGGATTTTGAATACATCGGGCAGGTCGCCGATGTGCCCATGACGCTGCTGGGCGCGAAGAAACTGCCCGCGAACAATTTCAAGGAGTTTTTGACGTACCTGAAAGCAAACAAAGACAAGTTGACGTACGGCAACGCCGGGCTGGGCGCGGCCTCGCATCTATGCGGTCTGCTCTTCATGAGCGCGGTGGAGACGAGTGTTCAGGCGGTTTCCTACAAAGGCACCGCGCCGGCGATGGCGGAACTGATCGGCGGACAGATCGATTTCATGTGCGATCAGACCACCAACACCACTTCGCAAATACAGGGCGGCACGGTAAAAGCGTTTGGCGTGACATCGAGCGCGCGCGTGCCTTCGTTGAAGGATTTGCCGACATTGCAGGAGCAGGGTCTCAAGGGTTTTGAAGTCGTGGTGTGGCACGGGGTCTATGCACCCAAGGGCACGCCGAAAGCCGCGCTCGACAAGCTCAACGCCGCGCTTGTTGCGGCGGTAAGAGATCCGGGCTTCAAGGAGGCGCTGGCAAAACTGGGCGCGGAACCGGTGAGCGCGGACAAGACCACGCCCGCATCGCTCGCGGCACATCTGAAAGCCGAGATCGACAAATGGGGGCCGGTCATCAAGAAGGCGGGGCAGTACGCCGACTGAATTCAATCCGGGCGCGGCATCATGGCCGCCTGGAATAAGATCCCCCGCCGTGAAAGCCGCGGGGGATTTTTTCGTACGCTTGCCGGTTCGCTTTTCCCGCTACCCGCCGTTAGAATAAGCCGCTTTTACAGTCAGGCAACCAGGGCAGTCGGCGTGCATACAGTTTTCTTCAGTGGTTATTCTGGCGCGGCAATCGTATGACGCCGTTCGAGCTTGCCGAGCCGCGCACGCTGCGCGAAGCCGTGGCGCTTTGCGCTGGCGATGATTCCTCGGGTGATTCCCCGCGCGCCATCGCCGGCGGCACGGCGCTGATGCTGATGATGAAAGCCGGCGTGTTCCAGCCGCGGCGGCTGGTGAGTCTGCGCCGCGTGGAAGCGCGCTACGCCGCGATTGAGGTTACGAACGATGGGGGCTTGCGTATCGGCGCGCTGGCCACGCTGTCTTCATTGGCGCGTTCGGCTGCGGTGCAAGGTGCTACGCCGGTGATTATTCAAACGTTGAAGACGCTTGCCAACGTGCGTGTGCGCAACGTCGCCACGCTGGGCGGCGCGCTGGCGCATGGCGATCCGCACATGGATTTGCCGCCGGTGCTCACCGCGCTGGGCGCGCACATAGTGACAGTAAAGGCAGCGGGCGAGGGCACGCGCGCCGTGGGCGATCTTTATACCGGCTACTACGAAACCGCGCTTGCCAAAGGCGAACTCATCGCCGAGGTGATCGTGCCGCCGCAGGCCGGCTGGCGCGCGGCCTATTTCAAGGTCACCACGCGCTGCGCGGACGATTGGCCGACGCTGGGCGTGGCGGTGTCGGTGAAGTGCCAAGCGAATGTGGTCACCGATGTGCGCATGGTGGTGAGCGCGGCCACCGACAAGCCGGTGCGGCTGACGGCGGCGGAAAAAGAATTGCGCGGCGCGCAGCACGGTGATGCGCCAAGCGCCGCCGTGCTCGAACGCTGCGGCGAGGCCGCGGCCAGCGAAGTGGAACTCGCGGCGGACACGCGCGGCTCGTCCGCCTACAAGCGCGAGTTGCTGCGCGTGTATGCCGTGCGTGCGCTGCGCGCGGCGCTGGATGGTTAATTGTGATGTATATGTAAGTATTTGTTTTTAAACGATATTTTGTAATGACTTCGAGAAGCCCCACTGCCGCTGTTGGCCGCTCCGTGCCGCGCCTGGAAGCGCACGCCAAGGTCACCGGCCGCGCCGAATACGTACACAACCTCGCCGTGCCGGGCATGCTGCACGCGAAAGTGTTTCGCGCGACGCTGGCGCATGCGCGCATCCGTAACATCGACACGACCGCCGCGCGCGCCGTGCCCGGCGTGTTCGCGGTGTATACCGGCGCGGACATCCGCAAGTTGATCGCTGAGCCGTACTACGGCCCGGCGTTTCACGATCAACCAATACTCGCCATCGACAAGGTGCGCTACGCCGGCGAGCCGGTGGCGGTGGTGTTGGCGGCGGATGTGCACGTGGCCGAAGCCGCCGCGCAAAGCATCATTGCCGAATACGATGAGCTGCCCGCGGTGTACGATGAAGTCGAGGCGATGACCTCGAAGGCCGTGGTGCACGACGTGCTGAAACCGGCGGGCACATTCGCCGATCTCAAATACCTGAAAGACAAGCGCGATACCAACATCGCGCTGGATTTTCATTTGCGCCGCGGCGACGTGAACAAGGCGTTCGCCGAGGCCGATCACGTGTTCGAGCATACCTTCCGCACGCAGCAGGTGTTGCATTTGCCGCTGGAGGCGTTCGCCACGGTTGCGGTGCCATCGGACAATGCGTTACTGTTGCACAGCTCCACGCAAAGCCCGTCATTCGTGCGCACCGAGATCGCGCGGCTCTTCGGCTGGCCGGACAACAAGGTGCGGGTGAAGGTGCCGTATCTGGGCGGCGGTTTCGGCGCCAAGGTGTATGTCAAGAGCGAGGCGCTCGCCGCCGCCTGCGCCATGCTCGCCAAGCGGCCGGTGAAATACGCGCTGACGATGGAAGAGCAATTCACCATGATTACCAAGCACGCCACGACTTTGCGTATAAAAAGCGGCGTAACCAAGGATGGCAAAATCACCGCGCGCGAATGCGAGGTGTGGTGGAACGGCGGCGCGTATGCGGATATCGGCCCGCGCGTGACGCAGAAATCAGGCTTCACTGCCGCGGGGCCTTACGACATCGACAACGTGCATATCGATTCGTATGCGCTCTACACCCATCTGCCGCCGGCGGGGGCGCTGCGCGGTTTCGGCATTCCGCAACTGGTGTGGGCGTACGAGAGTCACACCGACATGATCGCGCGCGCGTTGAACATCGATCCGCTCGCAATACGCCACAAGAATCTGCTGCGCGAAGGCCGCCCGCAAGCCACCGGCACGCCGATGCACGACGCGGCGCTCGATCTGGTGCTCGAACGGCTCGCGGAGCGCATGCAGTGGGCCAAGTCATTCGACCGCGGCAGCGGCACGATCAAACGCGGGCGCGGTCTTGCCATCGGCTTCAAGGCAAGCATTTCGCCGACGACCTCGATGGCGATAGTCAACCTTGCCGCCGACGGCAGTTGCAGTCTGTATTCGAGCACGGTGGACATGGGGCAGGGGTCGGACACCGCGATGGCGCAGATGGTGTCCGAGGTGATGGGCGTGCCCATCGAGAAAATCACCGTGGTGCATCCCGACACCGATGTCACGCCGTACGACATGGCGACACTTGGTTCGCGCTCCACTTTTCACATGGGTCACGCGGTGAAAAACGCCGCCGAGGACGCGCGCGACAAGTTGATTGCGCTGGCGCGCGAGGTGGGGCTGGCGGCGGAAACCACGCCCATCCCGGATATTTTCCGCAAGAAGTACGGCATGCTGGCCGGCAACATCGTCGGCGTGGGCAGCTTCATTCCACCCTACACGCCGCCGGACGCCAATGGCCAGAGCAAAAACGCGACGCCGTTCTGGATGATCGGCGCCACTGGTGCAGAGGTTGAAGTCGATACCGAAACCGGCGAATTCAAGGTGACGCGCCTGGTGAATCTGGTGGATGTGGGCAAATCGATCAACCCGGCCATCGTCGAAACACAGATTTCCGGCGCGACGGTAATGCAACTGGGCTTCACACTGTCGGAGAAAATGGATTTTTCCGCCGGGCAATGCATCAACGCCTCGCTTGCCGATTACAAGATACCGGGCATACGCGACATTCCACCGATGGAAAACGAAGCGGTAGATGGCAACCAGAGAAACGGCCCCTTCGGCGCCAAGGGCGTGGGTGAGAGCGGCACGTTTGGCGTATCGCCCGCGATTGCGAATGCGATTGATGACGCGGTGGGCGTGCGGCTGACAAGTTTGCCGCTGACGGCAGAGGCGGTTTTTCGTGGGTTGCGTGTGAAGGCGGGCAACCCCTTGAAAGACATTTGACACGGATAAACGCAGATGAACGCAGATTATTCTTTGAAGGTTTGCACTGATGTGTGCTCCGTCAGCGACGCTTGGAGTACCGCCGAATGATCCGCGTAAATCTGCGTGAATCTGCGTCGAAATGGTTTTGACCTTATGAATACCCGCACCATCAACTTCACCCTCAACGGCGAACCCGTCACCGCGCAAATCGGCACGCACCAGCACTTGGTCGAGGTGCTGCAAGAGCGCGGTCTCACCGGCGCGCGCGAGAGTTGCGCGCAGGGTTTGTGTGGTTGTTGCACGGTGCTGGTCAACGGCACGGCGGTGTCGGGATGCCTGTATCTTGCGGCATTCGCCGACGGCGCAGACGTGCGCACGATCGAAAATTCGCCTGACGGTAAACTCGACGCGGTGCAAGAAGCTTTTATCGAATGCGGCGCGTTTCAGTGCGGCTATTGCACGCCCGGCTTTATTTTGATGACGCGGCAATTGCTCGATGAGCATCCCGATCCGTCCGAGGATGACATCCGCCACTACCTGTCCGGCAATCTGTGCCGCTGCGCGGCGTATCCTGAAATCATCAAAGCAGTAAAGTTGGCTGCATCAAAAAATGCATTAAAAACAAATACTTAATTAATTTCACCCGAAGCGCCCTTGCCAAATTTTGCCAATCCGCATAGGCTTGCATCATGAGTACCATGAATATTTCCCTGCCCGATTCTCTCAAGTCCTTCGTGGACGAGCAGGTCGCCAGCCGGGGTTACGGCACCAGCAGTGAATATTTGCGCGAGTTGATTCGCCGCGATCAGGATCGTGCTCGGCTGCGCGGTTTGTTGCTCGAAGGCGCGGCGTCGCCGGCGGGTGCGAAGGCGGATCGCACCTACTTCGATTCGTTGCAAGATCGCGTGCGCCGCCGCGTGCATAGGTGAAGCAAAAACCGGTCATTCCGCGAGACAGCGCCCATCGTGATGTCAATGCGGCTATCGACTATTATCTGGGCGAGCATGCGGAAAAAGCCGCGCTTGGATTTATTGAGGCGCTGAAGCAGGCCTACACACACATCGGCCGCCAACCGCAAGCCGGGTCTACACGCTACGCACATGAACTGGACATTCCGGCATTACGCCACCGCGCCTTGAAGCGATATCCCTATCTGGTGTTTTATGTCGAACGCGACGATCACATTGATGTATGGCGGGTTTTGCACGCACGGCGGGATATTCCAACCTGGATGCAGGCCGAGGATGAATCATGAAATGCAGCGCTGAAGGCAATCCGCTTGATCTGCGCGCCTGGCTAGCCACCGCGCGCAATCTCGGCGAGTTAAAAGACGTGCGTGGCGCCGACTGGAATCTCGAACTCGGTGCGATTAGTGAGCTAAATGTAAAAATTGATTCAGCCCCCGCGCTGTTGTTCGACGACATCAAGGGTTATGCGAATGGTTTTCGCGTGCTGACTTGCAGCACGGCAAGCCCCGCGCGTTTGTCGAGTCTGCTGCGTCTGGGTGAAATCAATACCCACGCCGCGCTGGTGCACAAGCTGCGCGGGCTGCCGAAAACATGGCAGGCCGCGGCGCCCAAGTTCGAGCCGGTGATCGTTGAAAAAGGCCCGGTGTTCGAGAACATTCAATCGGGCGATGCCGTCGATTTGAATACGTTTCCCGCGCCGCTGTGGCACGAGAAAGACGGCGGGCGTTACATCGGCACCGGCTGCATGGTGGTGACGCGCGATCTTGAAAGCGACAGCGACTGGGTCAACGTCGGCACTTACCGCGTGCAGATGCACGACCGCAACACCGTGGGGCTGGACATGATTCCCGGCAAACACGGCGCGCAGCAATACGATAAACACATGAAGGCCGGCAAGCCGTTTCCGGTTGCGATTGTGTGTGGCGCCGATCCGCTGGGTTATCTGATATCAGGCATCGAAGTGCCGTATGGCATGTGCGAATACAACTACATCGGCGCGATTCTTGGCGAGCCGGTGTCGGTGGTGCGCGGCGAAGTCACCGGCCTGCCGTTTCCGAGTGGCGCGGAAATCGTGCTCGAAGGCTGGGCGCATCCGGGCGACGAACGCATCGAGGGGCCGTTCGGCGAATTTCACGGCTACTACCCCGGCAAGGCGGCGACCGCGCCAGCGGTGAAGATCGAACGCGTTTATTTCAGAAACAACCCCATCATCGTCGGCAGTCCGCCGGCGAAACCACCCAACGATTATTCCTATTCCAAGGCGGTGATGCGCTCGGCGTTGCTGCTCGACGCGCTCGTTGCAGCGGGCGTGCCCGACGTGGCGAACTTGTGGGCGCACGAAATCGGCGGCGCGCGCATGTTCAACGTAGTGGCGATCAAGCAGCGTTACGCGGGCCACGCGCGGCAGGCCGGGCACATCTTGAGTCAGTGTGGCGTCGGTGCCTACATGTCGCGTTACTCGGTGGTGGTGGATGAAGACATCGATCCGTCGAATTTGCAGGAGGTGATGTGGGCCATCGCCACGCGCACCGATCCGGAAATCGATATCGACATCATCAAGCGCGGCATGGGATCGAAAAACGATCCAATGTCGATCGCTTATCGCTACGATGCGCCGCTGACATCCAAGGCGGTGATCGACGCGTGCCGGCCTTATGATTTCTTGAAGACGTTTCCAGAAGTGGCGGAAGCGAGTAAGTCGTTGCAGGATGAAGTGCGGGCGAAGTGGAAAGATGCATTGGATTGGTAAAACGTAAGTAAGCCACCAAGCTCATCCCCTCGCCCCGCTTGCGGGCTAACTGGTAATCATGCTGGACAAGCAGAAATTTTTCCGCTATTCTGTGCGGCATGGTCATTGCTGGCAGAGACTTCAACGATGAGATTCTAGCGCGCATCAGCGAGGCGGTGCGCACTACAGCGAATCTATCACGAGGCGCATTGGCCCGTCTGGTGTGTAGTTGGTTCAACTGGCACGGCGCAGATGGCAAGCCC
>CAMDLH010000029.1 GCA_945901405.1 Bordetella parapertussis | reverse complement strand
CACGGCTGGACGGCACCTCCCCGCCGTGGTTTTCAAGTAGCAGACGGCAGGTGGCGAGGATGTTCTTCGCCTTGGCGCGGTAAAGCCCGATCGATTTCACATAGCGCTCCAGCCCGGCTTGGCCCAACGCAAGTATGCTTTTGGGCGTGTTCGCGCGTTTGTAAAGCTGATCCGTGGCCAGATTCACGCTTTTATCCGTGGCCTGGGCAGACAGAATCACCGCCACCAGCAGCTCAAACGGCGTAGAGTAATGAAGCTCGCCGCGCGGTTCCGGGTTGGCTTTCTGGAAACGCTCGAAAATGGCGTGGCGTTTGGCGGGGTTCATTGAAATTTATCCGTTTGATTGTTCTTGTGTTTGCAATTTTGAAACATTATATAATCACAGTCTCTACTTGGACGCAGGAGTCGGCACATGAAGCTATCCCATTTACGCAACATCGTGGGGCTTGCTCTGATCCTGGCCGTATCGTCGGTCTTGGCCAACCCCATCACCATTTCCCGCGATAGCCCGCTCTATTCCGAAGCGCGTTCGGGCTCGAAGGTTGTGGCGCAATTGAGGAGCGGCACATCCGGCGAGCAAGTCGGCAAGCAAGGTGCCTGGCTCAATGTCAAGACCGCTGCCGGAACCGGCTGGACGCTGTCGACCAATGTGAGCTATGGCGAGGCATCTGCGTCGGCTGCGCCAACCAGCAGCAGTTCAGGCGGCTTTAATCCTTTTGCGCGGCGCTCTAGCGCGCAGTCAACGACCACCATCGGCATTCGTGGTTTTGACGAAGAGACCATCAACAGCGCACTGGGTGGCGGTGCAGTGAGTGCGGCGCAACTTGCGGTGCTTGATGGCTACAAAGCGGAAAAATCGGATGGCGAGGCATTTGCCAGTTCCAAGAGCCTCCAATCATCCAGAGTTCCTTATTAGGAGACAGCCATGAGCATACGTCGATTATTACTGCCTCTTGTATTCACACTGGTCAGCAGCGCGGCATGGGCGCAAATTGATCTGGGCAGGGTATTTTCCGGCGCAAAGAGTCTGGGCACCGCGGCCACCGGAATCAGCGAGAAGGAAGAAATTGAAATTGGCCGCGACCTCGCGGGGCGCATGCTGGGCGCGGTGCAATTGGTGGATGATGCCAATGTGCAAGCATACGTGAATCGAGTCGGCCGCTGGATAGCCTCGCAAAGCGAACGCCCTGATCTGCCCTGGCGCTTTGGCGTGGCCAATGCCGCCAACGTCAATGCAATGGCGATGCCCGGCGGCATTATCCTGATTACGCGCGGACTCTACGACATACTCGATAACGAGGCGCAGCTCGCCGGCGTGCTTGGCCACGAAATAGCGCATGTCATCAAGCGCCACCACGTGACGGTCATGCAAAAGCAGGCCGCGTTGTCCGGGGTGGCCAATCTCGCGACCGCTAGAAGCAGCAACAACCAGTTAAGCCAAGCATTGCTCAATACGTTCAAGGAAATGTTCACCAAGGGGCTGGATCAGAGCGCTGAATTCGAGGCGGATGCGGTAGGCGTGATACTTGCGGCGCGTGCAGGCTACAACGCATTTGGATTGGTCGAGGTGCTGCACAAACTCAATGTTAACCGCGACGATGCGGGGGTTGCTTTTTTGTTCAAGACGCATCCATCGCCCGCGGATCGATTGCAAAAACTCGGCGACGTGCTGACACCGCGAGTGGATAAATTACCGCAGGGGCAGGAGCCTGCGATTACTATGGTAGCGGGGGGGGCTGCGCCTCCGACGGCAGGTGCGCCAACATCCATCGGCGGCGCCAGAGGCTTTGATGAATCATCGCAACAAAAACTCGCGCCGCAACAGTCGATTCAGCCCGCGCAACCACCGGCCGGCGGCGGATTGTTTGACTCGCTCAAGGGTTTGATAAGGCGCTAGCGAATTCGCCTTAATGCGCCTGACAATGGTGTTGTCGCGGCAGAGTGCATCGACCGCAACATGCTGCGGTTTCCTAAAACGGCAGGCTAAATCCGACGTTAATTTCGTTTGACCTTAGCTTGCCAGACATGGGTCCGGTCACGCCTGTTCCGAACAACCCGGCTTGATCAGGCCCGCCCTGCTTGACGAACTTACCCATATCCATGTAACGGTAACTCACTTCAAGCGTCCATCCCTTGCTTACTTCGATGTCCGCGCCCAGCGTAACTTGCCATGCCGTATCGGTTTTCTTGCCTCCCGTGAGCGTTCCTCTACAGCAGCCGGGATCGTTCCAGTTAAGTGGTTTCATGTCGTTGCGAGAACGTCCAATTCCCGCGCCTATGAAGGGCTGCACTGAGCCCAGTTTGAATGGCATGTTGAGTGCGCCGTTCAGCATCACGGCATCGGATTTTACATTGGGATCAAAATCGGTACCGGCCTCATCACGGCCCTTCAGATTGTATCCCGCCCGATGGTTGTAACTGATGTCGGCGCGAAATCCGCCGGGGAACTTGTAACCCACACCCACGCCAAAGTTCCAACCGCTGCCTAGATGATTCAAAGCCCCGGTGCAAACGGCGCCAACCGCCGGTTGCATTACACAGTTGGGGCTATTGGGTTGATCGTCACGGAAATTGGCGTTTCTCGCCTTGGAAAATCCGGCCTCTGCCTTGAAGAATGGTCCAAGGTCCGCCGAAATCGCAGCTTGAGCGAACAGCAGTCCGCCAGCGGTGCATGCACTTGCGATCAATAACTTACTAATTGTCATGGCCATCTCCCTCGAAGTTAAACGATTACTTCTGCAAGAAAACCCAATACGACTGCGAGTTATTAAAGATAATTCTGCGCTTGTATTATTTGACAGTCAATCAGCGGTTATTTCCATGCGCGGCCATGCGCACCAAGGAAAAAATTCGATCCATACAAGCCTTCAATCCAGTCTGGGTTGTCAATTAACTAATTGTTTTTATTGATATTTTTATCAATACGCATTTTGGCGCGAGCGAGCGCGTTTTGCAGCGCTTCGCGTTTGCGGCGTTGCGCGGCTGATTCAATAATTGCTGACTGTTTGCCCGCTTCAAGCCGTTGTTCCCGCGCGAGGTAACGCTTGCGCCAATGCGCGGCACTTTCAGAATTCGAGCGCGCGCGTGCCACGCCAACCATATCAATGCAATCCACCGGGCACGGCGGTATGCATAGCTCGCAGCCGGTGCATTCGTCCGCGATGATGGTGTGCATCAGTTTGGCCGCACCCGCGATGGCATCGACCGGGCAGGCTTGTATGCATAAGGTGCAGCCGATGCACCATTGCTCGTCGATCAGCGCCACCGCTGTCGGCTTGGTGATGCCGAATTCAACGTTCAACGGCGTGTAGTCACGCTTCAACAGCGACGCGAGCGCGCGTATGCCGTCTTCGCCGCCGGGCGGACATTGATTGATCGCCGCATCGCCCGCAACAATCGCTTCGGCGTACGGCCGGCAGCCGTTGTAGCCGCATTGCCGGCACTGCGTCTGCGGCAACTGCGCGTCTATCGCCTCGGCCAACCGCGTGTTATTCAAGCCAGCACGCTATCGAGTTCGACATACGCGCGGCCGGTATCCTGCGCAAGATCGGCATGCGTCACGCGGCCCGCGCAGGTTTGCACGCCGGCGCGCAGCCCCGGGTCTTCGGCGACCGCGCGTTTGATTCCCTTGTTGGCGATGGCGAGCGCGTACGGCAGCGTCGCTTGCGTGAGCGCGAGCGTGGCGGTGCGCGCCACCGCCGAGGGCATGTTGGGCACGCAGTAATGAATGATGCCCTCCTCGACGTAAACCGGATGGGTGTGCGAGGTGGCGCGCGAGGTCTCGCAGATGCCGCCCTGATCGATGGCGACATCGACGATCACCGAGCCTGCCCGCATGCGGCGCAAATCCGCGCGGTGTATGAGTCTCGGCGCGAGTTTGCCGGGCAGCAACACCGCGCCGATCACGAGGTCGGCCGCGGCCACCAGGCGTTCGATGTTGTGCGTGTTCGATACGGCGGTCTTCAAGCGTGCGCCGAACACTTCTTCGAGATGCGCGAGCTTGGCGGCGCTGCGATCCACCAGCGTGACATCCGCGCCCATGCCGAGAGCGATGCGCGCAGCGCTTGACCCCACAATGCCGCCGCCGATCACCACCACATTCGCGGGTGGCACGCCGGGCACGCCGCCCAGCAGCACGCCGCTGCCGCCAAAAGGTTCATTGACCATTTGCAATGCCCAAGCGCCCGCCTGCGGCGCCAGGCGTCCGGCGATCTGCGACATCGGTATCAGCAGCGGCAGGCTGCCGTCGGGCGCGGTCACGGTCTCGTAGGCGATGCCGGTGACGCCGGCCTTCAACGCCGCGTCGAGCAGCGGCGGATCGGGCGCGAAATGCTGGTAGCAGTAAAGTATCTGCCCCGCGCGCTGAAGCGCGAATTCGCTCTCCTGCAACTCCTTCACCTTGATCACCATGTCGCAGGCGTAGACCTCGCCAGCCGTTGCGACGATGACCGCGCCCGCCGCGCGATAATCGCCGTCGGTGAAGCCAACCGCGGCGCCAGCCGTGGCCTGCACACGCACGGCTTGCCCGGCGCTGACCAGCGCCCGCGCGCCATCGGGGGTTACACCGACGCGATACTCGTGGTTCTTGATTTCCTTGGGGACGCCGATCAGCACTTGAGCCTCCGTTGTAGCCGCCAAGTGTGCATTTAACGCCGGATTTCGCGCAAGCGCTTGATTTAACTCAAGCGCACCGGGTACGCCGGAGCGTTCGGCCCAACAATTCTTGCATACAGAATGGTGATCACGATCCAGCACACCACGCCGGACCACAACACGTGCGTGAGAAAATGCGCGCCCTGCGCGATGCGCACCCAGCCCAGGCCGATTCCGGCAATGAGTCCCAACGCCAGGCCTGCTTGCGCAAGCACGCGGCTGCCGAGCGCACGCCCAAGAAAATAAAACGCGAACAGGCAAAACCCGGTAGAGGCGTGTCCGGCGGGAAAGCAACGCCCTGGCGCCACGTTGCCGGCAAAGGAATCGAACAGGGTGATGTGCGGCGCGAAGCCGCCGTAGAGTTCGAGGCTCCAGGGACAATGGCGCACGCTGAGAAACTTGAGTATGGCCACGGTGAGAGGTGCGAGCATCATGCCGAGTGCCACGAACAGAAACAGGGGGCGCAGTGTTTTCAGGCGCGGCACGATGAAGGTAATCGCATAGCCGGCCAACGCGGCCACCGCCACCAGCGCCACCAGGTACTTGGCCCAGTGGTGCATCACCACATCCAGAAACGCATTGTGGCGCAATGGAAACTCGCGCGTGGCGGCGTCAAAATACCAATTGCTCAATTTCGTGTCGATGTGCGTGCGTTCGAGCAATACCAGCATCAGCGCAACCGCCACCGCGGGCAGCAGGTGCGCGACGTAGAACCGCACGGCAGGGGTCACGGCGCCCGCGCCACTGCCAGCGGGCGGTGCATGTTGAACACCTCGTTGGCGATCTGGAACACGGCTTCCGTGTCGCGCAGTGCGTTGTCGTCATCCGGCAGCCGCGACAATCTGCGCGTGGCCGCGTCGTACGCCACCATCGAACGCGATTTGCGAAAGCCGATCTGCGCCATTAGCTCGTCGCGCAGCAGCGCGATATCGCGATTGTGGTTGAGCACCGCGAAGCGGCTGTGCGCATCGCCGATCAGCGTGTCCTTGCCGAAAAACTGGCTGTCGTATGAGAGGTTGAGCAGGCCCAGCACCGTGGGCGCGACATCGAGCTGGCTGGTGAGGCCGTCAAAGCGCCGCGGCGCCACGTGTTTGGGGCTGTAGACCATGAACGGTATTTCATAAGTCGGCAGGGGAATGCTGGCGCGGCCATAGGCGCGCGCGCCGTGGTCGGCGACGATCACCACCATGGTGTTGTCGAAGTAGGGGCGTTTCTTCAGTTCCTCGATGAAATAACCAATCGCGTGATCCGCGTAACGCGCGCCGGCCTCGCGTCCGCCGCCTTGCGGTTTCACGCCGGGCACGCCAGCCGGGAACGTAAACGGTTTGTGGTTGGAAGTGGTCATCACCACCGAGAAAATGCGTTCGCCGCGCTGGTGTTGCGCATCGAAGGTGTTCAATGCATTGCGAAACAAATCCACGTCCGACACGCCCCAGATGTTGGCGAACTCGGGCTTGGGCATGCCGGTGCGGTCGATCACCTTGTAGCCGTTGCGGCTGAAAAAATAATTCATGTTGTCGAAGGTGCCGTAGCCGCCGTAGATGAAGGTGGGCGTGTAGCCATTCGCGCTCATCACCGTGGACCAGTTGAACATGCCTTCGTTGCGGCTGCGTTTGACGATGGAGTCCGGTGGCAGCGGCGGAAACGACGCGGTGACCGCTTCCATGCCGCGCACCGTGCGCGTGCCGCTGGCGTAGGTGCGCGTGAACACCAGGCTTTCATTGGCGATGCGGTCCAGATTGGGTGTGAGTCCGGGGCGCTTGCTGTACTCGCCGACGAATTCCGCGCCCAACGATTCCTCGATCAGCACCACCACGTGCAGCGGCTTCGCCGGGCCGGGGTAGCTCACGCGGCGCGCCAGCGGATGCGGTGCATCGGGCACAAACGTGGTGTTCGGCTGCGCCACCAGATTGCGCGCGCGCGTGATCGCTTCTTGCGCATCCAGCGTGGCATAGAACTGCGGATAATCAAGGTGATTATTCATCGCGGCGCTGAAAAACGAATACACCCCGTTGGCGGCAAGCTCGTCCGCGACGCGGTTGGTATCGGAACGCCAGGTGCCGTTGTCAACCATGAAATGGCTTGCCGCGAGCAGCGCCAACAGCAGCGCGGCATGCACGCAGCGCAGCCGCAACGGCGTGCGCGCAACGAGTGCGGCGCCTACGCGGCGGCGCAACAGCAGCGAGGCGATCAATGTGATGAGCGCGACGGCTGTCAACGCCTTGCCCACCGGATACGATTGCCAGATGTTGACGAACACCTCATGCGGGTAAATCAGATATTCGACCGCGACAAAATTAAAGCGCGAATTGAATTCGTCGAAGAAAAAATATTCCACCATGCCCAGATACAGCAGGCCGAACAGCGACAGCACCGAAAAGCAAGCCAGCACCACGCGATGCAGGCGCCAGCTGTAAATTCTCTCGGGGACGAGCAGCAGGTAAATCGTGAGCGCTGCGGTGAGATACAGAGCCGTGATGAGATCGTATCCAAGGCCAACGGCGAACACGCGCGGCGCGTCTGCCAGATCGAATTGCCCCGCCTTCATCGCGCGTGCCATGAGCACGCCGCGCGTTAGAAACGAAACAGTGCAAATGGCGACGATCAGCAGCCACACCAAAGTAAAACGCTGGCACGATGCCGCTGACGCCGCCGATGCGCCGGTGAGCGGCGCACGCCGCGCCTTGAATATTCTCATTACACGAACTCCGCTGACGCGAATGGTATCGCGCGATTAATTGCCGGGGGCGAGTGTAGGCGGCGTGTTGTTAAGTTCTCGTGAACATGACCGGGAATTGCGAGAATTTCATAAGTGTTTGTTTATAAACAAGTTTTTATTCAGAAAACGTCACTATGAAATTTGCGCCGCGCCCCGGCGGGCTGTCAACGTGGATCGACCAACCGTGCTGGTCGCAAACGCGCTTGACGATGGCCAGGCCCAGACCGGCGCCGTTGTCACCGCCGCTGCCGCGGTAGTAGCGCTCGAATACGTGCGGCAGATCTTCGGGCGCGATGCCCCCGCCGGTATCGGCCACCGACAGCCGATTGCCGCGCAACTCGACACGCACGCTGCCCTGCCGCGTATGTTGCACCGCGTTGCGCAGCAAATTGGACAGCACGAGGTGCAGCGCCTCGCGGCTGAGGTCGAGGTTGGCTTGCGGCGCGATGCCGATATCGATGCGCACGCCACGCAGTTTGGCGTCTGCTTCGCATGACTGGGCCGCGTCGCGCGCGCATTCGGCCACGTTGACCGGCTCCGCTTGCGCGGGCGGCTGCTCGCGCGCAAGAAACAGCAGTGATTCGATTTGTGCGCTCATGCGCCGCGCCGCGCTGTCGATCAGAACGACGCGCTCGCGTGATTTCCCGGCCAGCGCCGCGTCGGCCGCGAGTAGTTCGCAACTGGTGAGTATCGCGGTGAGCGGCGTGCGCAACTCGTGGCTCGCATCCGCGGTGAATTCCTGCTCGCGGCGCAGCACTTCGGCCAGCCGCTGCCGGTAACCATCGAACGCGCGGGCGAGTTGTGCGACTTCCTCTTCTTGTCCCGCCCGCGATAGCGGCGTGGCATGCGTGCCCGGCAGCAAGCGCTCTACGGCGCGCGCGAGATCGGTGACTTGTTTCAGCAGTACGCCGGACAGCCAATAGCTGGCGGTGAGCGAGATGAGAATGACCGCGAGCACGCACAGCGCGACCAGCCATTTGAAACGTTCGAGCCGTTGCTCGTTAAGACTTACGTCGTAGGTGGCGTAGATGCGCGCGCCGTTTGAGTCGCGTACGGTTACGTGTATCTCGTTATTGCCAAGGTAGACTTCGCGTTGTCCGACATCCTGACCCCGCAGATATTCCGGCAGCGCAACGGCCTCGGCGGGCGTGCGCACGATCCAGATCTTCACGCTCGAACTCATGGGCGGCGTCATATGCGGGTCGAGGCGCAAACGCTCGATGACGTAAGTGACTTCTCCGTCGAGCAATTGGTCTGTCATCGTATCCTCCATTTCGGAGGCGGCCAGGTACAGCGTGAGGCCCAGCGCCGAAACTATCAGGGAGAACACCACGGTGAACGCGAGCGCGACCCGCAGCCGCAGGTTAATTTTTGTCATGGATATCCAGCCGGTAACCGGCGCCGCGCACCGTTTTCACCGGGTCGTAGCCCGCGGCCTCGGTGAGCGCGCGGCGCAGCAAATGCATGTGCACGCGCAACGAGTCGCTGCTGTCCTGCGGCTTGCCCCACGCGGCTGATTCAAGTCCGGCTCGACTGTGGATGCGCTCGGGCTCGGCCAGGATGGCTTGCAGCAGGCGCACGCATTTGGGCGGCAGCGTCACCACCTTGCCGGCGGCGGTCACGCTCATGGTTTGTGGATCGAGCACGATGCTACCCGCGGTAAGCGGGCGCTTGGTTACGCGGTGCGCATGGCGGCGATGGAGTGCATCAAGGCGCGCCTCGACTTCTTTGAGCGCGAACGGCTTGACCAGATAGTCGTCGGCGCCATGCTCAAAGCCCTTCAGTTTGTCTTCGAGCGTGTCGCGCGCGGTGATCATCAACACCGGCGTGTCCTTGTGCGCCTCATTGCGCAGCCGCCAGCACAGCGCGAGGCCATCCATGCGCGGCAGGCCGATATCGAGCAGGATGCAGTCGAAATCGCCGGTGGACGCAAGATTGAAACCGGCAATACCGTCGGGCGCGGCATCGACGGCGTGCCCGCGCGACTCCAGATAATCGTACAAGTTGCCCGCGATGCCGGGGTCGTCCTCGATGATCAGGATGCGCACGAGTCAGCGATTGATCGATTCCCAGCGGCCGTCGCTCAGCCCCTGCAAGGGCTGGAACTGCACCTTGTAGGCCATCTTGCGGCTTTGCGCGATCCAGTAACCGAGGTACAGATACGGCAATTTCAGCCGCTGGCACAGTTCGATCTGCCACAGAATGTTGTAGGTGCCCAAGCTCTCGCTCAGCCTGTCGGGATCGAAAAACGTGTAGACCGAGGACAGGCCGTCCTCGAGTTGATCGATGATGCTCACCATGCGCAGCGCGCCTTCGTCGCGAAACTCCACCAACTTCGATTTCACGTTGCTTTGCAAAAGAAAATGGCGGTACTGCTCGCGGCTGTCCTGATCCATGCCGCCGCCGCTGTGGCGCCGCGCCTGGTAGCGCAGGTACAGCGCGTAGTGCTCGGCGTGATATTTCAGTTCGAGCATGTGCACGGCAAGGCCGGCGTTACGCTTGGCGGTGCGCCGCTGCGTGCGGTTGGACTTGAATTCATCGACGGCGATGCGCACCGGCACGCACGCGCGGCAGTGGTCGCAATGCGGGCGGTAGGTGAATGCGCCGCTGCGGCGAAACCCCGCGCGCACCAGTTCGCTGTAAACCGAAGTGTCGATCAGATGGCTGGGAGTGGCCACCTGCGAGCGCGCCATGCGATCCGGCAGATAACTGCACGGATACGGCGCGGTCGAGTAAAACTGCAATACCGAAAGCGGAAACTCATTCAAATAAGTCATTATCGAAGCACCAGTTTCGCGGTGGCTGCAAGTTTACCAATACTTCGACCCGGCGTACAAACTCGGCGCGTGCGATCTCGCGCGCGCCCAGCGAGGCGAGGTGTCCAGTGGCCATCTGGCAATCAATCAGGCCGAAATCCCAACGTTCGAGTTGACGTACGAGATGCGCGAGCGCGATCTTGGAGGCGTCGGTCACGCGCGTGAACATCGATTCGCCATAGAACATGCGGCCCAATGCCACGCCGTAAAGCCCGCCCGCGAGTTCGCCGTTGATCCAGGTTTCCACTGAATGCGCGAGGCCGCGCAGGTGCAACCCGGTATAGGCTGCGACCATCTCGTCAGTGATCCACGTGCCTGATTGGCCATCGCGCGGCGCGGCGCAGGCGCGCATCACCGCTTCAAACGCGGTATCGACATGCACTTCGTATTCAGCGTTGCGGATGCGTTTTTTCAGCGAGCGCTTCACGCTCAATTCCGCCGGGATCAAGACCATGCGCGGATCAGGGCTCCACCACAACACCGGTTGCCCGTCGCTGAACCACGGAAAGATGCCGCGCCGGTAGGCATCGATCAGCCGCGCGGCGGTCAGGCCGCCGCCGGCGGCGAGCAGGCCATTGGGCTCGGCAAGCGCCATGGTCAGCGGAGGAAACGGATCGTGCGCGCCCAGCCAGGGAATCATCTGAATATTGTATGTCTTTTGCCGTACCTTCCGATGCCCGAGTTTGATCCATGTCAAAGCGGCGGACGCCGGCGGCCTTTAGTATCAACGGCCAATAACCTTATTTACCCATCCATGACCACTGCGCAAATTGCGATGCGGGCGCACGCCGCCGGTTGTTTCCACTGCGGACTTCCGCTAAACGCACGTGCCTATCCGGTGCTGGTCGATGGCGTCGAACACGCCACCTGTTGCCGCGGCTGTCAGGCGGTGGCAAGTATGATCAGCGGGCGCGGACTGGGATCGTACTACCAGCGCCGTTTGGCGTTGCCGCCCAGGGCGGGCGACGCCGCCGCCGCGCACTACGCCGTATACGATTTACAGCAGGTGCAACGCGACTATGTGCGCGAGTGTGGCGGCGGCGAACGTGAAGCGGCGTTGCTGCTTGAAGGCGTGACCTGCGCCGCGTGCCTGTGGCTGATCGAGCAATGCGTGGGCCGCGTCGAGGGCGTGCGCCAGGTGTCGATCAACTTCACCGCGCGGCGCGCGCAGGTGCGCTGGGACGACAGCAAGGTCAAATTGAGCGCCATTCTCGCGGCGATTTCCACGCTCGGTTACGGCGTGCAGCTCTACGATCCGGGACGTTCCGAAACGGCGCTTGCCGCCGAGCGGCGCACGCTGCTGTGGCGGCTGTTTGTCGCGGCATTCGGCATGATGCAGGTGATGATGTACGCGGTGCCGGTATACCTTGCCGACGGCGCGATGCCGCGCGATATCGAACGGCTGATGCAGTTCGCCAGCCTCGCGCTGACGCTGCCGGTAATTGCATGGTCGGCTGTGCCGTTCTACATCGGTGCATGGCGCGGGCTGCGTGCGCGCCGCATCAGCATGGATGCGCCGGTCACGCTCGGCATCGTCGCGGCGTTTGCCGCCAGCGTCGCGGCTACGCTCACCGGCGCGGGCACGGTGTATTTCGACTCGGTTTCGATGTTCGTTTTCTTGTTGCTGGGGGCGCGTTATCTGGAACTCGAAGCGCGCACCCGCGCCGCGCGCGCGCAGGACCGTCTGCCGCGCTTGCTGCCGGCGGTAGCGCAGCGCCTGCGCGACGACGGCTCCGCCGAAAGCGTGCCGGTGGTGTTGCTCGCGCCCGGCGACCGTGTGCTGGTGAAGCCGGGTGCGGCGATTCCCGCCGACGGCGTGGTGGTCTCCGGGGTGAGTGCGTGCGACGAATCGTTATTGACCGGCGAATCGCGCGCCATACCCAAGCGCCAGGGCGACCCGTTGATCGCGGGCGCGGTGAATTATTCGGGCGTGCTCGAAATGCGGGTGGAAAAAATCGGCCACGACACCACGCTCGCCAGCATCACGCGGCTGATGGATCGCGCATTGAGCGAAAAGCCGCGCCTGGCGGCGCTCGCCGATCGCGCCGCGGGTTATTTTTCCGCGGCACTGCTGGCGCTCGCCTCCGTCTCGGCGGGAGTATGGTATGTTATTGATTATTCAAGGGTTTTTGAAATAACCCTGGCGCTGCTGGTAATCACCTGTCCGTGCGCGCTGGCGCTGGCGACACCGGCCGCGCTGACCGCCGCCACCGGCGCGCTGCAACGCACGGGCGTATTGCTCACGCGCGGCCACGCACTCGAAACGCTGGCACGCGCAACACATTTTGTGTTCGACAAGACCGGCACCCTGACCGACGGACGCATGACGCTGATGGGCGTATTTCCGCTGGGCGGCGTGAATCGCGACACGTGTCTCGCGTACGCGCGCGCGCTCGAGGCGGCATCGGAACATCCGGTGGCGCGCGCGATCATCGACTCGCCCGCGCCGCCGGTGGCGTGCGCCGCCGCACCACGCAACTACCAGGGCAATGGCATCGAAGGCATCGTCGATGGCCGCCGCATGCGCATCGGCTCCGTGCAATTTGTCGCCGAACTGCACGGACTTGCGCCGACCGATGATGTGACGCTGATCAGCGACGACGTGGTGAGCGTGGTGTTGGGCGATGAACGCGGCTGGATCGCATTGTTCACCCTGGGAGACCCGCTGCGCGCCAATGCGCGGCGCGCGGTGCGTGAATTGCAGGAAAGCGGCGTCACGGTGTGCCTGCTGTCGGGTGATCGCGAGGTCCACGCGCTGCGCGTGGCGGAAAAACTCGGCATCCGCGAGGTGCGCGGCGCGGCTTCTCCCGCCGCCAAACTCCAATACGTGCGCGATCTTCAAGCGAGCGGCGCGGTGGTGGCGATGATCGGCGATGGGGTCAACGACGCGCCCGTGCTGGCGCAGGCGCAGGTGTCGATCGCGCTGGCCTCCGGCACGGCGCTGGCGCAAACCGCCGCCGACGTGGTGCTGCATGGCGGCTCGCTGCTGCCGCTGCTCGGCGCGGTGCATGCGGCGCGGCGCACGCTACGCGTGATTCATCAGAATCTGGCGTGGGCGGCGGCCTACAACCTGATAGCCGTGCCGCTGGCGTTGACGGGCCACGTCACGCCACTCGCCGCGGCACTGGGCATGTCGATTTCATCGTTGCTGGTGGTGGCCAATGCGCTGCGCTTGACGCGCCAATCGGACACGGCGTTGGTCTGAGCATGGACATTCTTTATCGTGAACTTACCCAGTGAGGAGCAACTGATGGATAACGCAAATAAAATTGTTTTAGAGAATACTGCCGTCCAGTCCGACGCGGCGCTTGTCGGGCAATGGCTCGATCAGCTCAACGTGGCCCTGCACAGCGAAAGCCAGACGTCTGTCGCGTCGCTCTTTGCACCCGACGGTCACTGGCGCGACCTGCTTGCGTTTACCTGGTCGATCACGCCGAGCCAGGGCGCCAAGGACATTGCAGCCTTGATGGTGGCAAAGCAGGGAACCGCCAAGGCACGCGGGTTTGCCATCGCCGAAGGACGCACACCACCGCGTCGCGTGCAGAGAGCCGGAATCGATGTCATCGAGGGCATTTTCCAGTTCGAGACCGCGGTCGGACGCGGCTTTGGCGTAGTGAGGCTGCCGGTCAATGAGCCTTCAAAGGCGTTTCAGCTAATGACCAGCCTGCACGAGCTGAAAGGCTTCGAGGAAAAAATCGGCAAGCGCTGCCCTACCGGCGAGGCCTTTTCGCGCAACTTCGGCGGCACCAACTGGAAGGAACAGCGCGACGCCATCCAGGCGTATAGCGACCGCGAACCCGCGGTACTCATCGTTGGCGGCGGTCAGGCCGGACTGTCTCTTGCGGCCATCATCATCGCCGCGCAACTGATCTGGCCGGAGTTGAATCTCACGCCCTGGTTATCATACGGCAGGCTGCGCCCGCTGCATACCAATGCGGTGATCTTCGCCTTCGGCGGCTCGGCGCTGTTCACGACCTCCTATTACGTCGTGCAGCGCACCTGCCACGCACGGTTGTTCAGCCCGGCGCTGGCGTCATTCACCTTCTGGGGCTGGCAGGCGGTAATCGTGCTGGCGGCGGTGACGCTATGCGCGTTTTCAGAGCGCGATGTTCGATCATGACACGCTCGTCATCACCTACGACGCCAGACGCGGCGAGCCGCGCGGCGCGCGCGGGCGCGGCGCCGACCGCGCCAAACTCGGCGTGGGCGATTGCGTCGATTGCAACATTTGCGTGCAGGTGTGTCCCACCGGCATCGACATCCGCAAGGGCCTGCAATACGAGTGCATCGGCTGCGCCGCGTGCATCGACGGCTGCGATCAGGTGATGGACAAGATGGGCTACGCGCACGGCCTCATACGTTATTCGACACAGAACGCGCTGACGCGAAATCTGAATGCGCGCGGTATGTGGCGGCGCGTGCTGCGTGCGCGCACGCTGATCTACGGCGCGTTGTTGGGCATTATCGTGAGTGTTTTTCTGGGGGCGCTGTATCTGCGCACGCCGCTGAAGGTCGATGTGATTCGCGACCGCGCGGCGCTTGCACGCGAGACGCGCGAGGGCATGATCGAAAACGTCTACCGCCTGCAGATCATGAATACCGGCGAGCGCGCGCACCGTTATGCGATACGCGCCACGGGCGTTGCCGGCTTGCAGGTGATCGCCGCGCAGCCGGTTACCGTGGCGGGTGCGACGACCACCGGTGTGGCGGTGACAGTGCGCGCCAATCCGGCGCAGCTCACGCCCGGCTCGCACACAATCCGCTTTCACGTCGAATCGCTAGACGATCTGGCGCTGAAGGTGGAAGAAAAATCCCGTTTTTACATGAAGTGAGGAGCGCGCCATGCACACGCACATCGCCGTAAAACCCTGGTATACCGAACCCTGGCCGTGGATATTGATGGCGGGGCCGGCGCTGGTGATCGCCGCCTGCGCGATCACGGTGTGGCTCGCGCTGGTCAGCAACGACGGTCTGGTGGCCGACGATTACTACAAGCAGGGGCTGGCGGTGAATCAGGTGTTGTCGCGCGATGCGGCGGCGAGCGCGCTTGCCTATAGTGCGCGCGTGACGGTGAATACCGAAAACCGCCACGCCACGATCCGCATGAACCGCGAACCGGCGTCCACGCAACTTACGCTACGCGCGGTGCATTCAACGCGCCCCGGCATGGATATTGAGTTGCCGCTCATCGCGCGCGGCGGCGGCGCATTTGAAACGGCGTTTCCGCCGCTCGCCGCCGGGCGCTGGCGCATCGTACTTGGAGACCGCGAGCGCACGTGGCGGCTCACGGGAGAGTTGCGGCTGCCTGGCGCCAGGCACGCCGAACTCACGCCACATTAGAGCCGGGGGAAGAGCCATGAAATACGCAATGTGGATATTGTGGCCGTCGTTTCTGGTGGGCGGCATCGCCGAAGGTATTTTTTTCACCATGGTCGATCCCGCCGATCTGCATCTGTTCGGACAGCCCTTGGAATTGAGCCGCACTGCAGTGTACACACTGGGCTTTTTCATGTTCTGGGCATTCGGCGCGGTGTCGAGCGCGCTGACTTGCTGGCTGCAGCGTGGCACGGATGAATCGCGAGCGCCCGCCGAGGGACGGGACTGACCACCCGAAAATCCAATGATCGGCTGGCTTGAAACCATAGTAATTACCGCGTTCGCGGCCGGACTGCTCAATGGCGTGCATTGCGCGGCGATGTGCGGCGGCATCGCCGGCGCCACGTGCGCCCCAGGTTGCGGCGCGCGCCCGGCGGCCGGGCGCTGGCGGCGCGCGCTCGCCTACAACGCCGGACGCATCACAAGTTACGCCGCTGGCGGCGTGCTCGCCGGTGCGCTGGGAGCGGCCGGCCTTAGCTTGCGCGGCGGCGCATCGGCGCAGCAAATCGTGATGGCCGCGGCAGGTGTTGCGCTGCTTGTCTACGCGCTGGTGATCGCCGGTTACAAGCCCGCGGTGCGCACGCTGGAGGACGCTGGCGCGCTGCTGTGGCGGCATGTGCGGCCGTTGTCGCGCCGCTTTCTGCCGGCGGATAACGCGGCGCGCGCGTACGGCCTGGGGCTGGCGTGGGGTTGGTTGCCGTGCGGCATGGTTTACGCGATGCTGATTACCGCGCTCGCCACCGGCAGCGCCGTGGAGGGCGCGCTGGTGATGCTCGCATTCGGCTTGGGCACGCTGCCCAATCTGTTGTTGATCGCGACGTTCTGGGATTACGTACGCCGCGCGCTCGCGTCACGCATCGTGCAAGCGGCCGCGGCGCTGCTGATTGCCAGCGCCGGTGTTTTCAGTCTGATCCAGGCATCGCAGCCGGCACACGCTATGTCACGCTCCGGATTTTTCTGCATGGCGTTGCCGGGCTTGAATTTGCAAGCGCACTGAGCGCAATGAACGTACATGGCTGCCACGTTGAATGGCAAGCGTGGGGTATAATAACTCCATGATTTGTATGGATTTTTTTTAAGCGTGTATACTCGTGCGCGAGGCGGCTGTCATGCTTGAAGCGCGTGCGCTTTGCTGCGTGCGTGGCGAACGCACGTTGTTTCGCGATGTCGATTTCAAACTCGAATCCGGCACATTGCTACACGTAGCGGGTGCGAACGGCAGCGGCAAGACCAGTCTCCTGCGCATCGTGTGCGGACTGGCGACGCCGGAGCACGGCGAGGTGCGCTGGCACGGCGACTCAATTCGCAAGGCGCGCGAAGAATACATGCGCCACTTGATCTACATCGGCCACGCCAACGCGCTCAAAGACGATCTGACGGCGCTGGAAAACCTTGAATTTGCCAACGCGCTTGCCGGTTACGCCGCGACGCAAGCCGATGCAGCCGCGGCGCTGGAGCAGTTCGGCGTCGCGCATTGCGCGCACTTGCCCGCGCGCGTGCTGTCGCAGGGGCAGCGGCGGCGCGTGGCGTTGTCACGCCTGGCGCTTGCGAAGCGTGGCGGCGCGTGGGTGCTGGATGAGCCGTTCAGCGCGCTCGACGTGGGTGCGGTGGAGCGCCTGCGTGAGTTGATCGCGGCACATCTTGCCAATGGCGGCGCGGTTATTTACACCACGCATCAGCCGGTTGATATCGTCGCGGTGCTCAGACTCACGGTAACACTGGGTGGATAAAATTCACGTCAAGAGCGTCCCTCACGCCTGCTTTCTCCGGTACAAGGGAACACTTGCAGCGGAGCAGAGTGCCGGGGTGAGGGAAAACAATGACGCAGCACACGCATGCTGACCGCGCTAAAACTGATCATCCGCCGCGATCTGCTGCTCGCACTACGCCGCCGCGCGGACTTTGCCAACACGCTGGTGTTTTTCGTCATTGTGACCAGTCTGTTTCCTTTTGGCGTGGGGCCGGAGGCGAATTTGCTGCGCGCGATCGGCCCGGGAGTGGTGTGGGTGGCCGCACTCTTGGCGTCGATGCTCGCTTTGGGGCGCATGTTCGCCGCCGATCACGCCGACGGCACGCTTGAGCAAATGCTGCTCACGCCCGAACCACTGGCGGTGCTGGCCGCCGGCAAGATATTCGCGCATTGGCTGGTGACCGGGCTGCCGCTGTGCCTGATTTCGCCGCTGCTGGCGCTGCAATTCGGCATACCCAGCGACGCGATGATTACGCTGGTGGCCTCGCTGCTGCTGGGCACGCCGGTGCTGTCGCTGATCGGCGCGATAGGCGCGGCTTTGACATTGGGCCTTCGCGGTTCGGGGGTGCTCACCGCACTGCTGGTGCTGCCGTTGTATATTCCGGTGCTGATTTTGGGCGCGGGCGCGGTGGATGCCGCCGCATCCGGCATGGATGCCAGCGCGTATCTGATGTTGCTCGGCGCGTTGCTTACCTTTGCGGCGGCGTTTTCACCGTGGCCGGTGGCGGCGGCTTTGCGCATTGCGGTGGATTAACGCGGGATTGATCTGGATCAACGGACTATGAACTGGTTTAAATACTCTTCGCCTCAGAGTTTTTATCCGCTCGCGGGCGTGCTAGCGCCGTGGTTTGGCATCGCCGCCGCCGTGCTCGCGGCAGTGGGGCTCTACATCGGATTTTTTGTCGCACCTACCGATGCCACGCAAGGCGAGTCGTATCGTATTATTTTCATCCACGTGCCAGCGGCGTGGATGTCGATGTTTATCTACCTGGTGATGGCGTTCTGGGGCGCGATGGCGTTGTCGTTCAACACGCGGCTCTCGGGCATGATGGCGAGCGCGCTGGCACCCACTGGCGCGATGTTCACCTTTGTTGCGTTGTGGACGGGCGCTTTATGGGGCCGGCCGACGTGGGGCACGTATTGGGTGTGGGATGCGCGGCTAACGTCGGAGTTGATATTGCTGTTTTTGTATTTTGGTTTCATGGCACTGCATGCGGCGATTGACGATGCGCGGCGCGCGGACAAGGCGGCGGCGGTGCTGGCGCTGGTGGGTGTGGTCAACATTCCGATTATTTATTTTTCGGTGAAGTGGTGGAACACCCTGCATCAGGGCGCGTCGGTGAGTCTCACCAAGGCGCCGACGATGGCGGCCACGATGTTCGCTGGTATGATGGTGATGGCGCTGGCGTGTTGGATGTACAGCATCGCGGTGGCGCTGATGCGCGTGCGTTGCATTATCCTGGAGCGCGAACGCAACAGCGAGTGGGTTGTCGAACAAGGAATTACGCGGGGACTTTGAAATGAACTGGGGCAGTATCGATAATTTTCTCGCGATGGGCGGCCATGCGTTTTTCGTGTGGGGATCGTACGGCGTGACGGCGGCGCTTATCGTTACCGAAGTAATTTTGCTGAGGATGCGCGCCAAAAAGGCGGCGTCCCGCAACGCTGGCACGCCATGAAACCGCGTCACAAACGCATGGCGCTGATCGCCGGCGGTGTCGCCGCAATTGGCATCACCGCCGCGCTGGTGCTGGGCGCGTTCCAGAAAAATCTGGTGTTTTTTTATACGCCGACGCAAGTTGCAACAAACGAAGCGCCGCAGAATAAAATGTTTCGCATCGGCGGCATGGTGGTGCCGGGCAGCGTCAAGCGTCAGGGCGATGGGCTTACGGTGCATTTTGTCGTCACCGATACGGCGAAAAATATCGACGTGGCTTATCGCGGCGTGTTGCCGGACTTGTTCAAGGAAGGCAAGGGCGTGGTGGCGCAGGGGCGGCTGGAGTCGGGTGTGTTCAAGGCGAGCGAAGTGCTGGCCAAACACGATGAAAACTACATGCCTTCCGAGGCCGCGCTGGCGGTGAAGAAGGCGCAGGACGCGCGCGCGCCAAGCGCCGCACCTGTTGGCGGAGGTGCATCCAAGTGATACCAGAACTCGGTCAATTCGCACTCTCGCTCGCGATGTGCCTCGCTGTTGTTCAGGCGGTGCTGCCGCTGGTGGGCGCGGCGCGCAATGACGCTGCGCTGATGGCGGTGGCGCGTCCGGCAGCGCAGGGCCAATTCGTGTTCGTGGCGATTGCGTTCGGCTGCCTTACATACGCGTTTGTCACCAATGATTTTTCGGTGCAGTACGTGGCGTCGAACTCCAACTCCAAGCTGCCGCTCGAATACCGTGTCGCGGCGGTGTGGGGCGGGCACGAAGGCTCGCTCTTGTTGTGGGTGTTGATGCTGTCGCTGTGGACCACGGCAGTGTCGGTGTTCAGCCGCCGTTTGCCGGATGACATGGTTGCGCGCGTGTTGGGTGTGATGGGCTTGATCAGCATCGGCTTTCTCGCGTTCATGTTGTTCACCTCGAATCCGTTCGACCGGCTGTTGCCCGCGGCAGTCGATGGCCGCGATCTGAATCCGCTGCTGCAAGATCCCGGCATGGTGATCCATCCGCCGATGCTCTACATGGGTTACGTCGGTTTTTCGGTGGCGTTTGCGTTCGCCATCGCGGCACTGCTGTCGGGGCGGCTCGACGCGGCGTGGGCGCGCTGGTCGCGGCCGTGGACGACTGTCGCGTGGCTGTTTCTTACGCTGGGCATCGCGCTCGGCAGTTGGTGGGCTTATTACGAACTGGGCTGGGGCGGCTGGTGGTTCTGGGATCCGGTGGAGAACGCATCGTTCATGCCGTGGCTGGTGGGCACTGCGCTGATTCATTCGCTGGCGGTGACCGAAAAACGCGGCGCATTCAAAAGCTGGACGGTGTTGCTGGCGATCAGCGCGTTTTCATTGAGCCTGCTAGGCACGTTCCTGGTGCGCTCCGGCGTGCTGACATCGGTGCATGCGTTTGCAACCGACCCCAAGCGCGGTGTGTTCATCCTCGCGTTTTTGATCGTTGTGATCGGCGGCTCGCTGGCGCTGTTTGCGTGGCGCGCGCCCAAGGTGGGCCTGGGCGGTGTGTTTGATGTGGTGTCGCGCGAATCACTGTTGCTTGCGAATAACGTGTTGCTGGCGGTAGCCGCGGGGACGGTGCTGCTCGGCACGTTGTATCCGCTGGCGCTCGACGCACTCGGCATGGGCAAGATTTCGGTCGGGCCGCCGTACTTTGAATCCGTGTTCGTGCCGCTGATGGCGCCGGCGCTATTCCTGATGGGCGTGGGGCCGATAGCGCGCTGGAAATCCGCCAGCGTGCCCGAACTCGCGACGCGTCTTAAATGGGCGGCGGCGGTGAGCATCGTCGTGGCGCTCGTGCTGCCGTTTACCATGGGCCACTGGTCGTGGGGTGTGAGTTTCGGATTGCTGCTCGCGGCGTGGATCATATCCACCAGTGTGGCGAGTCTCATGCACCGGCTGCGCCAGACCGAAGGCTCGTTCATGACGCGCGTGCGTGCGTCCTCGCGCAGCTACTACGGCATGTTGCTCGCGCATGTGGGCATTGCGGTGTTCGTGATCGGTGTGACTTTGGTCGGCGGCTATCAGAGCGAGACCGACGTGCGCTTGAAATTCGGCGAATCCGTCGATCTCGGCGGTTATACATTCAAGCTGATGGGCGTGGCCGATGTCGAAGGCCCGAACTACGTCGCCGCGCGCGGCACTGTCGAAGTCACGCGCGGCACCGAAAAAATCGCCGTGATGAAACCGGAGAAACGTATTTACCATGTGCAGCGCAACCCAATGACCGAGGCCGCGATCAACACCGGGCTTACACGTGATCTTTACGTGGCACTCGGCGAAATGGTCGCCCCCGGCGCATGGATAGTGCGCGTGTGGGTGAAACCGTTTATCGACTGGATCTGGGGCGGCTGCGTGCTGATGGCACTGGGCGGCTTGCTCGCGGCGAGCGACCGGCGTTACCGGGTATCCGTGCGCGCGCCCGCAACCGTGGCCACGCCGCAGCAGGTGGGAGATGCCGCGCCGGTGGCGCGGTAAATGCGAACTTTCCCTGACACAGATTTACGCAGATAAGTGCGGATTGATTTTGTGGTCGTGATAGTTTTGTAAGAAATGATTTTAATGATTTTAATCTGTGAAAATCCACGTAAATCTGTGTCAAAAAAGCCCTTGAAGTCAGCCGTTAAATGATTCGCTACGCAATTCCTTTAGGCTTGTTTCTGTTGCTCGCCGTGCTGCTCGGCGTCGGTCTCACGCTCAATCCGCGAGAGGTGCCCTCGCCGCTGATCGGCAAACCCGCGCCCGCGTTCAGCTTGCAGCAACTGCACGAGGCGGATCGAACGATCGCGCCCAAGGACATGCAGGGCAAGGTGTGGCTGCTCAATGTGTGGGCGTCGTGGTGCGTGTCGTGCCGCGATGAACATCCGGTGCTGATGGAACTGGCGAAGATGAACGTCGTGCCCATCGTGGGGCTTAATCACAAGGACAAGCGCGACGACGGCATCAAGTGGTTGCAGCAATTCGGCAATCCGTATTTACTGAGCGCGTTTGATTTGTCGGGCAAAGTGGGCATCGACTACGGCGTCTACGGCGTGCCGGAAACTTTCCTCATCGACAAGCAAGGCGTAATCCGCTACAAGCGTATTGGCATCGTTACGCCGGAAATCGTGCGCGACAAGATTTTACCGCTAGTAAGGGAGCTTGATCGTGGATAAGTGTCGTGCCGGGTTAAATGCGATGGGTTCTTGCGTAATCATTTTTGTTTTGTTGATTGCCACATCCGCATACTGCGCCGAGCCGGTGAAGGACGACAAACTCGAACAACGCGTCAACGCCATTGCCGCCGAGTTGCGCTGCCTTGTGTGCCAAAACCAATCGCTCGCCGACTCAAACGCCGATCTCGCGGTCGATCTCAAGAACCAGATACGCGACAAGATGCGCGAGGGCGCGAGCGAGGCGGATATCGTTACCTACATGGTCGCGCGTTATGGCGATTTCGTACTCTATCGCCCACCCGTCAAGCTCTCCACGTTTTTTTTGTGGGCCGGGCCATTCGTGCTGATGGTGCTGGGGCTGGTGTTGCTGTTTCGCCAATTGCGCGGGCGGGCGCGTGCCGCAAGCGAAGCGCCGTTGACGGACGCAGAACGCGCGCGCGCATCGGCATTGCTGGGTGACTCCGAAGCGCCCCCTGGGAAAGGCACCGCGCAGTGACATTATTCTGGATCATCGCCGGCCTGCTGGCGGCGGGCGCGCTGCTGTTCGTGCTGCCGCCGCTGCTGCGCAAGCGCGACGCCGATGCATCGGTATCGCGCAACGCGCTGAACGTCAGCATCTATCGCGATCAATTGCGCGAGCTCGACGCCGATCTCGTGTCGGGCAATATCAGCCGCGAGCGCTACGACGAAGCCAAGCGCGACATCGAGCGCCGCCTGATCGAGGAATCCGCCGAGCCGGCAACCGGCGCCGCGACAGCCGCGCCACGCAGCCGCCGCATGGCCATCGTGACCGGACTGTTGATGCCGCTGTTCGCGATTGGTCTTTATGTGGTTACCGGCAACCCCGATGGCCTCTCGCCGGAAAAACGCGCGCTCAGCAAGCACGACGTGAGCGCGCAACAAATCGAGGGCATGGTGGATAAACTCGCCGCGCGCCTGAAGGAAAGGCCGGAGGACACCGAAGGCTGGGTCATGCTGGGCCGCTCTTACACCGTGCTCGGGCGCCACGCCGAAGCGGTGAAGGCCTACGAAACCGCGGTGGGCCGCATGCCAGAGAACGCGCAGTTGCTCGCCGACTACGCGGGCGCGTTGGCGATGGCGCAAGGCGGAAAATTGCAGGGCGAGCCCGAAAAAATCATCGAACGCGCGTTGAAGATCGACCCGGATCAACCCAAGGTGCTGGCCATCGCCGGCACCATGGCGTTCGAAAAAAACGACTTCGCGGGCGCCATCGCATTGTGGGAAAAATTGCAAAAGCACGTGCCGCCGGATTCCGAATACGCGCGCTCGCTCGCATCCGGCATCGCCGAAGCGCGCACGCGCGCCAAAGAATCCGGCAAGCACGTGCCGGCGGCAGCAGCGCCGGTTGATGCGGCGGCGGCGCAGGCGAGTGTCAGCGGCACCGTGCAACTAGCGCCCGCGCTCGCCGCGAAGGTGGCCCCCGGTGACACGGTATTCATCTTCGCGCGCGCGGCGGATGGTCCGCGCATTCCACTGGCGATATTGAAAAAGCGCGCGGGCGAGCTGCCGATAAAATTCGTGCTCGACGATTCACTTGCGATGTCGCCCGCGATGAAGCTATCTGGCGTCAAGCAGGCGTTGATCGGCGCGCGTATTTCAAAAAGCGGCGACGCCAAGCCACAGCCGGGCGATCTCGAAGGCTACGTCGGGCCGCTTAGTGTTGGTGCACGCGATGTCACGTTGACTATTGATACCGAGGTCAAGTGACGTAGCAGAATCAAGTGCGCGGTCGGATTAATGTTGCGTTTTTGGCGATGCTTGGTCATACCGTGCGGTCCAAGCTGAAAATTTGTATTGGCAGTGACAGAACAACGCGCAGGGCGGAATCCTATTGTGCTATGAAATAAATTTGCAAACCACTTGCGGCGCAATGGTACTGCGACTTGCACGGACCGTATCAAGTTATGCCTTGCTCTTACTGACTTTCGCAACTAGCTGCTCAAAAAAAGCACCATATGTTGCGTCGTCAACAAAACCGCGCTTTGAAATGTATATGGCAAGCCCGCGATCAAGAAAGAGAAAAATGTAATCTCTGGTTTTGTCCACTTCCTCTATATCCGGCCAAGAGAAACTGGAGCTACTTGATCGTGTTGTATGAACAAGTGCATCGTCCTGTATTCGAAAGTGCTGTGGCGATGTGCCGTAACCATCAGGTCTAAATAGAACCTTTCTGGCGATAGTCTCAAATATGAATTTTGAGAAAATACCGGCAAGCAGTCCAAGCACTATGAAAATAAATGCACAGATTACGATTTGACGGTCAGGGCCAGAATAACTGCTCAAGAATTGCCCGAGTAAAGCTATTGAGCTTCTCAACCCCCGCTTCGCGGGGGCAGGCGTTCCTTTAAGAAACAAAGGGTTAGACGTTTTGTTTCTCAGGAGATTGCGCTAAGAAATCCATACATCCCTCCCAAGAGTCCCACAATAAACCGTAGAGGGGATGCAGCAAACATCTTGGGCGTGATGTAACGACAAGCCGCAAAATAGTCAAACGCGTCGCGCTTGACAGTAACTTCCATGGCGAGCCTCGTCAGTGAATGTAGGGGCAGTTATCATCTTTGACGAAATCACGAGCCGGTCTTTACAAGTGTTTGTTTGCATTAGGTTGTTGGTAACGCTTATTTGTTCGCCAACATGCTTCAATCCTGGGCAGTTTATACGAATCACATCATGTATTCGTCACTGTCGATGATTTTCGCGTGCCCGCTTAATGCTGAAGATGTGGCGTGTGAGGTGCAGGAAATGGCGCAAGCAGGTTAGCGCAAAGCTTGATTAAAACGTTCGATGTCCTTTTCGATGTCTCGCCAGTATGTAGTCACAGCAACCGCCCAATTTGACCTGCATCAATCAGCGGTTCACCATAGCCGTTAGAGTTCGCGCGCAATCTCCATCGCTCATTTACCCATGTCCATCCGCAATCTCGAACTACTGCTGGCACCCGGCAGCGTGGCGCTGATCGGCGCATCGCGCCGGCCGCATCGCGTGGGCACGACGGTGATGCGCAATTTGCTGGCGGGCGGATTCAAGGGTGCGATTTATCCGGTGAATCCGAAGTACCGAAAGGTGATGGGCGTGAAGGCTTATCCGAACGTGCCCGCTTTGCCGCAGGCACCTGATCTGGCGGTGATCTGCACGCCGCCGCAAACGGTGCCGCGAATCATTGCGCAACTGGGCGAGCGCGGCTGCAAGGCGGCGATTGTGTTGACCGCCGGCTTGAACGCCGTGCGCGATGACACGGGGCGCACGCTGACACAGGCGATGCTCGATGCGGCGCGCCCGCACTGCCTGCGCATACTCGGCCCCAATTGCGTGGGCACGTTGTCGCCCGGCATCGGGCTTAACGCGAGTTTCGCGCATACCGCCGCGTTGAAGGGCAATCTTGCATTCGTGTCGCAGTCTGGCGCGCTGGTGACGGCAGTGCTTGATTGGGCGAAGTCGCGCGGCATCGGTTTTTCGCAATTCATCTCGGTGGGCGAGCGCGCGGATGTCGATTTTGGCGATCTCATCGATTATCTGGGCAGCGATCCGGCCACGCGCGCGATTCTGCTCTACATCGAATCGATCAAGACGCCGCGTAAATTCATGTCGGCGGCGCGCGCGGCGGCGCGCAACAAACCGGTGATCGTGGTCAAGGCCGGGCGTGCGGCGGCGGGTGCGCGCGCGGCGGCCTCGCACACCGGCGCGCTGGCGGGGGCGGACGATGTTGTCGATGCCGCGATCCGGCGCGCGGGCATGTTGCGCGTGGATACGCTCGACGAGTTGCTGTCGGCGGTGGAAACACTCTCGCATGCGCCCAAGGTTAGCGGCGAGCGGTTGGCGCTGATGACCAACGGCGGCGGCGCCGGCGTGCTCGCGGCGGATGCCGCGGCGCTGGGCGGCGTGACGCTCGCTGAGCTTTCGCCCGCCACGCTGGCGCTGCTCGACAGCGTGTTGCCCGCGACCTGGTCGCACGCGAATCCGGTGGATATCATCGGTGATGCGCCCGTCGAGCGTTACGTGGCGGCGCTCAAGGCGCTGACCACGGACCCGCAAGTCGATGCGGTGCTGTTCATGTACGCGCCCACCGCGATTGCGAAGGCGGAGGACATCGCGGCGGCGTGCGCGCCGATTGCACGTGTATCCAAATGCGCGGTGTTAAGCTGCTGGCTGGGCGACAAGAGCGTGCAGCGCGCGCAGGAGATTTTTCACGCGGCGGGCATCGCGCACTATGCAACACCCGAGGCGGCGGTCAACGCGTTCAGGCAGTTGGTGACGTATCGCCGCAATCAGGAATTGCTGATGCAGACGCCGACGCACAGCGATATCAATCCCGATCGCGAAGCCGCGCGCGCCGTCGTCGCCAATGCGCTCGCCATGGGGCGCACGATGCTCACGGAGCACGAGGCCAAGGTGGTGCTCGACGCGTATCGTATTCCCGTCGCGCGCACGCGTCTTGCCGCCACGCCGGAGGCGGCGGCGCAATGTGCGCGTGAGATCGGCGGCGTGGTGGTGTTGAAGATCGACTCGCCGGACATCACGCACAAATCGGATGTGGGCGGCGTCGTGCTTGATCTGCAAACGCCGGAGGACGTGCTGGCGGCGGCGCACACGATGCTGCTAGCGGTGGCGGCGAAGCAGCCAAATCACCCGATGGCGCGCATCACCGGTTTCACCGTGCAACCGATGGTGCGCCGCCCGCACGCGCACGAGTTGATCGCGGGCGCGGCCACCGATCCGCTGTTCGGCCCCGTGGTGTTGTTCGGCCAGGGCGGCACGGCGGTGGAGGTGATTGCAGACCGCGCGATGGCGCTGCCGCCGTTAAACCGCGTGCTCGCGGCCGATGTGGTTTCGCGCACGCGTGTGGCAAAACTGCTCGCCGGTTATCGAGACCGCCCGCGCGCGGATCACGAGGCGATTTACGGCGTGTTGGAAAGAATATCCGCGTTGCTCGCCGACGTGCCGGAGATCACCGAGCTTGATATCAATCCGCTGCTGGCGGATGAAGCAGGCGTGCTCGCGCTCGATGCGCGCATTGTTGTCGCGCCGGCGAAATCGAAAGGAAATGAACGCTTCGCAATTCGCCCGTATCCACGCGAGCTGGAAGAAACGATCACCTGGAATGGCCGCAATCTATTGCTGCGCCCCATCCTGCCGGAAGACGAAGCGCAGCATCTGAGATTTTTACGCAAGGTAAACGCCGACGACATGCGCATGCGTTTCTTTTACACGCGGCGCGAGCTTGTTCATTCCGAGCTCGCGCGCCTGACGCAGATCGACTACGACCGCGAGATGGCGTTCATCGCGGTCACATCCAATGCACGCGGCGATGCTGAAACAACGGAAACGATAGGCGTGGCGCGCGCCATTATCGACCCCGACAACCTGCAAGCCGAGATGGCGATTCTTTTACGCTCTGATCTGAAGGGCGGCGGCCTTGGCCGCATCCTGCTCGAAAAATTGATTCGTTATTGCCGCGCGCGCGGCACCATCGAGATGACCGCATCAACCTTGCATGCCAATCACCGCATGCTGGGGCTGGCGAAAAACCTCGGTTTTATCAGCAAGCCCACGCCTGAAGGCGTGTACGAATTGCGTTTGCGATTGCAGGATGAGGCAAGTTAGAAGTGAGGAGCGTGTCGAACGGCGCAATGACTGTGGCGATTGCGCTCTCGGGGGTGTTTATAAGTATTTGTTTTTAAACGATTAATTAGCGCATTGGGCGCATGCGGCTATTCGCGCGCGCCCGCCGCGCGCAGCATTTCAGTGTTGGCGCGTTGATTGCGCTGCCGCGCGTGCGCGAGCGGTGTGACGCCGTTGCCGTCGGCAAGATTGACGTTCGCGCCGCGCGCGATGAGCAGCTTCACGATCTCGGCGTGGCGCGCGCCGCCATCGCCCAGAATGATGGCTTCGAGCAATGCCGTCCAGCCCAGCCGATTGACGTGGTTCACGTCAATCGCGGTGGTGAGCAACAGGCGCACGGTTTCCACGTGGCCGTAATGGCAGGCTGGAATCAGCGCCGTGCCGCCGTAGCGATTGGTGCTTTTGAGATCGGCCTTGGCGGCGGGCGCCAGACGCACGATCTCAGTGTGGCCGCGCGCGCCGGCGAGTAAAAACGCGCTGTCGCGAATGTCGTCCTGCGCGTTGACATCGGCGCCGCGCTTGATCAGCAGTCGTGCGGCTTCGATGTGGCCGCCTTGTGTGGCCGCCAGTACGGCATTGCGGTTTCGCGCGTCACGCGCGTTGACATCCACGCCCGCGTCGAGCAAACGGCGCAGCGCCACGACATCGCCGCGCGCGGCCGCGCCGATCAAACGCTCATCGGCGGCAGCCGCGCACGCAATCAACATCAGCAGCAAAGCGAACAGGCGCGGCATCATGCGGGAGGGCCGGCGTCGGTAAGCGCGTCGCCATGGATCATGCGCGCGATGCGCGCCCAGCCCGCGGCCGATTCGCACATGCGGCAAGGGCGCGAGGTTGAGACGAGCATGCAACCCGAAAGGTCGCGGCTGCCAAGTTTGCGCGCCGCGTCGCGTATGGCCTCCATCTCGGCGTGTGCGGTGGGGTCGTTTGCGGTGATCACGCGGCTCGGCGCCTCACTCACGATCTGCGCGCCGCGCAACACCACCGCGCCATAGGGCTGATCCCCCGCGCGCACTGCGTCATCGCGCATCGCGCGCGCACGTTGCATTGCATGTTGCAGCGCGACCGGTTGCGCACCGGCCCATACCGGCAGCAACATCGGCAATGCAATCAAGGTCTGGCGGCGGGTGATCACGGTGCAACACTCCAGGTGCGGAATGAATGTTCACTATGGCAGACGGCGCAATCGCTGTCGATACGAGCGTGGTGTATATTTTAAGTATTTGTTTTTAAACAATAATTTTAAGAATCCACAAAGGTGTATGTTGCGTATAGCTTGTGATGCGCCTACTGATTAACACCCTGCTTGCGGTCACGCTGAGTTGCGGTGCGGCGTATCTGTACGCGGCGCAGGCGCAGCTCGAAGTGCCGCGCACGGAGATCGAAGAACAGGACGAAGAGCGTGCGCAGATGGACCGATTGCGCCGCGCGCGCGAGCGTGAAGAGCGCGAGCGCAGCGAAGGCGCAAGGCGGCGCGATGGCGAGCTTGCGCGGCAGACCGAAGTGAATCGCTTGCAGATGCGGCTGTCCACGCTGGAACGTGAGGAAAGCACGCTGAGCAGCCAGGTGTTGTCCGCCGAGCAGCAGTTGCTGTATACCCGCGCCGACCCGGCCGATCATTCCGCCGCGTCGCGGCGCTCCGAGCTGCAAAGCCGCTTGTCGTTCATGCGCTCGCAGTTGCAGCAAAAGACCGCCGAGCGCCAGTCTATGCAACGGCAGCTTGAGAGCCTGCGTTTTCGCTAGCCCGGTGTTTGGAGTGCGGGAAAACGCGCATGGCTTGATCTGGATCAAGACTGCCGCCGCCGCACGCATTAGGATTGCGCCGAGAAGCCATTGCGGCAGCGCCGCTGTTTGGCGGTAAAACAGGAGCGGCAGATGCCTGTCGGAGAGATTTGCAACCGGGAAGTGGTCTATGTGCAGCGCGAAGTGGTGGTGCATGCGGCCTGCAAGCTGATGCGCCATTATCATGTCGGCAGCCTCATCGTGGTGGATGAACTGGGCGGCAAGCGCGTGCCGGCGGGCATCGTCACCGACCGCGATATCGTGATCGAAGTCGATGCGATGGACCTGGACCCCAAGGTCATCACCGTCGGCGACATCATGTCGGGCGACCTCGTCACCGTCACCGAAAGCCACGGCTTGCTGGAAACCATCGAACTCATGCGCCATCGCAGCGTGCGCCGCATGCCGGTGGTGGACGCGTACAACAAGCTCGTGGGCATCGTCACCGTCGATGATTTGCTCGAAGTTCTCGCCGAAGAACTCAGCCACATCGCGACCATCGTATCCACCGAACACAAACGCGAGCAGCGCGCGCGCCGGTAGCGCTGGCGTTGCGCATAAAAAAAGCCCGCCGGTTTTCACCCGGCGGGCCTTGTTCTGCAGCGCGGGGGTTATGCGCTATTCAATGACGCCGCAGGCGGCGCGTCCGCCGGCATTGCCGGTGGGATCGGTTTTCAGATCGTCGGGCGCCATGTGTATGATCACGCCGCGGCCGATGATGCCGTTGGGGGCATCCTTGCTGACGGAAATGCCGCTTACCGTCATGTTGACCACGGCTTTGCCGTATTCGTTAAACACCAGATTGCCGAAGTCTCCAGCGTGCCCGGTGCCCGGCGCGCCGTGCTTGCCTTTGGTTGGATTGAAGTGCCCGCCGGTGCTCATTGCCTTCGGGTCGCTGCAATCGCCTTTTTCGTGAATATGAAATCCCTTGGGGCCCGGGTCGTGCGCGGCGATTTCGCCGGTGATGCGCACCTTGTCGCCCATCTGCGTGAAGGTGAGCGCGCCGTGCACTTGCGTGCCGCTCGCGGGGCGCAGCGTCACGGTGGCGGAAGGGCCGCCCTTGTCCGATGTGGTTGCGCATGCCGTAAGCAATGCCGCGACCGTGACCGCAATGATGGTTTTCATTTAGTGACTCCTCTTTATTGTGGATTGAATTGTTCGTGCGATTGCGCCGCGCTCATTATCGTGACTGCCGGGGACAACTGCAACGATGAATGTAAGCATTTGTTTTTATTGAACATTTTTTAATAACATTTAAAGGGCCGCTCAGCACCGCACTTGCTGTTTGCAGTATTGGGTGAGTTCGGTCACCACGCTGGCGTGCGCGACGCGCTCTTTCGCGCGGCCCGAGCCGTAGTCGAGCGCGAGGCGCATTTCGTACTTTTCGAAGAACGCATTGAACATCTCGCCGCCGAGCGTGCCGGTGGCATAAAGCGTATCGCTGGCGGCGTCGTGCTCAAGCACTATCGCCGACAGCGGCTGCGGCGCGGGGCCGCCCATCACGCGCGCGCCCGAGGCCGGATCGTACTCGCTGTGCTCCGAGCAGCAATGAATCATGTTGCGCTGCGTGCCCTTGCCGGCACCCGCCTCGCCGCGAAAACTGATGAAGCTGATTTGCCGCGTGGGGTAGGTGAGGCGGTGCGAACAAATCGCCGAGTAACCGACGATCGCGCGATTCGGCCCCACGCCGCCCGGCCACAGGTATTCGCCCCCGCCTTCGGTCTTGAGCGCGACATTGCGCGGCGTGGCCTTGCCCAGATTCAACAGAAAACACGGCGTGCCCTCGAACGGATAATGAAACACGTAGTTCGTGTTCGCCGCGAGTTGCGCGGGTTTGAACGGCTGGCCGCGCGTGTCGACGAGCCGCGTGCGCGCGTAAAAGCGCGGCTTGACATTGGCGGCGAACAGCGGCGGCGCGCCGAGTGCGGCACCGGCGGCGCAAAGGCTGATGAAGTCACGGCGTTGCATGGTGGTGGCCGCATTGTATTAACTTGGCTTTGGGGCGACAAGTGGTGTGCCAATGTACGCCAAAGCACATCGACAGCATTGATGAGATGGGCAATACTTCGCTCATCTCGATAAACACTACAATCAGGGGAGCAACATCATGACCGAACCCGGCATGCACAAAGGCGATGAATTCACCGGCAAAGTAGCGCTCGTCACGGGTGCCGCGCGCAATATCGGACGCGCCATCGCGCTGTCTCTGGCCACGGGCGGCGCCAAAGTGGCGGTGAACACGCGCTCGAATATCGCGCAAGCGCGCGGCGTGGTCGATGAGATCAAGGCCATTGGTGGTGACGGCGAGGCTTACCTCGCGGACGTCGCCGAGCCAGCGCAGGTGCAGGCCATGGTCGATGCGGTGATCAAACGCTTCGGCCGCCTCGATATCCTCGTGCTCAATGCCGCGATTCGCGAGCATGTGCATTTCGATGAAATCAGCTTTGAAGACTGGCGCCGCGTGCTGGCCACCAATCTCGACAGCGCCTTCGTTTTCACCAAGGCCTGCCTGCCCGCGTTAAAGCAGGCGGGTGACGGGCGCATCGTCAACTTCGCGGGCGTCACCGCTTTGCTGGGCCTGAAGGATCGCGCGCATGTCGCGGCGTCCAAGCACGCCATCGTCGGGCTGACCAAGGCGCTGGCGGCTGACCTCGCGGAATTCGGCATTCGTGTTAATTGCATTTCGCCCGGCCAGATCGACACCTCGCGCGCGCCTGGGCACGAGCTGCCGAATCGATCCAACGATATTCCGCTCGGCCGCAAAGGTTCGCCATTCGAGATCGCCGGCATGGTGCGCAGCCTGTGCGGCCCCGCGGGCGCCTACATGACCGGGCAGACGCTGCACATCAACGGCGGGCTTTCCAATTCGGGCGTGTGAGTTTGCGATATTGAGCATCGGACTGCCGCGATGAATTTCATGGCAATTGCTGGCGCTGCGTTGCTCACGCTGATCAGTGCAAACGCGGCCGCGCAGCAACCGTATCCAACCAAGCCGGTGCGACTGATCGTGCCGTATCCGCCCGGCGGCTCGGCTGACCTCATCGGCAGGGCGGTGAACGAATTGCTCGCCAAGCGCCTGGGTCAGCCGGTGATTGTCGACAACCGCGGTGGTGCGGCCAGCATCATCGGCGCGGAGATTACCGCGCGCGCACCAGCGGATGGTTACACCATACTCGTCGCCACCATCACCACGCTCGCGGTCAATCCGGCGCTGTACAAAAAGCTGCCCTATCATCCCGAGCGTGATTTCGCGCCGGTGTCCATGCTCGGATCGACGCCTTATGTGCTCGCCGTGCATCCGTCGGTGCCCGCAAAATCCGTGGCGCAACTCATAGCGCATGCGAAGGCCAATCCCGGCAAGTTGAATTTCGGCTCGGCCGGCATTGGCTCGGGCAATCATCTGGCCACGGAAATGTTCAAGCACATGGCGGGCATAAACATCGTGCATGTGCCTTACAAGGGCGTGGGTGGCGCCACGATCGACGTGGTGGGCGGGCAGATCGCGATGCTGATTGCCGGCGTGTCGGTGTTAAAGCCGCACGTGGACGGCGGACGGCTGCGCGCGCTAGCGGTATCCACCATCAAACGCACCTTGAGCGCGCCGGAGTTGCCGACGCTCGACGAGAGCGGCATCAAGGGTTATCAAACCAATTCATGGAATTCACTGGTGGCGCCGCGCCAGACGCCGGCGGCCATCGTTCAGCGCCTCAACAGCGAAATTACCGCCGTGCTGAAAATGCCGCAATTGACGGAGCAACTGAAAAGCCAGGGTATCGAGCCGGAACCGGGCACGCCCGCTGATCTTGCCAAGTACATCAAGGAAGAGATCGTGCGCTTTCAGAATCTCGTCAACACCATTGGGTTAAAACCCGAGTAGTGCGCGCAACATAAGCGCAACCGGCAAGTGACAACCAGCATTGGGCCGGGTAGCATAAACAACCGCTGGTGTTTTGAAACTTTGCTACGAGGAGATACACATCATGTCCATTCAAATTCGTCCGCTTGGGCCCTGCATCGGCGCGGAGGCCGAAGGCGTCGATTTGCGCGAGCCGCTGACGCCCGAACACGCGGCGGCGATACACGACGCCATGGATCGGCACGCGGTGCTGGTGTTTCATGATCAGCCGCTCACCAACGAGCAGCATCTCGCCTTCACCAGGGCGCTGGGGCCGCTGGAAGTTGCCGCCAACAACAGCCTGCGCAAGGCCGAGGATTATCGTTTGCCGCCCAACATGGCCGACGTGTCGAACCTTGACGGCAACAACCAGCCGTTCGGGCGCGATGACCGCAAGCGGCTGTTCGCCATCGGCAACCGGCTGTGGCATTCCGATTCGTCGTTCAAGGCGACACCGGCGAAATACTCGCTGCTGCGCGCGCTGCGCATACCGTCAAAGGGCGGCAACACCGAGTTTGCCCAAATGGGCGCGGCCTACGAGGCGCTCGACGATGAAACGAAAACTCTGATCGAGCCGCTCATCTGTGAACACTCGCAGATGTTCTCGCGCGACTTGATCGGCTTTCGCGATTTTTCACCCGAGGAGCGCGAGCGCTTCAAGCCCGTGCGCCAGCGGCTGGTGCGTACGCTGCCGCGCACCGGGCGCAAATCGGTTTACCTGTCGTCCCACGCCGGCACTATTCTCGGCTGGCAATTGCCCGAAGCGCGGCTGCTGCTGCGCGATCTGAGCGAGCACGCGACACAACGCGAATTTGTCTATTCACACAAGTGGCGGGTCAACGATCTGGTCATCTGGGACAACCGGCAAACCATGCATCGCGGCAGGCCGTTTCCGCCCGACGAGGCGCGCGACGTGCGACGCACCACGCTGATGGCCGAAGGCCCCACGGTTGAGCAGCACGCGATCGCTGCTTAACTTTCGATACGATTGATAATTCACCAACAACAAGAGAAAGCACTGACATGAAAACAATAGACATCCACGCCCACATGATTCCGCGCTCGCTGTGGAATGCCGTCGATACAAAGCAGGAATGGTTTGGCTTCCGCCACGAACCCGGCGCGGGTCTTGGCACCCTGGTCGGCAACGGCGCGCGCACCGCGTTCACCACGCCCAAGGTGCGCTTCACCCCGGAGGAGCGCTTAAAGGACATGGACGCGCAGGGCGTCGATGTGCAGGTGCTGTCGATACACACTCCATTTTTTGGCTACCACCTCGACTCGACGCAGGGGCAGGCGCTGGCGCGCGATGTCAACATGGAAATATCCGCCACCGCGCGTCAGTACCCGTCACGCTTCGCGGGGTTGGCCACGTTGCCCATGCAGGATGTCAAAACCGCCATCAACGAACTGGAGCACGCGGTGATGAAGCTCGGGCTGAAGGGCGCCGAGCTCGACACACATGTGAATGGCGAACAATGGGACGAGGCGAAGTTCCTGCCGTTTTTCAAGGCCGCCGAGCAAATGGGCGCGGTGCTGTTTTTTCATCCGCAGCCGCAGAATAATTTCCTGCGCGAACGTAATCCGCGCCACGGGTTGTTCAACAGCCTTGGCGTAATCCTCGACGACGCCATCGTCACCGCCACTCTCATCTGCGGCGGCGTGCTCGAAGCCTGCCCCGACATCCGCATCTGCATCGCCCACGGCGGCGGCCCCACCTGCCACGCAATGGGCCGCCTCGACCGCGGCTGGGAACGGCTGCCCAAGGACCAGCGCACCCCGCTGCCGCCAAGCGCCTACCAGAAACGTTTGTATTACGACACCGTGACCAGCAGCGAAGAAGCGCTACGCTTCCTGCTCGATCAAGTGGGGGCAGAGCGCGTGGTGATCGGCAGCGACTGGCCCTTCGTGCCGTGGACGCCAGGCCCCGGCGGCTGGGTGCAGAATCTCAAGTCGCTCACGCAGGAAGAAAAGGACAAGATTCTTTGGAAGAATCTGGAGACGTTGCTTAAGTTGTAGTTTGAGGCAGCCGTGCGGCTGCCAACGTCTCACGCACGAAACTCACGTGCGAAACAGTGTTTCCATCTCGCGCCGCACGCGCACCGCTTCGTTGTCGGGCGCGGCGACATCGTTCCACGTAACTGCTTGGCCCTTCGCCACGCGACGCGCGATTTTCACGCCGTGCGCGAGGCCTATGGGCAACCCCGCGCAGGCCAGCGAATCGGCGGCGGGCATCAGGCGGCCATACACCGTGTAGCCGCCTTCGCCGTCGAGCGATTCACCTTCGTTCAGATCACGTTTGGCGATGGACACCACGTCGCCGCGAAAGCCGGTGGCGGCCCCCGTGGCTTCACCGCGCAGACCCACTGACGCAACGCTGATGCCGAGCTCCAACCCGATCAAATGATACGGTTTGTACATCGCGGCGTAGTTGCCGCTGTCGTCGGTGTGCAAACCGTATTCCTTGAAACACTTGCGCACATAATCGCTGTCGGCGGCGAAGTTGACGTACACGCCCCAGCGCAAATCGCGAAACACCGGGCGGCCATCGCGTTCAAGACTGGAGACGACTTCAACCTGCCCGCGATGATTGAGATGCCCGCCCTCGGCGCGCGGGCGCATCACGCGCGGAAAATCATCCACACCGCACGGCGGAAACTCCAATCCCCCCGGCGCAGGCGTCAAGCCCGTGGCATTGGCCACCGCCGCCATTTCAATCGCCGATTTGGTGCCGTCGAGAAAGGAATTGAACATCTGCGCGTTGAAGTCACCACTGGCGACTTGCTCGGGCGTAAAACCGTAATGGCCCCATACGGTTTCGGGTGTCGCCTCGTGATACACCGGCAAATACTTGGTGCCCTTGCCGGCGGCGATGACCTCGAAGCCCGCGGCGCGCGCCCAATCGACCATCTCGCAGATCAGCGCGGGCTGATCGCCGTAGGCCAGCGTGTAGACAATGCCGGCTTCCCTTGCACGCCGTGCCAGCAATGGCCCGGCGAGCGCGTCGGCTTCCACGTTGACCATCACGATATGCTTGCCGTGTTTGCAGCAGAGGAGCACATGGCGTATGCCGGCGGCGGGGCTGCCTGTGGCGTCAATCGCGATTTCAACGGCATCGCTGGCGATGGCCGCCGTTGCGTCATCGGTGATGAAGGTCGTGCCGTGCCTGCGTGCATCATCCAGCGACGACGCGGTGTATTGCTCCGCGGGCCAGCCCACGCGCGCAAGGCTTTCGCGCGCGCGTTGCGGCGACAAATCGGCAATTGCCACCAGATGCAAGCCGGGCGTGCGCCGCACCTGTGATAAAAACATCGAACCGAATTTGCCGGCGCCGATGAGTAATACGCGCAGGGGTTTGCTATCGGCGGCGCGTTGCGCCAGAAGGCGATGCAGATTCATGGAGTTGCCGTTTTTGTGCGGAGTAATAACGCTACCATAAACCTTGAGTCCGCACAGGGTATCGCGGCGGCGGCGCGGATTCCGGCGTGGGCGCGCGGGCATTCAGTATTGACCGGTTGACCTGCCCGCCGGGCAGCGGATACATTGCACTACCTATGTAATTGAAGAAATACTTAACGGGGGAGAGTGCTTGCTTGCTCGAACGATGAAGCTACTGGCATGCGCCGGCGCGCTGACCACGGTGCAGGCAGGCGCGGCGCAATACCCCGTGCGCCCGATACGCATGATCGTGCCGTTTGCCGCCGGCTCCAATATCGATGGCACGGCGCGGCAGATCGCGCCGAAGTTTTCAGAGGTTCTGGGGCAGCAGGTTGTCATCGACAACCGCGGCGGCGCGGGCGGCACCATAGGGGCGGCGCTTGCGGCCAAGTCACAGCCCGATGGCTACACCATCCTGATGGGCAATGCGCCCACGCACGGCATGGCGCCGCATCTCTACAAGAACCTGTCTTATGACCCGATCAGGGATTTCACCCCGATTGGACGTATCGACAGCGCAAGTTTCGTGCTGGCCGTGTCCGCGGGCCTGCCGGTGCAATCCGTCGCGGAACTCGTGACCTACGCCAAGGCGCGGCCCGGAAAACTGAACTACGCGTCGTCTGGTAACGGCACCACCGCGCACCTCTCCGGCATACTTTTCAGCAACAAGGCGGGGGTGGACATGAAGCACATCCCCTACAACAATGTGCCGCAGGCCTTCGTGGATATCGCGAGCGGCGCGGTGGCGATCATGTTTTATCCCTATCAACCGTTGATGCCGCTGACGCAGACCGGCAAGGCGCGGCTGCTGGCGACCACTGGGGTGAAGCGCGCTTCGTACCTGCCAAACCTGCCCACGGTGATCGAGGCGGGCATAGCGGATTTTTCCGCGCTGGCGTGGCACGGGTTCTATGGGCCGGCGCAAACCCCGCAAGCGCTGGTGGATATGATCTACGCGGCGCTGGTCAAGACGATGACCGATCCCAAGGTGGCCGCGGGCCTGGTGGCAACCGGCATCGATGTTGATCTCGCGCCGCCGCGCGAGTTTGCGGCGTTCACCAAGGCCGAAATCGAGCGCTATCGCCGCCTGATTGCGATGGCGGGTTCCGGGATGTAAAGGAGTAAACAGTGATAGAAGTCATCAAGCTTGGCGGACCCTTGGGTGCGGAAATACGCGGCGTCGATCCGCGCGTTCCCTTGAGTGCCGAAGAAGTGGCGATCGTGAACAGGGCATTTCTCGATCATCTGGTGTTGCGTTTTCGCGCAGCGCCGTTGACGGTGCGGCAGTTGCGCGATTTCAGCGCGAATTTCGGCGTGCTGCGTCCACACGCGGCCAAGGCCTATCACGACAAGGAAATCCCGGAAGTCGTCATCATGACCAATCAGGACGCCAATGGTAATTATGACGAGGTGGGCGCCACCCGCGGCGTGGGCTGGCACGTGGATGGCACGTTCCAGCAGGATCCGACCAAGGCCACCATCCTGCACGCGGTGGCCTTGCCGGATCGTGGCGGCAATACGGCGTTCGCCAACATGTATCTGGCGTGGGACACCATGCCCGCGGACTTGAAGCGCCGCGTCGACGGCAAGACCGCGCTGCACCGGCTGCGCGGGCGCAAGAGTTACACCCAGGGCATCGTGGCCGCGGATGACATGAAGAAAATGACCGATGTGCGCCACCCCGTGATCCGCGTGCATCCCGAGACCGGCAAGAAAGCGGTGTTCGTCAACCCGCACCACACGCTGTGCATCGAGGGCATGACGCGCGAGGAGAGCGATGCCCTGCTGGAAGAAATCTTCGTGTGCTGCACGCGAGAGGCGTTTGAGTGGGAGCAGGAGTGGCAGCCCGGCGACACCATCATCTGGGAGAACCGCTGCGCCTGGCATACAGGGCGGGCCGATTACCCGAGAAACCAGTTGCGCAAGTTCTACCGCACATCGCTGTTCGAGTTCGGGGCCGGCCATGCGGCCTAACCCATTGCGCGAACGCTGGGCGCGTGGCGAGGCCGCTTCCTGCCTGTGGATCGACATCGGCTGGCCGGTGTCGGTGGAGGGCCTGGCGACACTTCCGTATGATTCCTTCACGCTGGATTTGCAGCACAGCCTGATCGACCGCGGCACGGCGGTAAGCGTGCTGCAGGCGCTATCGCTGGGCCGCGGCGCGGCTCTGGTGCGCGTGACGCAGAACGATCCAGCCGAAATCGGCTTTGTGCTGGATGCGGGTGCCTACGGCGTGATTTGCCCGCAAATCGAAACCGCGGAAGAGTGCGAGCGTTTTGTCGCCGCCTGCCGCTATGCGCCGCGCGGCACGCGCAGTTGGGGGCCGGTACGCGGGCTGCTCCATGGCGGGCCTGATTATTTTCAACAGTACGAACAGCAAATCATCAAGATCGCGCTGATCGAAACCATCAAGGGCGTGGACAACATGCGCAAGATCGCGGCCACGCCGGGTCTGGACATGATTTATGTGGGGCCCAACGACCTCACCATCGATTACGGCGGGGCGCCCACCTATGTCGCCAGCGATCCGCGCGTCATCAAGGCCATGGATGATTCCATCGCGATCGCGCGGGAAAACGGCATCATCGCGGGCACCTATGCCGGCAATGTGGAGGTGGCGAGGGCGGCCGTGGCGAAAGGTTTTGGGCTGGTGTCCGTGGGTTATGCCGCAAAGCTCATGATCAAGGCGGCTGGCGAGGTGCTGGAGCAGGTGTTTCCGGCGAGCGGCGCGCGGTAACCGTGGCGTTAGGGGAGCAACGGCAATCGTGCAAAACGTCGTCACATTAATCGCGCCGGTACTCTTTGCGGCATTGCTGTTTTCGCCGCATGTCCTCGCGCAAACCTATCCCGACAAGACGGTGCGCGTGGTGATTCCGTGGCCGGCGGGCGGCTCTAACGATATCGTCGGGCGCATCGTCGCGCAGGCGGTTGCGCCGTCGCTCGGGCAACAGCTGGTGATCGACAATCGCGGCGGCGCTGCGGGCACCATCGGCAGTGATCTTGTTGCGAAGAGCGCGGCGGATGGGTACACCATGCTGGTGACTTCGGCCACGCACCTTGGTAATGCGTTTGTCTACAAGAAGCTGCCGTACGATCCGTTGAAGGATTTCATCGGCGTGTCGCCACTGGGGCGGCAGGTGGGCATACTCGCCGTGCATCCCGCGCTGCCGGTGAAGTCGGTGCGCGAGTTCATCGCGCTCGCCAAAAAGAAGCCTGGCGAGATCGTCTACGGTTCCGCCGGCAACGGCAGCTTCACGCATCTCCTGATGGTGTATTTCAATACCATGACCGATACGCGCATGCTGCATGTGCCGTACAAGGGCGGCGCGCCGGCGGGTATTTCCATCGCGACTGGCGAGACGCAGGCGATGATCGCGACGCTGGGGTCATTTCTGCCGCAGTTGCAGACCAACAAGGTGCGCGCGCTCGCGGTCACGTCAAGCGCGCGTGTCGAACAGTTCCCTGATGTGCCCACGGTGGCCGAATCAGGCGTGCCGGGGTTTGAATTTACGTCGTGGGTGGGCGCGTTCGTGCCGGCAGGCACGCCGCGCGCCGCAGTCAACCGGCTGAACGCCGAATTCAAGAAGGCCGCCTCCGACCCGGCCATGCGCAAGCGTCTCAGTGAAGCGGCGCACGATGCGATGTACCTGAGCACCGAGGATTTCGCGCGTCTGCTGGCAGCCGATTATGACAAGTACGGCAAGCTGATCAGGTTGATCGGGGCGACGGTCGAGTGAGGCGCGGCATGACCACGGCGCGCGGACGCGAATGCGTGGCTGCTTTTGCGGCGGCGATGATGTTGATGCCGCATGCGGTACTGGCGCAGAGCGCATTTCCCAGCCGGCCGATACGGCTGGTGGTGCCGTTCGCCACCGGCGGCGTGAACGATCTCATAGGCCGTATGTACGCGGCTGAAATGTCGCGTGTGCTGGGCGGCAACATCATCGTCGAAAACCGGGCGGGCGGCAGTGGCACGGCAGGCGCAGTGGAAGTGGCGCGCGCCAAGCCCGATGGCCACACCCTGTTGCTTGGCGGCACCACCACGCATGTCATCAATCCGGCGGCGATGAACAAGCCGCCGTACGATGCGGCAAAAAATTTCATTCCCATCGGCATCGTGATGCTGGCGCCCACCGGTGTCGCGGTGCACCCGTCGTTGCCGGCGCGCAATCTGAAGCAACTGGTGGCGCTCGCCAAGGCGAGTCCGGGCGCGCTTGCGCATGCATCGAGCGGCGCTGGCACCGTCACGCACTTGACAGGTGAGTTGTTCAAGAAACTTGGCGGCAATCTCGACATGCTGCACGTGCCGTACAAGGGCGCGGGGCCGGCGATGATAGATCTGGTCGCCGGGCATGTGCCGGTGATGACGCCGACCATCAGCCCCGGATCGCTTAACTATCATCACAGCGGCAGAATTCGCATGCTTGCGATTTGTTCCAGCGAGCGGCTGGCGGCGGCGCCGGAAATACCCGCGAGCGCCGAAGCCGGCATGCCGGGTCTGCTGGTGGAAGCCATGATCGCGACATTCGCGCCGGCGGGCACGCCCAAAGCGGTGATCGACCAGTTGCACCAGGCGCAGCTTAAAGTCATGCTCGATCCGGCGTTTCAGACCGCGCTGCGCCAGTCGGGCGCCGCGCCGGTGACCAATTCTTCGCCCGACAGCGCGGCGCAATTTCTCAAGGCCGAAATCGCGCGCTGGACGCCGATCATCAAGGCCACGGGTTATCGGCTTGATTGATTAAGGAAAAAGCGTTTTGCCACAGGACACAGAGATCACAGAGAAGAATCAAGAGCTTGCGATTGATCGGTGCTACACCAATTTGGTGATGTGAGTATGCGGATTAAGCCGTTGGTTTCTCTGTGAACTCTGTGCTCTGTGGCTAAATTGCCGTTTTGAGGTTGAATTATTGTTGCCGGAATAAACCATGACCGCACAAACAATGTTTCATAAAATCTGGGACCGGCACGTGATCGTGAGCCGCGGCGGCGCCGAGGCGTTGCTGCACGTGGACGTGAACCTGGTGCATGAGGGCGCGTTCCACTCGTTCACGGCGCTTGCCAAGGATGGACGCAAGGTGCGCTGCCCGGAACAAACCTTTGCCGTGGCGGATCACTATGTGCCGACTGTCGCGCGCGAACGCGGCCTCGCCGCCGTGAAAAACGCGGAGGTGCGCGGCATGATCGAAATTCTTGCCGCGAATGCGAAGGAAAACGGCATCGCGCATTTCGGCATCGACGACCCGCGCCAGGGCATCGTGCATGTCATCGGCCCGGAGTTGGGGCTCACGCAGCCGGGGCTGATCATGACCTGTTGCGATTCGCACACCTCCACGCATGGCGCATTTGGCGCGTTCGCGTTCGGCATCGGCGCATCGCAATTGACTCAGGTGCTGGCCACGCAATGCCTGTGGCAAAAAAAACCGAAGACGCTGCGCGTGGTCATTGACGGGCAACTCGCACCCGGCGTCGGCGGCAAGGATGTGATCCTCGCCATCATCGCGAAAATCGGCATCGCCGGGGCGGCGGGGCGCGTCATCGAGTACTCGGGCGCGGCGATCCGCGCGCTGTCGATGGAAGGCCGCATGACCGTGTGCAATATGTCGATCGAGGCGGGCGGGCGCGCGGGCATGATCGCGCCGGATGACAAGGCGTTCGAATACCTTGCGGGCCGCGAGTTCGCGCCGCGCGAGGCGGATTGGGACAAGGCCGTGGCGTACTGGCGCACGCTGCGCTCGGATGACGACGCGCGGTTCGATCAACAGGTTGAGCTTGCAGGCGGCGAATTGCAGCCGATGGTTACCTGGGGCACCACGCCGGAGGAGGCCATACCGATAACGTCGCGCGTGCCGGACGCGGAGAGTTTTCAGGACGCCAACAAGCGCGCGCATGCGCGCCAGGCGCTGGCTTATATGAATCTTGCGCCAGGCACGCTGCTCACCGATATCAGCATCGACCGCGCTTTTATCGGCACCTGCACCAATGGCCGCATCGAGGATTTGCGCGCGGCGGCGGCGGTGCTGAAAGGCCGCAAGGCGGTTGTGCCCGCGTGGGTTTCGCCCGGTTCCACCGCGATCAAGCGCGCGGCGGAGGCGGAAGGGCTGGACAAGATATTCACGGACGCCGGTTTCGAGTGGCGCGCATCCGGCTGCTCAAGCTGCGCGGGACACAACGGCGACACCATGCCCGCCGGTTCGCGCAGCGCATCGACATCGAATCGTAACTTCGAGAACCGGCAGGGCGCCGGCGTGCGCACGCACATCATGAGCCCGGCGATGGTCGCCGCCGCCGCCGTCACAGGCAAAATCACCGACGTGCGCAAGCTGCTGGAGGCAGCATGAATTCCTTCACGTATTTAACCGCGATTGCCGCGCCGTTCGAAATGGCGAATATCGACACCGACAAGCTGTTTCCTTCGCGCTTCGGCAAAAAGCTGCGCACCGCCGAGGCGAGCTACGGTCCGTGGCTGTTCTACGACATGCGTTACGATGCCGATGGACGCGAGCAGCCGGATTTCGTGCTGAACCAGACGGCATACCGCGACGCCGCCATCCTCGTGGCAGGTGCGAATTTCGGCTGCGGTTCATCGCGCGAGGCCGCGGTGTATGCGCTGGTCGATTGCGGCATCCGTTCGGTCATCGCGCCGTCGTTCGGCGATATTCATTACGCCAATCAATTGCAAAACGGCATGCTGCCGGTGATCTTGCCGGAAGAAACCTGCCGCAAACTGCGTGAGCAATTGCGCGCGCAACCAGGTGCCCAGTTGACGATTGATCTCGAAGCGCAGTGCGTGACCGACACCACGGGCGCGCGTCACGGATTTGATATCGACGCCACCTACAAGGAGCGGCTGCTCAAGGGGCTCGATGACATCGGCCTGGTGCTGCAATACATGCCGCGGATCGAGGCCTTCGAGCGGCGTTATCGCGATGAGGCGCCGTGGCTGGCGCGTAAGCGGTAGGCGCACTACTGGATTTGATCGCCCTGCTCACGCACCTGTGATGCCGCGCCCGCGCCGGAGTGACGTGAAGCCCTGTCTCATCGCTAGGCCTTTCGACAAGCTCGGGGCGAACGTGGGTAAAGTGAACAGTATTGGGACCTGACGCCTCGCACGCACTCGACGTGCATAGCGTCGGTCCGATTCGCATCAGGGTGCGTCCCAGGGGTTAATTAATTCGATGCCTGCGCCCTTGTAGTCCCGCACATTGCGGGTCGCCAACACGAAACCGCGGCTGAGGGTGATGGCTGCGATCGCGCAATCGGCAAAGTGAATCGGATTGCCCGCTGCTTGCGCGCCTGCGCACACGCGCCCAAACGCATGTGCGCTGTCCTGGTCGAACGACAGGACGCGATCCTCAAACTGGGCAACTAATTCTGTCGTCGCCGCCTGCAACTCGGTACGACGCTTCCCCGCGGGTAATGTTTCGATGCCTGCTTGTAGCTCGGCCAACGCAATCGTAGTGAGGTAGAGCGTTTCCGGCGCTTGCCGATCTAACCAGGCCAACACCGCTGCATCAGGTTTCGGTTTGAGGGGTTCGGAGACAAGATTCGTATCCAGAACAATCATGATTCAAATTTCACCGGCCGAACCGGGCTACGCCTGCGTGTCTTCGGAAATTCAACGCCCCCGTGTTTTCGGCCGATTTCCGCCAGCACCGTTCCCATGCCGCGCCGCGGGCGTACCGCGTTCTGCAAGATCACGCGCATTTCGGCCTCCGTGCTGCGCCCACGCTGTTCAGCGCGTTTTTTGAGGGCGCGCAGGGTTTCATCCGGTAAGTTTCTGATGGTTACGGCTGCCATGGCTATCACTCTGTCAAAATGGTGCCGAAACGATATCATTTCGCGTTAATGATAGCAACCGCGCATTTCAGGCCCGCTAGTGCCGTGATTTATTAATTACGAAACATTATAATGGCGCACCTCAATCCCTAAAGGAGTCATAGCGATGCGCCAAACCGAAGTTCGATTGAAGAAACAGGAGCGCGAAGCGGTGCGGGAATTTTGCTCGAAGGGTGAACATATGGC
>CAMDLH010000028.1 GCA_945901405.1 Bordetella parapertussis | reverse complement strand
CTACGGGTGGCTGTGGAAGCGCAGCCTGTATGACAAGACCCAGCAGAATTTTCGCGAGCCGCTGTGGTCCGGCGCGCAGGATCTGCGCGGCAAGACGATCCTGCTCTACAGCGACCGCGGATTTGGTGACACGCTGCAGTTTTGCCGCTACGTGAAAGACGTGGCCGCGCTCGGCGCCACGGTGCTGCTCGAAGTGCAACCTTCCCTGCTGGGCTTGTTGGCGAGCCTCGAAGGCGTTACCCGGATTTTGCCGCTCGGCGCACAACGTCCCGCGTTTGATTATCACTGCCCGATATTCCGGCTGCCACTAGCGTTCAAGACCGATTTGACGACGATACCCGCGCGGATTCCCTATATATCCAGCAGTACAGACAAAATTGCTCTCTGGAAAACCATGCTTGGCGCCAAAACCAGGCCGCGCGTGGGCGTGGCGTGGAGCGGAAAACCACTTCCCGATCCCAGGCGCAGCATGCGCCTGCTTGAGATGGTCCCCTTGTTAAGAAAAGGCGTTGAGTTTTTCAGTCTCCAGAATGAGGTCAGAGATACCGATGGCGCCGTGCTGTCATCTCACCTGGAAATTCGCCACCTGGGCGATCAAATTCGTGAATTTGCCGACACGGCTGCGCTGGTGGACTTGATGGACCTCGTTATCACCATCGATACCAGTGTGGCGCATCTGGCCGGGGCCATGGGCAAACCGGTTTGGATTTTGCTGCCGTTCAACCCGGACTGGCGCTGGCTGCTCGAACGCAACGACAGCCCGTGGTATCCGACAGCAAGATTATTTCGCCAGCCCGTGATCGGCGACTGGGCAAGCGTAGTCGCCGCTGTGCGGGCGGAACTGGAGCAGTACCTGCAGCAGAATTAAAAAGCCGGTTCGCTTGCCCGTTGGTACTACTTCGCGTACGCAATCGTCAAATCCCCAACCCCATCGACATGTCCTTCAAGCTTGTCGCCGCGTTGCACCGGGCCTACACCCGCCGGCGTACCGGACATGATGACGTCCCCCGCGCGCAGCGTGATCATGCGCGAAAGGTAGGCGATGGTTTCAGGCACGTTCCAGATCATCTCGGACAAATCACCGGTTTGCTTGACCACGCCATTGACCTTGAGCCAGATCGCGCCCTTGGCGGGGTGGCCCACCATTCCCACGGTTTTCAGCGCGGTGCACGGCGCTGATTCGTCGAACGCCTTGCCCATTTCCCACGGCCGGCCCATTTTTTTAGCTTCCCCTTGCACGTCGCGGCGCGTCATGTCCAAGCCCACGCCGTAACCGAACACGTGTTCCAGCGCTTTGTCCTCCGGGATATCCTTGCCGCCCTTGCCGATGGCGACGATCATTTCGATCTCGTGATGCAGATCCTTGGTGACCGTAGGGTACGCGATCGTCGTGCCGCTCATTACGATGGCGTCCGCCGGCTTCATGAAGAAAAACGGCGGTTCGCGCTCAGGGTCGTGGCCCATTTCGCGCGCGTGTTCGGCGTAGTTGCGGCCCACGCAGTAAATGCGGCCTACCGGAAACGCCTGGTTGCTTTCGGCGACGGGTAGCGTGGTGGGGCCGGGGAAATTAATTGCGTAAGTCATGGGGGTGCCTTCGGAATGTAAGTAATTGTTTTTAAATGATATTTATGTGGCGTGCGGAATGCATGCACGCGATCCGCGAGCGGCGGATTATCCGGGAAACGCCGTGCGGTGGTCAAACGCCGATGATTGCGGCGCGGTCATGGTTCGAGCAGTACGAGATTCTTGAAATAGTCCCGATAAAACCCGCGATCACGCGTCAGCAATCGATCCGCATGCTGATCGAGCAAAATACGGGTATCAACCGCTGTTCGCATCGCCGCCCCGCGCCCGCGCCAGGTAAGCGTCAACGGACATGCCCTTTGGCAGCGCCCCGCGTCCGCGCCATTTGGCGAAGACGTCCTCTACGCCAATTTTCTTGCCTATGAACTCGCCGCCCTCGGCCCTGATTTCGATGACGGCGCCAGGGCGCAGCCACAACGCTGTACGCATCGCCTTGGGTATTGTGATTTGACCTTTCTTGGAAATCGTCGTTTTCATACTTTGATTGTAAGAATTTCTACCTTATTTGTCAGGAATAGCTGAGCCTGCGATTGCTACGATTCGATGCCCCGCCTATAGTGCGAGCCTCTCATGGACGTCACCACCAGCCTCTGGACACTATTCGCCAGCAGTTTTCTTGCGGCCACCCTGCTGCCCGGCGGCTCGGAGGCGGTGTTGTTCGGCGTGCTCAAGCTGCATCCGGATCAACTGTGGGTCGCGCTTGGCGTGGCGACACTCGGCAACACGCTCGGCGGCCTGTCGTCGTATGTGATCGGACGCGTGATTCCGCAGCGCGTGAAACTCAAGGGCCTGGCCGCGATTCAAAAGTACGGCACGCCGGCGTTGTTGCTGTCGTGGGTGCCCATCATTGGCGATCCGCTGTGCGTGGCCGCTGGCTGGCTGCGGCTTAATCCATGGCTGTCGGCGTTGTTTATCGCGGTTGGTAAATTTGCGCGCTACTGGGTAATCGCGGTGCTGACAGTGTGACTGCTGCGGTCTTACTTCCTCAGACCAACCGAATTTCCAGCCGCCGGCCAACAGCTTCGGCATATTTGCGTAGTGTGGCTAGTGACGGCGAATGCCTGCGCGACAACAAGCTTGCCTCGATGCGTGCCAGTGCCGACTGCTTGACGCCCATGCGCGCGGCTACCTGCGCCTGCGTGAGACCAGCATCGCGCCGGGCATCGAGCAGCGCATCCAGGGTGGCGAACTCCTCGCTGATCGCGACGTAAGCCTGGCGAAAACCGGGTTTCTTCATTTCCCGTGCCAGCGCCGCGCGCGGATCGAATGGAATAGGCGCGTAGCCCTTGGTCTGAATGTTTTTCATGCGTCGATCTCCTTCAAGCGAGCGCGCGCGATACGAATCTCGCGCGCCGGTGTCTTTTGTGACTTCTTGATAAACTGGTGAAGTATCACGATGCGCTGGCCGATCCGCGCGCAATAAAAAGCGCGTCCAATGCCTTCGCTACCCTTGGCTCGAATCTCGAACAGGCCCCACCCAGCGCGCGAGTGTGCGGCATTCCCAGATTTGGCCCGTGTTCCAGCATTCGCAAAGTCAGCGCAACGTAACGTAACGCGCCCATAGCGTGTCGGGCCATCCTCCACGCCGGCTTTTACTGCGGAATTGAAGTACGCAATCGTGAACACCACGAGAGTATAACATGCATGTTATTGGTACGGTGTCATTACGCTTGGTAAATTCTCCCCGAAAGCGGTGCTGACAGCGTGACTGCTGCATTGCGGTAATATGCTGTTTTTAATCGAGTTCTTGCCATGAGCGCGCGTCTACGCGAAATTCCCTACAACTACACTTCATTCTCCGACCGCGAGATCGTCATCCGTCTGCTGGGCGCGCCGATGTGGGACGTTTTGAGCGTGCTTCGTGATGAGCGGCGCACCGGGCGCTCGGCGAAGATGCTTTACGAGGTGCTGGGCGATATGTGGGTGGTGTCGCGCAATCCGTACATCCAGGACGACCTGCTCGCCAAACAGAAGCGCCGCGATGCATTGATCGCCGACATGAACGGGCGGCTCGATGAAATCGCCGCGCGGCGGCAGAACGACGATGCGCGCGTGGCCGGGCTGCTCGCCGCCGCGCGCAAGGCAGTCGATGCATTCGCGACCGAGCTTGAAGCCACGCGCGCGTTGCGCAAAAAAACCATGCATTTGCTCGGCAAGGTGACGCATCGCGACAACGTGCAATTCGACGGCATGGCGCGCGTGTCGCATGTGACGGACGCCACCGACTGGCGCGTCGAATATCCGTTCGTGGTGATACACCCGGACACCGCCGAGGAAGTCGCCTACATCGTGCGTGCTTGCATTAATCTGGGCCTGACGATCATTCCGCGCGGCGGCGGCACGGGTTACACCGGCGGCGCGATTCCGCTGACCAAGATGTCAGCGGTGATCAACACCGAAAAGCTCGACCGCCTCGAACTCATCAACGAGACGCTGCTGCCGGGGATGACGCGCAAGGTCGCGGCCGTGCGTTGCGGCGCGGGTGTGGTGACCAAGCGCGCGACCGAGACCGCCGAGCACGCCGGGCTGATATTCGCCTGTGATCCGACTTCGCTCGATGCCTCATGCATCGGCGGCAACGTCGCGATGAACGCCGGCGGTAAAAAAGCCGTGCTGTGGGGCACCGCGCTCGACAACCTTGCCTCGTGGCGCATGGTGACGCCGGATGCGGAGTGGATGCTCGTCGAGCGGCTGGAACACAACATGGGCAAGATTCATGACATGCCTGTTGCACGGTTTCGTGTCACTCGCTTTGCCGCCGACGGCAAGACGCCACGTGGAGAGCCGGAATTGCTCGAAATCCCCGGTGAGACGTTCCGCAAGAAGGGCCTGGGCAAGGATGTCACCGACAAAGTGTTAGGCGGCCTGCCCGGCGTGCAAAAAGAAGGCTGCGACGGCATCATCACCGAAGCAACGTTTGTGCTGCACAAAATGCCGCCGGCGATACGCACGGTGTGTCTTGAGTTCTTCGGCGAAATTCACGACGCGGTGCCCTCGATTGTCGAGATCAAGAATTATCTCGACGGCAATGCCGATGTGGCGCTGGCGGGCCTTGAACACCTGGACGAGCGTTACATTCGCGCCGTCGGTTATGCGACCAAAGCGCGGCGCGCGGGCCGCCCGAAGATGATCCTCGTCGGCGACATCGTCGGTGACAACGACGACGCGGTGGCCGCCGCGGCCTCGCATGTGGTGCGCATCGCCAACGCGCGCGGCGGCGAGGGTTTCATCGCCGTCACGCCCGAGGCGCGCAAGACCTTCTGGCTTGACCGCGCGCGCACCGCCGCGATCTCACGCCACACCAACGCCTTCAAGATCAACGAAGACGTGGTGATTCCGCTCGAAGGCCTGGGCGGCTACTCCGACGGCATCGAGCGCATCAACATCGAGCTGTCGATCAAGAACAAGCTGCGTGTGCTCGACGCGCTGGACGAGTTCCTCGCCGGCGAGTTGCCGGTGACGCAGCACGAAACCGCCGTGGCGACAGCCGAACTGATCGGTGACCGTGTGGAACGCGCACGCACACTTATCAACGACACAAGAACAAACTGGCAGTGGCTGCTAACTAATCTGGACACGGATGCGGTAGCGGACGCACCGCAAGCCTATTCACCCTTCCCCCTTCACCCTTCGCGCCCTACGTGGTGGAAGCTCCTGCAAAACCACCAACTGCGCGTAAGCTGGAAAACCGAAGCACGCGCTCCGCTCGCGGATATTTTCAGCGGCAGGCCTTTCGCCAAGGTGCTCGATGAAATAGACGCCACGCACAAGCGCGTGCTGCGCGGGCGCGTGTTCGTGGCGCTGCACATGCATGCGGGCGACGGCAACGTGCACACCAACATTCCGGTCAACTCCGACAACTACGAAATGCTGCAAGAGGCCGCCGAGGCCGTGGCGCGCATCATGCGGCTGGCGGAGTCGCTGGGCGGCGTGGTGTCGGGCGAGCACGGCATCGGCATCACCAAGATCGACTTTCTGTCCGACGAAAAAGTCGCCGATTTCAAGGTTTACAAGGACAAGGTTGACCCCAACGGGCATTTCAACAAGGGCAAGCTGCTCGCGGGCGCGAACCTCGACAACGCCTACACGCCGAGCTTCTCGCTGCTGGGTGCCGAGAGTCTGATCCTCGAACAATCCGATGGCGGCGCGATACTCAATTCAATCAAGGACTGCCTGCGCTGCGGCAAATGCAAGCCGGTGTGCGCCACACATGTGCCGCGCGCCAATTTGCTCTACAGCCCGCGCAATAAAATTCTCGCCACGAGTTTGCTGGTGGAGGCGTTTTTGTACGAAGAACAAACGCGGCGCGGCATTTCGCTCGAACATTTTGATGAATTCGATGATGTCGCCGCGCACTGCACGGTGTGCCACAAATGTTTGAATCCGTGTCCGGTCGATATCGATTTCGGCGACGTGTCGGTGGCGATGCGTAATTTCCTGCGCCGCCAGCGCAAACGCAAATTTAATCCGAGCGCGTGGGCGGCGATGCAGTTCCTTAACGCCACCGATCCGGCGCGCATTGCTGTCATGCGTAACCTCATGATTAAATTGGGGTTTTCGGCGCAGCGCGCGGCGCATAAAGTGGCGCGCGCGTTTGGCTTGATACAGCGCCAGACCGAGCGCCCGCCGGCCACCGTGGGCCGCGCGCCGATCAAGGCGCAGGTGATTCACTTTATCAACAAGCCCATGCCCGGCGGCCTGCCGAAGCAGGCTTCGCGCGCGCTGCTCGACATCGAGGACGCGCGCATCGTGCCGGTGATACGCGACGCGGCGAAGGTGAACGAAGATTCCGACGCGGTGTTTTATTTCCCCGGCTGCGGCTCCGAGCGTTTGTTCAGCCAGGTGGGGCTCGCAACACAGGCGATGCTCTATCACATCGGCGCACAGACCGTGCTGCCGCCGGGTTATCTGTGTTGCGGTTACCCGCAAACCGCGGCGGGCAACAACGACCGCGGGCAGGCGATCACCACCGCCAACCGCGTGTTGTTTCACCGCGTCGCACACACGCTGAACTATCTCGACATCAAGACGGTGATTGTGTCGTGCGGCACCTGCATGGATCAGTTGCAGAAATACGAATTCGACAAAATATTCCCCGGCTGCCGTTTGCTCGACATCCACGAATACCTGCTGGAGAAGGGTGTGAAGCTCGAAGGCGTGGATGGCGTGCGTTACATGTATCACGACCCCTGCCACTCGCCGATGAAAACGCATCAGCCGCTGAAGGTGGTGAATCAACTCATGGGCACGAAGGTCGAGTTGAACGAGCGTTGTTGCGGCGAATCCGGCACGCTTGCCGTGACGCGGCCCGATGTCTCGACGCAAGTGCGCTTTCGCAAGGAAGAAGAAATGAAGAAGGGCGCTGGAGAACTGCGCGCCGATGGCTTCAAGGGCGATATCAAGATACTCACCTCGTGCCCGTCCTGCTTGCAGGGGCTTGCGCGTTTTGATGACGACTCCGGCACGCAAGCCGACTACATCGTCGTCGAAATGGCAAAACACCTGCTGGGCAAAAACTGGATGGCCGATTACGTGGCGAAGGCTAATCACGGCGGTATCGAGCGGGTGTTGCTGTGACCTGCGACCTCTGCAACACCGAAGGCGGCCAAATCCTTTATCGCGACGAACTCCTGCGCGTGGTCTACATCGAAGAACCCGATTACCCCGGCTATTGCCGCTTGATCTGGAACCAGCACGTCAAGGAAATGACCGATCTCGCGCCAGTAGATCGCGCGCATTGCATGAACACTGTGTTCGCCGTCGAGGCCGTGCTGCGTGAGTTGCTCAAGCCCGACAAGATCAACATCGCCAGTCTCGGCAATTTCACGCCGCATGTGCACTGGCATGTGATCGCGCGCTTTAACGGTGATGCGCATTTTCCGCAGTCGATCTGGGGCGAGCGCCAGCGTGCCGCGCGGGCGCTTGCGCCGCCGGATCTGCCTGCACGCATCGCGCGCGTACTTGCGGCGCGGCTGACATCTGGATGAAAGTGTGCATTTTTACGCGTTTGGCCTGATTTAGCGGCAAACTTGTGATTTAGTTCACACCCATCAATGCGCTTGCGGGACTAGCCTGCGGGCGTTGTAAGCGAATTGTTACGCGATTGTAAAAACACACCAGCAATACGGAGGCAAATATGAGCATTCAACCCCTTTGGAGTCCGCAAAAAACAGCCAGCCTGCTGTTCAGCGACAGCGCGGACTGCGCGCGCTGGATCCAATCACTGCCGATCACCAATATCCAGCATGCTCACAAACTGTTGCACGAACAGACCACCGCGCTGAGCGCGGCACAACTCGCCCCGGTCGAGCGCCTGAAAATTCTCGAGGCGATGAAACCGAGTGTGACGTTCGTGCAGGCCGAGTTGGCGAAATGTTATCTGGGCAAATCGCTGCCGCTTGACGCGGCCGATGCCGCCGCGTGGGCCAGCGTCACCGCGTTGTGGCGCGAGACCGGCGGTAATTATCAACTTTGTCTCGATGCGTATCGCGAAGGCGATCTGCCGGTCGCACCCTACGCCGCACTGATCACCATGCGCCGCCTGCGTTGCATCAACCACGCTTTGTTCGCGCACTATCATGTTTATCGCCAGCCGCCGGCGGCGATGTGGAGCGAATATCATGCGCTGTTCGCGTTTGCCGAGGATCACGGCATCTCGCGCATCCGCGTGCAGGACACGTTCGCCAAACAGGAACCCGATTCGAGCTGCGCCGAAGCGTATGTGCACGGACTGCTCGGTAATCTTGCCAACCCGTATTCGTTGTCGGTGCGGCAGATGGATTTCGTGCAGCGCTGGCTCGACAAATGGGCGGCGCTGGTGGGGCTATCCGCGCAGCCGGTGCCGCCGAGCCAGATTCCGCCGCTCGCGGTGGACTTCAACAGCAGTTGCGCGGCGACGTTCCCCGAGCGCCTGACGCCCGGCCTGGCCGTGCGTTATCTCGACATGGAGCAGCTTTCAAAAACGCTGCGCAACACCATCCATCTGTTAAAGCAAGGCAATACGCCGGCGCAACTGGGCCTGGGCGAGGATGCGCGCCAGCCGGGTTGCGAAAGCCTGGTCATGCTGCTTTATGTGCAGTGGTGCCGCGCGGGCCTGCTGCGCAGCGAAACGCGCAACCCCGCCGACGATCCGGCGACGGTGTGTTTTGGCATCGAGGACGCGTACAAGCTTGTGGCGAGCCTGACCCCGGCCACGCCCACCGGCGGCACTGGCAGCACGATTTCATCGCGCGACAAGTGGGAGCAGGATCGCCTGGGCTACTCGCTCTCGCACTCGCAAACCATACTGCAATCGGCGATGTACCGTTCCGAGAAATGGCAGATACTCAATCAAAGCTCATCGGGTTTCATGTGCATGTTGCGCGACCCCTCGGGCTCGATGCGCCTGTCGCACAACCAGTTGCTCGCGGTGCAGCGCTCCAGCGACAAAACGCATCGGCTCGGCATGGTGCAGTGGCTGCGCATCGAGGAATCGAAAGAGTTTCAGTGCGGCGTGCGCATGTTCCCCGGCATACCAACGGCGGTGATGGCGCGGCCATCGAACTTCACGCTGTCGGGTCGGCAGAATTTCGAGCAGGCGCTGATACTGCCGGAAATCGCCGTGCCTTCGACGCCCGCCACCATCGTGTTGCCCGCCGGCTGGTTCCAGAGCGGACGCATGATCGAGTTCAAGGACGGCCAAAAAACCGCGAAGCTGCTCAACCTGCTGGAGCGCGGAAGCGACTTTGATCGCGGGACGTTCGTTTACGCTTAACCCAATTACTTCACCGCGGAGGCGCGGAGACGCGGAGGTTTCGCAGAGATCACCAAGCACGCTCCCGAGTTTTCTCCGCGGGGGTTCTCTGCGTCTTTGCGCCTCTGCGGTGAAGCTGTTGGGGTTTGCCGCATGTCCGGGTTATGATGCACCTCCTATAATCTGCGAAGGCGCGCAACGTGGCCGGCCTCACCAAAGACGTTCCTGTTCCCACCGAAATCAAGTTGCACCAGAAGTCGAACGTTCTCGAAATTTCGTTCGCCGACGGGAAAACATTCAAGCTGACCTGCGAATTTCTGCGCGTGCATTCGCCCTCCGCCGAGGTGCGTGGCCATGGCCCCGGCCAGGAAGTGCTGCAAGTCGGCAAACAGAACGTCGAGATCAAGGCTATCGAGCCGGTCGGCAGCTACGCCGTGCAGCTCAATTTCTCCGACGGGCACAACACGGGTATCTATTCGTGGGATCTGCTCTACGATTACGGCTTGCGCCAGGATGAGATGTGGGCGCATTATTTGCAGCGGTTGAAGGAGGCGGGCGCTACGCGCGAGTGAGGCGTGAAGCGTGAGGCGCAATACCGCGACAACTGTTGGCCTCACACCTCACCCCTCACCCTTCACGCACTTGAAATGACCAACAAGACCCACTTCGGCTACCAGCAAGTAGACGAGTCCGAAAAAGCGCGCAAGGTCGAGGGCGTGTTCAGTTCGGTCGCGGGCAGCTACGACCTGATGAACGATCTGATGTCGGGCGGGCTGCACCGGCTGTGGAAAAAATTCACCATCGAGCAAAGCTACGTGCGGCCGGGCGAACGTGTGCTCGATGTCGCGGGCGGCACGGCTGATCTTTCGCGCGAATTCGTCAAGCGTGTCGGCCCGTCCGGTCTGGTGGTCCTGACCGATATCAACAACGCCATGCTCACCATCGGCCGCGACCGGCTGATTGATTCGGGCACGCTTACCCCCGCCGCGCAATGTGACGCCGAGAAGCTGCCGTTCCATTCAAATTCATTCGATTGTGTGAGTGTTGCTTTCGGCCTGCGCAACATGACGCACAAGGATGCGGCGCTGGCCGAAATGTTTCGCGTGCTGCGGCCCGGCGGGCGCCTGCTGGTGCTTGAATTCTCGCAAGTATGGAAGCCGTTGAAACCTGTCTACGACGCGTATTCGTTCAGCGTGCTGCCGCGCATCGGTCAAGTTGTGGCGAAAGATGCCGATAGTTATCGCTATCTCGCCGAGTCGATACGCATGCATCCCGATCAGGAGGCTCTAAAACAGATGATGATCGATGCCGGTTTCGAGCGCGTCGAGTACTTTAACCTTGCCGCTGGTGTGGTTGCCCTGCACCGGGGCTACAAACTTTAGTTGCGGTAAGTAATTGTTTTTATTGCTATTTTTTTGATGGCATCCAGCGGTTTTCAGCTTATAATATTGTCTGCCTTGATTACCATGTTGACTTTAATGATCAGGTCCCTAACGAACGGAGGAAAATAATGACTAAGTTACTCAGCGTAGTATTAATGCTCATCGGATTTTCATTTGTGGCGGTGGAAACAGAAGCGGCGTCGCGCGTCGGCGGCGGCAGAAGTGTCGGTACTCAACGCAGCACGACCACGTCGCAGCCCGCGCAAAAAGCAGCGCCTGCGCAACAGCAAGCCGCACCCGCGGCACAACCCCAATCAGGCATGAGCAAATGGCTCGGCCCTTTGGCTGGTCTGGCGCTCGGCGCGGGCCTCATGTCGCTGTTCATGAACAACGGCATCGCGGGCGCGCTCGGCGGCATCATGATGATGCTGCTCGTCGCGGGCATCGCGTTCTTCGCGATTCGCTGGTTCATGAACCGCGGCAAACCCAAAACCCAGGAGTCGCAACTGCAATACGCGGGGGCGGGCAACACGGGCTCGACTTCGCAAGCACCGATGCCTTCCACCGCGCCCGCGCAGTTCACCGGCAACGCAGCCCCGGGCTCGCTGGCGGCGCAATTGGGCGGTGGCGCCGCCGCGGGTGCAATGGCTGCCGCACCGGTAAGTCAATGGCCGGCGGGTTTCGACGCGCCCGAATTCGAGCGTCAAGCCAAGGCCAACTTCATACGCCTGCAAGCGGCGAACGATGCGGGTGAAGCATCCACGCTGCGCGACTTTGTCACGCCCGAGCTTTTCCGCGATCTCGAAACGGAAATGAAATCCGCATGGGGCAAGCCGCAAAAGAACGACGTGGTCGAGTTGAACGCCGAAGTCATCGACGTGGTGACCGAAGGCAGCCTCTACATCGTCAGCGTGCGCTTCACCGGCAAGATCAGCGAAAACAGCGCGCCCGCCGAAGCCTTCACCGAAATCTGGCACCTTGAAAAACCAACCACTGGCCGCTCGGGCTGGCTGGTTTCAGGGATCCAGCAAGCAAACTGATAGCAGCAGGCTCCAACAAAAACTCCCGGGCGAAAATCCGGGAGTTTTTTTATGCTCATGCGCATTCCCGCCTTTACCGCTCCCATCAACCATTTGTTGCGAACCAACAGTTGGGCGCTTGATGTTCTCAAGCCCCACGCGGGCCGCGTCGCGTGTTTCGACAACGGGCCGTTGTCGGTGATGATGGCGGTGACCGCCAGCGGCGAAGTCGCCGACGCAGCGCAGGATGCCGTCGCGGACGTCACCGTGCGCGTAACCCCCGGCCTGACGCTGCGCATCATGGCGCGCGACACCTCGGCGTGGGGCGAAGTCAAAGTCGAAGGCGATGCCGAATTCGCCGTAACCATACACCATGTCGTGAGCAATCTGCGCTGGGACATCGAAGAAGACTTAAGCCGCGTCGTCGGCGACATAGCCGCGCATCGCATGGCAGGTGCCGGCCGCAAGCTCGACCAATGGGGCCGCCAGAGCGCGGACAACCTCGCGCGTTCGTTCGGCGAATACTGGACCGAAGAACAGCCGCTTATCGCAAGCAAGCACGAGGTTGAAGCGTTCGTGCGTGATGTCGATGTGCTGCGCGATGATTTGGCGCGTGTGGAGAAGAGGGTGGAGTTGCTGGAAAAGTGTAGGGCGTGAGGCGGGAGGCATGATGCGTGAGACGTGAGACGTTCCACCTCGGCCGTCTCCCGTCACGTAAAATCACGCCATGCGCTTCTTCCGCCTGCTAAAAATTCTCGCCGTCAGCCTGCGCTTCGGCCTCGATGAATTCGTGCTGGGGCACGAGCGCTTTCGTGGCGTGCGCTGGATGTCCGTGCTGCTGTTCTGGCGTGATCTGAAAGTGCCGCGCGCGGTGCGTTTGCGCCAGGCGCTGGAGGCGCTGGGGCCGATCTTCGTCAAGTTTGGCCAGGTGCTCTCGACCCGGCGCGACCTGCTGCCGGTCGATATCGCCGATGAGCTTGCGCGGCTGCAGGACAACGTGCCGCCGTTTCCCAGCAGCGAAGTCGCCACCATGCTCGAACGTATTTACGCCAAGCCGCTGACGGAAGTGTTCGCGCAATTCGAGCGCGATCCGGTGGCGAGCGCATCGGTGGCGCAGGTGCATCTCGCCGTGTTGCACGATGGGCGCGAGGCGGCGGTGAAGATACTGCGCCCCGGCATCGCGGTGGTGATACGCCACGATCTCGCGCTGCTCGACGCCGGTGCGACATTGCTGGAATGGGTATGGGCCGACGGCAAGCGTCTGAGGCCGCATGAAGTCGTTGCCCAATTCGAGCGTCACCTCGAGGACGAGCTGGATCTGATGCGCGAAGCCGCGAACGCGAGTCAACTCAGACGCAACTTCGCCGGCTCGCCGCTGCTCGCGGTGCCGGAAGTGTTTTGGGATTATTGCGCCACCGACGTGATGGTGATGCAGCGCATGCGCGGCACACCGGTGTCTCGGGTGGATGCATTGCGCGCGCAGGGCGTGGATATCCCCAAGCTCGCGCGCGCCGGGGTAGAGATTTTTTTCTCGCAGGTGTTTCGCGACGGTTTTTTTCACGCCGACATGCATCCGGGCAATATTTTTGTGTCCTCGTCCGGGCAGTACATCGCGCTTGATTTCGGCATCATGGGCACGCTCTCCGCCCCCGACAAACATTATCTCGCGCAGAACTTTCTGGGGTTTTTCCGCCGTGATTACCGGCACGTGGCGCTCACCCATGTCGAATCCGGCTGGGCGCCGCCGGACACCAGCGTGGCCGATTTCGAGACCGCGATACGCGCGGTGTGCGAGCCGATCTTTGCCAAGCCGCTGAAGGATATTTCGTTCGGGCGCGTGCTGCTGCGGTTGTTTCAGACCTCGCGCCGCTTTAACATCGAAGTGCAGCCGCAGCTCGTGCTGCTGCAAAAAACGCTGCTTAACATCGAGGGCCTGGGCCGCGAGCTCGACCCCAACCTCGATCTGTGGGCCACCGCCAAGCCGTATCTCGAACGCTGGATGTCCGAGCAGTTGGGCTGGCGCGCGCTGCTGCGCAGTGTGAACGAAGAGGCGCCACAGTGGGCGACGCTGCTGCCGCAACTGCCGCGGCTCTTGCATCGCGCTCTGAGCGAGGACAACAGCGCGCCGCTGCAAAAGCAGATTGACATACTCCAGCGGGAGCAGCGGCGATTTCAGCAGCGGCTGGCGTTCATGGCCGCGCTGTTTATTCTTGCCGCGGTGATTGGATTGCTCGGTTGGCTGCGCTAGAAAATCAGAAGAACATCGAATTTCCAGAGGCGCGCTCTACTCATCCAGCACATGTACAAACCGCCGATTACCAGGCAAGCGGTAGACAGAAAAATCCCTCAGATCGATGGTGGCGATGCGGTGAATTTTGAGGGTCATGGCCAGGTACACCAGGCTGGCATCGCAGAAATCCATCGGCAGGTCTTCGTATTTGTCCATCAACTGCCACAGCGAGGCTACCGCATCCGCGGGCGGGTGTTCGATGCGCAAATGACCGGCGGCCTGGGATCTGGCGGCCCAGGCGAAAAAGGCTTTTTGTTTGCCATGGGTTAGCAGCGCGCACACCTCGGTAAATACCGCCCATGTGGTTATGGTTTGACCGGTATAGGCGGTAAAAAACGCCTTGCAGCGTGCGTGGTGATGGTCTTTGAGATTGAATAAACCAACAAAGTAGCCCGAATCCGCCAGCGTGTTCATGCTCGGTTATGGCCGCCGCTACGGGACGATACGCCTGATTTGGCGCCGGGTTTCGCACCGGAGGCAGCGATGGTCTGACGTGCGCGTTCGGAACGCGCAGCGTGCTTCTTGCGAATGATTTCACGCACCTGCTGCTTTAAAGGGCGCTGTTCCGCCGCCTCGAGCCTGGCATCACCGTGCCGGTTCCCCGCCTCCTCCTTCGCATACTCACGCATCACTTCCTCGTAGATTTGAGATGATGTTGGATGCGCGTTCCTGGACAGAAACTCCTGAATGCTGCGCACGATCACCGCGGACTTGGACAAGCCATGGCGCGCGCCATAACCCGCAATCCGTGTTTCAATGTCTGTGGGCAGGCGAAGCGAGATGGGCATGGCGGCGGCTGGGATGGGGCTGGGATGGTAAGGATTGGTTGTTGCTGCGATACATTATTATAAATTGTATCGCAATCGTTGATAAATGCAAACCTTCCGGACGCGACCGCCGGGGCGCCGCAACTGGGCGCCGGCCCGGTGCATTGCCGACGGACCGGCGCGACACCGTTGCGTTTTTCACGTTTCACGTCTAACGTTTCATCTTTCACGCATTAGAGAGCCGCGTCATGCTGATCTGGTTTGTCGTCACCTACCTGCTGATTTCCATCGCCATTGGCCTGATCGCGGCCACGCGCGTGCACAACGCCAAGGATTTCGCGGTCGCGGGCCGCCATCTGCCCTTGCCCATCGTGATGGCGACGGTGTTCGCGACGTGGTTCGGCGCGGAAACCGTGCTCGGGATTTCGGCCACGTTCGTGAAGGAGGGCTTGCGCGGCGTGGTGGCCGACCCATTCGGCTCCAGCCTGTGTCTCATCCTCGCGGGGATTTTTTTCGCCAGCAAGCTGTATCGCATGAACCTGCTCACCATCGGCGACTACTACCGGTTGCGTTACAACCGCACGGTTGAAATCATGTGCACGCTCGCCATCGTCGCCTCGTACCTGGGCTGGGTGGCGGCGCAGATCAAGGCGCTGGGTCTGGTGTTCAGCGTGGTCACGGCGGGTGCGATCAGTCAGGAAATGGGCATGATCATCGGCGCGGCGATCGTGCTCACCTACACCACGTTCGGCGGCATGTTCTCGGTGGCGATACTCGATTTCGTGCAGATGACGGTGATCATGGGCGGCATGCTCTACATCGGCTACGTGATATCCGGCATGACCGGCGGCGTGGGCGCGGTGGTGTCGCACGCGTATACGGCGGGCAAGCTCGATTTCTTTCCCGAAGCAAAAATGACCGCGTGGATACCGTTCATCGGCGCGTGGATCACCATGATGTTCGGCTCGATTCCACAGCAGGACGTGTTCCAGCGCATCACTTCGGCCAAGGATGAAAAAACCGCCGTGCGCGGTTCGGTGCTGGGCGGCTCGATCTACTTTGTGTTCGCGTTCGTGCCGATGTTTCTGGCGTACTCGGCGACACTGGTCGATCCCAAAGTGTTCGGCGAGCTGTTGGCAAAGGATTCGCAACTGGTGCTGCCGACGCTGATTTTGAACCACACGCCGCTGATCGCGCAGGTGGTATTTTTCGGTGCGCTGCTGTCCGCCATCATGAGTTGTTCTAGCGCGACGCTGCTCGCCCCTTCAGTGGCGTTCTCCGAGAACATTATTCGCAACGTGTATCCGGGCATGTCGGATCGGCGCTTTCTGCTCACCATGCGCATCGTGCTGGTGTGTTTTGCGTGCATCGTGCTGGCGTTTGCGTTGAACTCCACCGCGAGCATTTTCAAGATGGTGGAGAACGCCTACAAAGTGACGCTGGTCACCGCGTTCTGGCCGCTGCTGCTGGGGTTGTACTGGAAGCGCGCCTCCACGCAGGGCGCGCTGGCCGCCATGGTCACCGGGTTCAGCGTTTGGGTGCTGCTGGAATTTTTCGGCACCAATAACGACGTGTGGCTGCCGCAACTCGTGGGATTCCTCGCCGCCGGTGTTGCGATGGCGGCTGGGTCGTTCGCGCCGCAAATCGTGGGGCGTGCTACACCGGATACCGCCGGGCACGCGCCGCATCCACACGCGGCCACGCACCATGTGCCGGCCACGGGCCACCATCATCACGACGGCACTCCGCGCTAAACCGGCTTCGCGGCAATGACTTCGCACGCACGCATGCGTGTGACCGGCGCGCTGATCATTGCGCTGCTGACGTGCAACTCGTTCTATTACATCGTCGCGGGGCGTACCAGTGAAGCGCTCGATTCCTCGGCCTGGTATGTGCTGCTGATTTTGTTCACGCTCGAATCCGCGCGCCGCGTGCGCGGTGCGCGCATGCTTGAGCTTGTGCGCGGCGCCAGACTGGTCGCCGCGGTTGCGGTGGGCGCGGCAGCCGCCGGTTACGTGATGGAGCGCGCGTGGCTCGACGCGACCAATATTTTTTTGTGGATCGCGGTGGTGGCGCTGCTCGAAATCGAAGTGCGCCATCCGGCGGCTGTCGAGCGGCGCCGGATGTTGTTCACGCGCGCCGCGATAGTGCTTTATTCAGCGCTTGCGGCGTTGGTGGTGATCTGGCTCGTGCGCGGCTCGTGGATGAATGCCTGGGATGCAACGCTGTGGCTGGCGGCGTTCGGCATGCTCGAGCTGAATGTGTTACGCACCACCCCAATAGAAAAAAGTATTTAAAAACAATTACTTACGATTATCCCGCGCTTTGCACTGCGCATTGGCGATCACGCGTGTAAGCACGTTGTTCGAGATCGCCTCGTGTTCGTTCGCACCCAGCCGTTGTAACACTTCGCCGATGCGGTCCGTGAACGGTGCAAGCAGCGCGTCTTCCATGGACAAGTGAAATTCAATCGCCGCCAGCGCGCCCAGGTGATCGGCAAATCGCGTCAGCGCATCGTCGGACGCGCGCGCGGCATGACGTTCATATACCAGAATATCCACTGGAGAAATCGCCGGCGTAGCCTCGCCCGGCACGGCGCCGGCGAGCACCAGTATCAGCGCGCCGGGCCGCGACAACTGAGCTTGCAGCGCGCTGCGTCCGACAGCCACACCTGGTCTTCCACGTGGGTGGCCTGGGGTTTCCTGCCGAACAGGTTACCGAACATGGCTGCGCTGCGCGCGTCAGTGTTTATAGGCCGCGCGAAACGCATCAGCGAACGCGGCCACGCCCGACTCCGGCAACAGATTGATGCCCGCCGCGCCCTTGCGTCCGCCGCCGGTTGCAAAGCGGGAACACAACTCGTCGGCGCCCGCGGGCCGCGTCACCGGTGCGCGCACGCTCACGGTGTAGCCGCCGGTTTTCGCCACCAGCACCGCGTGCGCGCGTTGCGGCGCATCGTGCGCGAGCCGGTTGCCGAACACGCCGTTCACGCGCCGGCTCCATGCGGAATCGGGCAGCACGTAGAGCGCTGCCGCGTCATCGGCGTATTCAGGCTTGATCGCGCAGGCGCGATACAAGTCCTCGTTGCACGCGCTTTTCAACACCTCGAACACCGGCTCGTCCACCATGAATTGACGCGGGTCGCTATAGGGGCGGATCGCCTCGTAGAGGTCTGCGGGGTGATAGTGCAGATCGTCCACCGTCTCGCCGTAGGCGTTGTAGTTGATGCAGTCGCCCAGTTCGTGCAGCCGCGCGAGCTCGGTGTGATCGAGATCCAGCGGTTGCGCCGCGCGTATCGCCGGTTCGATAAGGTTGTCGCCGAACGCCGCCACCACCGCCCAGATACGATGTGCGCCGCTGAGATGTTTATCGACGATGAGACTGGTGCAGGTGTCCGCGGCGGTATCGATATGCGCGGTGAGATTCGGGTGCTTGGGCAGGTAACCCGCGGCGTGATGGTCGAAATAGCGGCAATGCACGCCGCGCGCGAGCAGGCGCCCGAGGGCATCCGCGTTGGTCTTGTGCGAGATATCGAGCACGGTGAGTTCGTCGCCTGCCCGCACATCGGCCTCGATGCGCGAGACGAGCTTAACGTCGCGCTTGACCCCGGTGACAAGCTCGGCCTCGCGCGGCTGCGCCAGACGCAACTGGTGCAGCGCGCAGATGCCATCGGCGTCGCCGTTGAAAATGTCGTAGTATTTACTCAATGCAATCTGCTCCATCCGATCAAACCAGTTCGCCGCGACGCACGCCGCCGCATGTCTACACGCTGGCGCTGATACTCGCGCTAGCTTACCTGCTCATTATCGTCTATGCCAGCCTGCAGCCGTTTGCCGGCTGGCGCGCGCCGCCGCTCGAACCGTTTGCGTTTCTGACCGCGCCGTGGCCGCGCTATATTACCTTCGACGACATTACTTTCAATGTCATCGCCTACGCGCCGCTCGGGTTTTTGCTCACCCTCGCACTGCGCGCGCGGTTCACACCCGCGGTTGCCGTGGTGCTGGGCATTGCCATGGCAACGCTGGTGAGTGTGGCGATGGAGTGCGTGCAAACCTATCTGCCCGCGCGCATCGCCTCCAACGTCGATGTACTGGCCAACGCCACTGGCGCGCTGATCGGCGCGCTGGCAGCACCCCTGTTCTCGACTTCGTGGATCATCGGCGGGCGCCTGATGGCGGCGCGCGACCACCTGTTTCGCCCCGGCGCGTTCACCGATGCCGGCGTGCTCATAGTCGCGTTGTGGATCGTCACGCACCTGAACCCCGCCGCGCAGGTGTTCAGCACCGGCAATCTGCGCGCCACGTTTGATTTTCCGGTTTATTTTTTTCACACGCCGGGACGCCTGGTGAGCGCCGAGGCGGCGGTGGTGTTTTTTAATTTGCTCGGCATCGCGTTGCTGATTTCGACGTTGACGCGTGCAGGCCCGCGGCGCTGGATCGCGGTGGCCGGTGCCATCGGTCTCGCGCTGGCGTTGAAGGCCGCGATTACCTTGGCGTTTGACCGCACGCACGGCGCATTCAGTTGGGTCACGCCCGGCGTCACCATCGGTCTGGTATTGGGCGCGGCGCTGCTCGCCGCGTTGTTCAGCCTGGGCGACCGCGCGCGCACCGCGCTTGCCATGTTGTTTTTCGTTGCCGCGCTGGCGGCGATCAACCTTGCGCCGGACAACCCTTATTTCACGTTGCCGCCGCGTCTTGCCGGGGGGCGGCCCAGCCATGCCCTGAGTTTTAGCGGGATACTGCGTGCGTTGTCCGAGTTGTGGCCCCTGCTCGCGCTGGTGTACCTGGGCTGGCTGCGCGCGCTACGCGCACGGCGCATCAAAGCGGATCGCATATAATGCACGTCAATCTCAATCCCGCGAAAGGCGAAATCGTGAGCTACTACCAACACCACGTTTTTTTCTGCTGCAACCAGCGCGAACCCGGCGCCAAAGACTGCTGCAACAACCACGGCGCGAGCGAGGTGCGCGACTACGCCAAGGACAAGATCAAGGCGCTCAAATTGTCCGGCGAAGGCAAAGTGCGCATCAACATGGCGGGTTGCCTCGACCGTTGCGAAGAAGGCCCGGTAATGGTCGTCTACCCGAACGAGACGTGGTACACCTATGTTGATAACGAAGACATCGACGAAATCATCTCCGAGCATCTGGTGAATGGGCGGGTGGTGGAGCGCTTGAAGATCTGAAGGGCGTGAATGCGTGAAGGGCGAAGGGGTACCCCAAATTGGCGGAATGTCAGCAAGTGCACGCGTCCAACGAGGTTCCCCTTCACGCATTCATCCTTCCTCCTTCACGCGCTTGTTGAAATGCTTATAAGCCCCATGCCGCCATCCACGCGCGAGCGCGTGCTGATCGGCGGCGAGGCAGGTGCGATTGAAACGGATATCAATTGCCCATCCGCGCCATCCGGACCATTGCGCGGCATCGCGCTGATCGCGCATCCCAATCCGCTGCAGGGCGGCGCCAAAGACAACAAAGTGGTGACTACGCTGGCCAAGGTGTTTTTTAATCTCGGCTACGTGGCGTTGCGGCCCAATTTTCGCGGTGTCGGCGCCAGCGCGGGCGCGCACGATAAGGGCATCGGCGAGACCGGCGATATGGTCACGGTCATCGAATATGCGCGCGGGCGTTTTGGCGAATTGCCGCTGTTGCTCGCCGGGTTTTCCTTTGGCAGTTTCGTGCAGACGCGCGTGGCCAGGCGCGTGGCCGCGGAAAAGCTGGTGCTGGTCGGACCGGCGGTGAACCGTTTTCCCGCTGAGACCGTTGCCGAAAATACACTGGTGATACATGGTGAACACGATGACGTGGTGCCGCTTGCCGCCGTGTTCGATTGGGCGCGGCCGCAGAATTTGCCGATCGTGGTGGTGCCCGGCGGCGATCACTTTTTTCATGGCCGGCTTGATCAACTGGCGCGGCTTGTTCACGTGAATTGCAGCTAATGGCGCTGCTGGCTGTCGAAGGGCTGCGTAAATCGTACGGCGGGCGCGAGGTCGTCGCCGGCATCGATTTCGCAATCAACGCCGGCGAATGCTTCGGCCTGCTTGGCCCCAATGGCGCGGGCAAGACCACCACGCTGCGCTTGTGTCTGGGGCTGACCAACCCCGATGCGGGCGCGATCAACATGATCGGCGAGCCGGTGCCGGCGCGCGCCCGCGAGGCGCGCACGAAAGTCGGCGTGGTGCCGCAGATGGACAATCTCGATCCGGATTTCACCGTGCGCGAAAACCTCGTTGTGTATGGCCGCTATTTCGGCATGAGTGCTGACGCGATTAACGCGCGTGTGCCCGATCTGCTGGAATACGCGGGGCTGGCCACGCGCGGCGACTCGCGCATTCAAACATTGTCGGGGGGCATGAAGCGCAGGCTCACCATTGCGCGTGCGCTGATGAACGACCCTGACCTGCTGTTTCTCGATGAACCGACCACGGGCCTCGATCCGCAGGCGCGGCACCTCATCTGGGAGCGCCTGCGTCAACTCATGCAGCGCGGCAAGACGTTGCTGCTCACCACGCATTTCATGGATGAAGCCGAGCGCCTGTGCAGCCGCATCGCGATCATGGACAATGGCAAAATCATCACCAGCGGCACGCCGCGCGCGCTGATTGCACAACATATCGAACCGCAGGTGGTCGAAGTTTATGGCGACGGCGCGCAGGCGTGGGCCGACAGTTTCGGGCGCAATGCCTCGCAGCGCTGCGAGAAAACCGGTGAGACGGTTTTTTGTTATGCGCAGGATGCCGATGCGCTGGCGCATGACCTCGCGACACGGGGCGATGTACGCTATCTGCATCGCCCGGCGAATCTCGAAGACGTGTTTTTGAAATTGACCGGGCGCGAGTTGCGAGATTGAGCGTCATGCGTCCCGCCATTTTTCCTCAACTTAGCTTGCGCTTTATTCACGTCTGGCGCCGCAACCTCATGGTGTGGCGCAAGCTGGCGATCCCCTCGATTCTGGGCAATCTTGCGGACCCGCTGCTCTACATGATCGGTCTTGGCTACGGATTGGGCGGCATGTTGCCGCAGGTGCAGGGCGCGTCGTATGTGGCGTTTCTCGCCGGCGGCGTGGTGTGTTCTTCAACCATGATGACGGCTTCGTTCGAGGCGATGTATTCGGCGTTCTCGCGCATGCATGTGCAGCGCACCTGGGATGCGATCATCAACGCGCCGCTCACACTCGACGACGTGGTGCTGGGCGAGCTCACCTGGGCGGCGAGCAAGGCGTTGCTCTCCGGCACGTCGGTGCTGGTGGTGGCAGCAGCACTTGGCCTGGTGTCGCTGCCGCTGGCGTTGTGGGTGCTGCCGGTGGTGTTTATCACCGGTCTTGCATTCTCCGGCATGGGGCTTATCATCACGTCGCTGTCGCCTAGCTACGATTTTTTCATGTACTACTTCACGCTGGCGATCACGCCGATGATGCTTTTGTGCGGCGTGTTTTTTCCGCTTGAGCAATTGCCCGGCGCGGTGCAAATGGCGGCGCAGGCATTGCCGCTGACGCACGCGGTGGCGCTCACGCGACCGTTGATGAGCGGTGTTATCCCCGCGCAAGCGTGGCTGCACGTGCTGGTACTCGCGCTTTACGCGGGTGTAAGCTACATCATCGCGCTCCATTTGCTGCGCAGAAGAATTCTTAAGTAAATCAATATGTTATGGGTTAAGGTTTTCCACATCGTTTTTGTCACCTCGTGGTTCGCGGGGCTGTTTTATCTGCCGCGCATCTTTGTCAATTTGGCGATGGAAACGGACGACAATGCGTACGCGCGTCTCATCCTGATGTCGCAAAAACTCTATAAGTTCATGACCGGCATCGCCGTGGCGGCGCTGGGCTTTGGGCTGTGGCTGTGGCTGGGTTATGGTTTCACCGGTGCGTGGCTGTACGCAAAGCTGGCGCTGGTGGTGGTGTTGATCGGCTATCACCACGGCTGCGGCAGACTGCTTGCGAAGTTCGAGGCCAAACGCAATACGCGCAGCCACGTGTGGTATAGATGGTTCAACGAAATCCCGGTGGTCGTGCTGTTGATTGTTGTCATCCTCACGGTGGTAAAGCCGTTCTAATCCCAATGTTCCGAACTTTCCCGCTGCTGTTGATGTTGATCGCGCCGCCTGCGTATGCGGCTGATGCGCAAATCATCGTGCAGCGTTCGCCGCTGGCGGGCTTTCAGTACTACAGCGGCAAACAGTTGTGGGACGACATGAAGGCCGGCGACGCGTTGACGCTCGCGCGCGAGCCGGACAACGCGCACGACGCCAACGCGGTGATCGTAAGCTGGAACGGCCAGCGCCTGGGCTACGTGCCGCGCCGCGAAAATAGTGACGTGGCGCGGCAGATGGATCGCGGCGCGCCGGTTAAAGCGTGCATCGTGCGCCTTTTGCCGTCGCGCAATCCGTGGCAGCGCATTGAGTTTGAAATCTACGTCGATCTGTGACTAATCCCCAGAGGTTTTTCGCCACTTGCCCGCGCGGATTAGAGCAGGCGCTTGCCGATGAATTGAGCGGCATCGATGCGCGTGAGGTGAAGCCGGTCGATGGCGGCGTGCGTTTCGCCGGGGAATTCAGCCTGTGTTACGCGGCGAATCTGCATAGCCGCATCGCCAGCCGCGTGCTGTGGCAGGCGGGTACGGGCGCCTACCGCAATGAAAACGATATTTACGAAGCCGCCTGCGCACTGCCGTGGCGCAACTGGTTTGGGCCGGAGCGCACCATACGCGTGGGCACCTCGGCGATACGCAGTCCGCTCAAGAGCATCGATTTCGTCACGTTGCGTGTGAAGGATGCGATTTGCGACAGTCTGCGCGCAGCGACGGGTAAACGCCCGGATGTGAACACGCGCGAACCCGATGTGCGCATACAGACGTTTCTTACCGCCACGGATTTCACGATTTACCTCGATACTTCGGGCGAGCCGCTGTTCAAGCGCGGCTATCGCACGGCGGCGGGTGTGGCGCCGTTGCGTGAGAATCTCGCCGCGGGCATTTTGCGTTTGAGCGGCTGGCAGCCCGATATGGCGCTGCTTGATCCGATGTGCGGCAGCGGCACTTTTTTGACGGAAGCGGCGTTGATTGCAAGCAACATCGCGCCCGGTTCGCGCCGTGATTTCGGCTTCGAAAAGCTGGTGCAATTCGACCGCAAGGCGTGGGACGCGCTGCTGGCGGGCGCCAGAGATAAAGAAAAAATCCCTTTAAAAACAAATATTTACGGTAGTGACCGTTTTGGCGATGCACTGAAGCTCGCGCGTGCGAATCTCGCCGTGATCGGGCTGGAAGATGCCATCACTTTGAAGCAGGCTAACGTGCTCGAAATGTCAGCACCCGCGCCCGCCGGCATCATTGTCACCAATCCGCCGTACGGCGTGCGCCTCGACGAACAACAGGAACTCGCCGCGTTTTATCCGAAGCTCGGCGACACGCTGAAGAAAAATTACGCCGGCTGGACCGCGTACATCATGACCGCGGATTTAACCCTGGCCAAGCTGATCGGCTTGAAGGCTTCCAAGCGCACGCCGCTGTTCAACGGCGCGCTCGAATGCAGACTGTTTGAATTCAAAGTGGTCGCGGGCGGCATGCGGCGGGTGAAGCCCAACACGTAACCGCAACCGACAACGCAAAGACGCAAAGAACCCCGCGCAAAGAAATTCGTTTTTGAACTTCTTTGCGTTTCCTTTGCGTCTTTGCGTCTTTGCGTTGTCGGTTGCAGTTGACCTTCAAGCAAACCCCGCCCGCGCAAGCAGCGAGCCGCCAATCGCCAACAGCAACAAACTGACCACGCGCAGCAGTTGTTCGCGCGACACACGTTTGGCGATGCGTCCGCCGATCCAGATGCCCGCCAGCGCGAACGGCAACAACAACACAAACGCAAACAAGCGGTCAAAAAGCATCAGCCCGCCGGCGAGAAACACCAGCGCGCGCGTGATGGTGGAGAAGATCACCATGTTCGACAATGTGGCTCGGTAGGCGCGCATGTCCGTGAGCCGGCGCGTGAGATAAATCGCATACGGGGGTGCTGCGATGCCAAGCAGGGTGCCCATTGAGCCGCCGATGAGTCCGGTCACCGGCGCCCATGCGCGGCTGACGATACTTGCTGCCTCTCCCTTGCGCAGCGAATACACGCCATAGAGCAGGAGAAACGTGCCGAGCGCGATCATGGTCGCGCGCCTTGGCAGATTGACGAGCAGGGTAAATCCCGCGATCGCGCCGATCACCGCAAACGGAATCATCCAGCGCAACTCGCTCCAGTCGGCCTCGCGGCTGATGCGCCCGCCCACCGCGATCGCCGCCGACACGTCGAGCAGCACGCAGGTGGGCAGCACGAATTCCAGCGGCAACACGTGCGAGAGTATCGGCACCGTGAAGAGCGCCGCGCCGAACGCGGAGATGCCGAACACCACGTACGCCGCGAATACCACCGCGGCCATGAAGGCGAACAGCGCGGCATCAAAGGGCAGAGCTATGAACATGGAAACATGGCGAAAAAAAAGCCGGCCATACAACGATGGCCAGCTTTTATGTGCGGGGACTGCTCAGCGGCTGCTCAAGTAAGTCTCAAGCCTTCGATGCCCTGCATCACGTCCTTGTCCTTGGCTTCCTTGCCTTGCAGCTTGATCATCAGGCGCAATTCGTTCATCGAGTCGGCGTTGCGCAGCGCATCCTCGAAGCTGATCAGGCCCGCTTCGTAAATTTCGAACAAATGCTGATCGAAGGTTTGCATGCCCATTTCGCGCGATTTTTTCATGATTTCCTTGATCTCATGTACTTCGCCCTTGAAGATCAAGTCGGAGATCAACGGCGAGTTCAACATGATTTCCACCGCGGCCACTCGGCCCTTGCCGTCGCGCTTGGGTATCAAACGTTGCGAGATGATGCCGCGCATGTTGAGCGACAGATCCATCAGCAGTTGTTGGCGGCGCTCCTCGGGGAAGAAGTTGATGATGCGATCCAGCGCCGTGTTGGCGCTGTTCGCGTGCAGCGTCGCCATGCACAAGTGGCCGGTCTCGGCGAACGCAATCGCGTAATCCATGGTGTCGCGGTCGCGGATCTCGCCGATGAGAATCACATCGGGCGCCTGACGCAGGGTATTTTTCAGCGCCGCGTGCCAGGAGTCGGTATCGACCCCGACTTCACGTTGGGTGATGATGCAATTCTTGTGCTCGTGCACGAACTCGATCGGGTCTTCGATGGTGATGATATGGCCGTAGCTGTTTTCGTTGCGGTAGCCGGTCATCGCCGCGAGCGAGGTTGACTTGCCCGAGCCGGTGCCGCCGACCATGATCACCAATCCGCGCTTGGTCATCACCACGTCTTTGAGCACCGCGGGCAGGTTGAGATCTTCAAACGTCGGAATTTTCGCCACGATGGTGCGCAACACCATGCCCACGCGCGCCTGCTGCACGAAGGCGCTCACGCGAAAGCGCCCGATGCCGCCGGGGTTGATGGCGAAGTTGCATTCCTTGGTGGATTCGAATTCGGCCGACTGCTTGTCGTTCATCATCGCGGCGGCGAGGTCGGCGGTGTGCTGCGGGGTCAGCGCCTGATTGGCCACCGGCGTCATCTTGCCGTCGATCTTGATTGCAGGCGGAAAGCCGGCGGTGATGAAAAGGTCGGATGCCTTTTTCGCCACCATCGCGCGCAGCAGATCCTGCATGAATTTAACACCCTGGTCTCTATCCATAATTGCCTCCTGGTGAGGTCGATATTGGTTGCGGGTTTACTTGAACGTGTCCTTGTTGGCGGCCTTGCTGCGCGCCTCGTCGAGACTGATGACGTTGCGTTTGACCAGATCGGTGAGGTTCTGATCCATGGTCTGCATGCCGAGCTGCGCGCCGGTCTGAATCGCCGAGTACATCTGCGCGATCTTGTTTTCGCGGATCAGGTTACGGATGGCGGGTGTGCCCACCATGATTTCATGCGCGGCGACGCGCCCGCTGCCGTCCTTGGTTTTGAGCAGTGTCTGCGAGATCACCGCGCGCAGCGATTCGGACAGCATCGCGCGCATCATTTCTTTTTCTTCCGCCGGGAACACATCGATAATCCGGTCAACGGTCTTCGCCGCCGAACTGGTGTGCAGCGTGCCGAACACCAAGTGGCCGGTTTCGGCCGCGGTCATCGCCAGACGGATGGTTTCCAAGTCGCGCATCTCGCCCACCAGAATGATGTCCGGGTCTTCGCGCAGCGCCGAGCGCAGTGCGTTGGAGAACGACAACGTGTGCGGGCCGACCTCGCGCTGGTTGATCAGGCATTTTTTCGATTCGTGCACGAACTCGACCGGGTCTTCCACCGTAAGAATGTGGCCGTATTCGTTTTCGTTGATGTGATTGACGATCGCCGCGAGAGTGGTCGATTTGCCCGAACCCGTGGGGCCGGTCACCAGCACCACGCCGCGCGGCTGGTCGGCAATGTCGATGAACACCTTGGGCGCTTTCAGATCCTCGAGCGACAGCACTTTCGACGGAATAGTACGGAACACGCCGGCGGCGCCGCGTTTCTGCACGAAAGCGTTGACGCGAAAGCGTGCGAGGTTGGGAATCTCGAACGAGAAATCGCATTCGAGATTCTCTTCGTAGAACTTGCGCTGGCCGTCGTTCATGATGTCGTACACCATGGCGTGCACGTCCTTGTGCTCGAGCGGCGGCAGGTTTATGCGCCGGATATCGCCATGCACGCGTATCATCGGCGGCAGGCCCGACGACAGATGCAGGTCGGACGCTTTGTTTTTGACCACGAAGGCCAGCAGTTCGGATATGTCCATTATAATTTCCCCAAGAATCTCGAACGCCAATCGTTTTGAGCGGAACCACGCACGACCCAAACTAACGTGCTGATTTTACAGCACTCTCCGCACAAGGCTACCACGCAAATTATGACTGTAATTGCCGCCAACTTGCAAGCCGTGCGTGAGCGCATCGAGCGCGCCGCGCATGCCGCTGGACGGATGCCGCAAACCGTCAAACTGCTGGCGGTGAGCAAGACGTTTCCCGCCGCTGCCGTGCGCGAATGCCACGCTTGTGGCCAGCAGGCGTTTGGCGAAAACTATTTGCAGGAGGCGTTGGACAAGCTGCTCGAATTGGCGGATTTGCCGTTGGAGTGGCATTTCATCGGCCCCATACAGAGCAACAAGACCCGCCACATTGCCGAGAATTTTGATTGGGTACATGGCATCGAACGCGAAAAAATCGCGCAGCGGCTTAACGACGTGCGCTCAGACAAGGTGGCGCCGCTTAACGTATGCATCCAGGTCAACGTCAGCGGCGAGGCGAGCAAGGCCGGCGTGGCGCCCGGCGAGGAAACGGCGCTCGCCGCCGCCATCGCCCGCATGCCGCGCCTCAAACTGCGCGGCCTGATGACCATACCCGAGCCGACGGCGGACGTGACTTTGCAACGCCGGCGCTATGCACTGCTGCGCGCGCTGAAAACCAGTCTCGAAGCGCAAGGCCACATGCTCGATACGCTGTCGATGGGCATGTCTGACGACCTCGAGTCCGCCGTTACCGAGGGCGCTACACTGGTGCGGGTGGGGGCGGCGATTTTTGGACGGCGGTCGTGACATTCATGATCGGCGCCATTTTTGACTCGCAAATATCGATGAGAGGATTTAGGATCAAGGATTCAGGATTGAGCAACCCCCGTGGTTTGCTCAATCCTTGATCCTCAATCCTGATAACTGAAATGAACCTCACCTTCATCGGCGGCGGCAACATGGCTGCCGCCATCATCGGCGGCCTGCTGCAAAAAGGCTGGCAGCCCGCGCAACTGCGCGCGGTGGAAATTTTCGCCGCTGCGCGCGAGAAGCTCGAACAGACCTACAAGGTGCGCACCTTCGCCGCACTGGATGCCAATGCGGCGGATACCGATTGCATCGTGCTTGCGGTCAAACCGCAGCAATTGCGCGAGGTAGCACTCGGTCTTGCGCCGTTTGTGAAGCAGCAACTTGTCGTCACAATTGCCGCTGGTATCCGCTGCGGCGACCTGTCGCGCTGGCTTGGCGGCTATCAGCGCATCGTGCGCGTGATGCCGAATACGCCCGCGCTGGTGCTCTCGGGCGTCTCCGGTTTGTATGCCATGCCCGGCGTCGATGCATCCGGCAAACAGCGCGCCGGTGAAATCCTCGGCGCGGTGGGTACGGTGCAATGGTTCGACAACGAAAATGCGCTCGACGCCGTAACGGCGGTGTCCGGCAGCGGCCCGGCCTACGTGTTTTATTTCATTGAGGCGCTGCAGCAGGCAGCACTCGAATTGGGCCTCAATGCGGCGCAGGCGCGCGAGCTTGTAATCGGCACCTTCACCGGCGCCGCCAAACTCGCGGCGCAGAGCAGCGAAGATGCGGCAACACTGCGCGCACGCGTCACCTCCAAAGGCGGCACCACCGAACGCGCGCTCGCCAGCATGGAAGCCGACGCGCTCAAGGCGGCCATCGTCAAAGCCGTTAAAGCGGCGGCGTTGCGATCGCTCGAGTTGGGGGATGAGCTTGGGCGAGACAATTCATAAATATTTGTTTATTAACGATATTTTTACATGAAGAAAATTGTGGAATTATGATCGCCAATGCACTGATCTTCCTCGTGCAAACGATCTGCGATTTTTTCGCGGGCGCGCTGCTGCTGCGATTCTGGATGCAATGGGCGCGCGCGCCGATACGCAATCCGCTGTCTGAGTTTTTGCAGGCGCTGACCAATTTCATCGTGCTGCCCGCACGGCGCGTGATTCCCGGCCTGTGGGGGCACGACCTCGCCACCCTGGTGCTGGCGTGGATCGTATTGGTGATCGAGACCGCGCTGGTGCTGCTGATCAAGGACATTCCGCTGCAAATCAGCGTTGTCGGCGCGATTGCGGCAATAGCAGCGGTGCTGATGCTGCGCGTCGCGGTTTATCTGGTGATGTTCGTGATTTTCATGCTGGCGATCCTGTCGTGGGTCAACCCCGGCCACTGGATGGGTTCGTCGCTGAACGCACTGGCACGCCCCATCCTGCGCCCGCTGCAACGCTTCATCCCGCCGATCGGTGCGTTTGATCTCACGCCGCTGATCGCGTTGATAGTGTGCCAGCTTATTTTGATGTTGCCGCTGGCGTTTTTGGAGGGGTTGGCGGGGCGGTTGTTGTAGTGGCGTGCCGTAACCCCACTACTTCCTCACCGCAGAGGCGCAGAGGCGCTGAGAACCCCCGCAGAGAAATTCACAGGCATTTCTCTACGCAACCTCTGCGCCTCTGCGGTGAATGGTTTTTCGCGGGCAATCCAGACTAACCATTATCTACGTCGCCACCGCCCCCGCGCTTTAGCGTCACCGCCCGCACAATCAGCGACAGCGCGACCCATCCGCCCAGCAGTGCCAGCGGGATAACCACCGCCAGCGGCCACAGCAGCGCAACCACAATCAGTGCGATGATAATGAGCGCGGTAATCGCCATGATGCCCGCCTCCGCAGGCCCCAGCACGCGGCGGTTGGTCATCGCCGCGCCCACCGTGTTGCCGATGCGCAATGCGCCGGCAGCCGCGCGCGAGGCGCTGCCGCGCAGGCGGCCGCGTGGGCGCGCGACGCGTGCGGCGGGGCGCACACGGTTTGTGTCCGACAGCACGATCTCGGTGGCGCTTTGCAAATCGGTTTCGTAAATTTCGGCCATGGTTGCCGCGACGTTGTGGTCTTCGATGGCGATGTCGAGTTCGTAGTTGCCCATCCAGCTTGCGATGTTGAGATTGCTTGATCCCACGCGCGCCCAGCGTCCATCGGCGACCGCGGTTTTCGCGTGCAGCATGGGGCCGTTCCATTCGAACACGCGCACGCCTGCGTCTAGCAGCACACGATAACCGGAGCGCGAAAACGTCGAGATCGCGGGCAAGTCACTCGCGCCCGGCACCAGCAGACGCACATCCACGCCGTCGAGTGCTGCCGCGCGCAATGCCTGCACGTAGGGCGCGATGCCGACGAAGTAGGCGTCGGTGAGCCACAGTGTTTGTGTCGCCATCGATGCGATCAATTGATCGAGCCGGTAGAGGCCTGCGATATTGGGCTGGCTTGCCAGCACGCGCAGTGTGACCGTGCCGGCATTGGCAATACTTGCGGCGTCGACGAGTTCCGAGGCGGCCAGCGGCGCGCCTGCCGTTGCCCATACCTGCGCGAACGCCTCTTCGATGTCCGCCACTGCCGGGCCGATGATTTCCAGCCCGGTGTCGCGCCATGGCGCCACACCTCGCGCGGCGTCGCCTTCCCAGCGCGCGCTCACGCACAGGCCAGAGACGTAGCCGACGCGGCCATCGACCGTCATCATTTTTCGGTGATCGCGCTGCAGCCAGCCGAACGGACTGAAAAATCGCGGCGGATTGAAGCAGCGCACTTCGGCGCCGGCGTCGAGCAGCGGCTGCCAGAAGCGCGCGCGGCTGGTAAGAGACCCCATCCAGTCGCGGATCAGGCACACACGCACGCCGGCGCGCGCACGCTCGGCGAGCGCGGCGATGAAACGGCGTCCGGCACTGTCGTCGGCAATGATGTAGTTCTCGAAAAATATCGTGCGCCGCGCGCTGGCGATGGCTGCAAGCCATGCGGGATAGTTTTCCGCCGCGTCTTTCAACACCCGCACGCTGTTACCGCCCACCAGCGGCGCGCCCGCCGCGCGCGAAAATGCCTGCTCCGCGAGCACGCGCACCGGCGAAGTGGAGTGCGGATCGAAGCGGCGCGAGTCGGTTGATGGCATGTATACCAGCAACTACATCAGAATGATATCGAACTGTTCCTGGTTGTAAACAGACTCGACTTGCAGCGACACCGGCTTGCCGATCTGGTCCGACAGCAGCGCCAGCGCCTGCGACAGTTCATCGAGGAAGATGTCGATCACTTGCTGTGATGCGAGTATGCGGAATTCCTTTGCATCGAATTGCCGTGCCTCGCGCGTGAGCTCGCGCAAAATCTGGAAGCACACGGTCTGCGCGGTTTTCAGTTCGCCGCGGCCCTGGCACACCGGGCATTGCTCGCACAACACGTGCGCCAGCGACTCGCGCGTGCGCTTGCGTGTCATTTCGACCAGACCCAGTTGCGTGAAGCCGTTGATGGTCATCCGCGTGCGGTCGCGCGCCAGCGCCTTGCGGAATTCGTTGAGCACCGCGTTGCGATGCTCCTCGCTATCCATGTCGATGAAATCGATGATGATGATGCCGCCAAGATTGCGCAATCTGAGTTGCCGCGCGATCACCTGCGCCGCCTCGAGATTAGTCTTGAATATCGTGTCGTCGAAGCTGCGCACGCCGACAAAACCGCCGGTGTTGACATCCACCGTGGTCAGCGCCTCGGTCTGATCCAGTATCAGATAACCGCCCGATTTGAGATCGACGCGCCGCGCCAGCGCTTTTTCGATTTCGTCCTCGACGCCATGCAGATCAAACAGCGGCCGCTCGCCCTGATAGAACGAGAGTCGCTCCACGCCGGCCGGCGTGAACTCAAGCGCAAAGTTACGCATCACATCAAAAGTTTCCCGTGCATCGACGATGATGCGCTGGGTTTCGTCGTTCACGAAATCGCGCAGCACGCGCAGACTCAAATTCAGATCCTGGTAGAGCATCGCCAGTGCCATGGCGCTCTTCGCGCGATCCTGGATGCCGCTCCACAACTTGCGCAAATAGGCGACATCGGAGGCGAGTTCAGCGTCCGTCGCGGTCTCCGCCATGGTGCGGATGATGAAGCCGCCTTTCTCCTCGGGCGGCAATAGCTGGCGCAGTTTCTCGCGCAGGTGCGCGCGTTCCTCTTCGTCCTCGATGCGCTGCGAGATGCCGATGTGCGGATCGTGCGGCAGATACACGAGGTAGCGTCCGGCGATGCTCATCTGCGTCGAAAGCCGCGCGCCCTTGGTGCCGATCGGGTCTTTCACCACCTGCACCATCAAGTTCTGGCCCTCGCGCAGCAGCTTCTCGATGGGCTGGCGTTCGACCGCCGGCACTTCGCCGCCGCCGTTCTGGCGGCTGCCCCAGATGTCGGCGACGTGCAGAAAAGCCGCGCGTTCGCCGCCGATATCGACAAACGCCGATTGCATGCCCGGCAGCACGCGCACCACGCGCCCCATGTAGATGTTGCTGACCAGCCCGCGCGCGGAAGTGCGCTCGATGTGCAGTTCCTGCGCGACGCCGTTTTCGAGGACGGCGACGCGCGCTTCCTGCGGTGTTACGTTGATGAGAATTTCTTCGCTCAAACTTCAACTCCAAATAACGCGAGTAACTCCGCGGTCTCGGCCAGCGGCAGCCCCATGATGCCGGAGTAGCTGCCCTCGATGCGCGTGATGAATGCCGCCGCGCGGCCCTGCACCGCGTAGGCGCCGGCCTTGTCGAGCGGCTCGCCGCTGGCGGCGTAGCGGCGCGCTTCGATGTCCGTGATTTCGCGCATCCACACTTGCGACTCGGACACGCGTGTTTCAATGCGATCCGCGAATGAAACCGCGACCGCGGTGATCACGCGGTGATTGCGTCCCGACAGTTGTCCGATCATCCGAACGGCGTCTTCGGCGTCCGCGGGTTTGCCGACGATCTGATCGTCGACTACAACCGTGGTGTCGGCGGCAAGCACCGGCTTGGGAAAACCCGCGCGCCGCGCCGTCGATTTAACGCCCGCGTCAGCCTTGGCGAGTGCAATGCGCACCACGTAATCCGCCGGCGTTTCCGCGGGCCGCGGCGTTTCATCAACGTCGATGCCGCGCTTCAAGTCCTCGCGCAGCAACAGCACCTCGTGGCCGACGCCGATCTGGCGCAGCAGTTCGCGCCGCCGCGGACTGCGCGAGGCGAGATAAATGGGTTTATCGGTAAGTGCCATTTCATTCTCTGTGATACGGGTGTCCGTTCAATATCGACGCGGCGCGAAACAGTTGCTCCGCCAGCACGATGCGCGCGAGTCCGTGCGGCAATGTCAGCGGCGACAAGCTCCACAACAAATCCGCGCCTTGTTTTAACGCGGCGGAGGTGCCGTCCGCGCCGCCGATCACGAAGTTTACATCCTGCCCGGATTCGCGCCAGCGTGCCAGGCGTTGCGATAGTTCGATGCTGGTGAAACCCTTGCCGCGCTCGTCGAGCACCACGTTGATGGCGCCCGCCGACAACGCGGCGGCGATGCGTTTGTGTTCGAGTTGCACCAGCTTGCCTATCGCGGCGGCGGCGGTTTCGCCATGACGTGCCTCGGGCTTGATCTCGGTGAGCGTCACCGGCATTTCGCGCGGCATGCGCCGGGTGTACTCCTCGAACCCCGCGTTGACCCAGGCCGGCATGCGGCTGCCGACCGCCAGCACGCGCAGCTTCACGCAGGCTTGGTGCGTTTGGTGGTTTTCGCGCGCGTGGTACGCGTCGTTCGCGTCGTGCGTGTACTGCGCGCAGTGCCACCGGGGCTTTTTTTACTTTTTGCGCCCGCGCTGCTTGTTGTGTTTGTTGCGCGTGGCGCCGCGGGCTTGCGCGCGCGCGGCGGTGGCGTCCACAATTCTTCGAGGTTGTAATACTGCCGCAGCGCTGGCTGCATGATGTGCACCACCGTGTCGCCGAGATCGACCAGCACCCATTCGCCGGTGCGTTCGCCTTCGATGCCGCGCACGGTGCCGCCGATTTCCTTGACCCTTTCACGCACGCGGTTTGCCAGCGCCTTGCATTGCCGCGTTGAATCGCCGCTGGCGATGATGACGGTGTCGAACTGCGGGGTCATGTTGCGCACATTCAACACCTTGATGTCGCGTCCCTTTACATCTTCCAGCGCTTCGACCGCTGCGCTGGTTACCTTGGTTAGCCGCATAAACTCCTGTAATGTCCTTGTAAAAACCCTATAAATACAATTGGTTAGCTCTAATGTAATCGAGAACGGCATCGGGCAGCAAATAACGCGGGCTGCGCCCGGCGCGCAGGGCCGTGCGTATCGCCGTGGCGGAAATATCCAGCGCGGTAATCGGCGTGACGAACACCGCGCCCGCCGGCGTCAGGTGCAACGCCAGCGCTTGATCCACGCGCCGCGCCGCGTACTCGTGCGCGAGCGGCGCCGGCATGTCGTCGATCCAGCCATCCACCCTGAACCCTGGCCGGTGCGCGACGACGATATGCGCGAGCTCAAATAATTCGCGCCAGTTGTGCCAGGCGGTGAGGCCAGGAAACGCATCCGCGCCCATCAGCAGCGCCAGCGGCTGGCGCGGCCCGTGTTCCGCGCGCAACTCACCCAGCGTATCGACGGTGTAACTTGGCCCCGCGCGTTTGAGTTCGCGGTCATCGAACACAAACAGCGGGTTGCCCGAGATCGCGAGCCGCACCATCTGCGCGCGATGCTCGGGCGCCACCACTGGCGAGGCGCGATGCGGCGGCGTGCCGCCGGGGATCACACGCACTTCACTAAGCTGCAACTGCTCACCCAGCTCCTGCGCGAGGCGCAGGTGGCCGTAATGCATCGGATCGAATGTGCCGCCGAGGATGCCGATGGGAGCTGTCAATGGCCTACAGCACCAAGCGCCGGATATCCGACAACACGTTCGACAGGAATGAAATAAAGCGCGCGCCCTGTGCGCCGTCGATCACGCGGTGGTCGTACGACAGCGACAGCGGCAGCATCAGGCGCGGCGCGAATTCCTTGCCGTTCCACACTGGTTTCATGACTGCCTTGCCGACGCCCAGGATCGCCACTTCGGGCGCGTTGATGATGGGTGTGAACATGGTGCCGCCGATGCCGCCCAGGCTTGAAATCGAAAAGCAGCCGCCCTGCACGTCGGCGGGCGCGATCTTGCCGGTGCGCATGCGCTCGCTCACCGCGCCGAGTTCTTTCGCGAGTTCGAGCAAACCCTTCTTGTCGGCGTCGCGGATGACGGGCACCACGAGGCCGTTCGGTGTATCGACCGCGACGCCGATGTTGAAGTAGCGCTTCAGCACCAGGCTCTCGCCATCAGCAGAGAGCGAGGCGTTGAATTCCGGCAACTGTTTTAACGACACCACCACGGCCTTGATCAAAAACCCCAGCATGGTGAATTTGACGCCGTTGCGTTGGGCTTCCTCGGCCTGCGATTTGCGGAAGGCTTCGAGTTCGGTGACATCGGCTTCGTCGTGTTGGGTGACGTGCGGAATGCTCACCCAGTTGCGATGCAAAAATCCGCCCGACAGCTTGCGGATGCGTGACAGCGCCTTGACTTCGACTTCGCCGAACTTCGCGTAATCGATTTGCGGCATTGGCGGCAGGTCGAAGCCCAATCCTGAACCGCCACCACGCGGCTTGGCCAGCTCGGCTTTCACATAGCCTTGCACGTCCTCGTGCAACACGCGTTCCTTGGGGCCGCTGCCCTTGACGCGCGACAGATCGACGCCGAGCTCGCGCGCGAACTTGCGCACCGAGGGGCTGGCGTGCGCCGGCCCGGAGGGCGCGCTTTCAACCGGCGTTGCCGCCACGGCTTGCGGCGCGGGCTTGGGCGCGGGTGCGGACGTGGACGTTGTGGCCGCGGGCTTCGGCGGCGCAACGGCGGGTAAAGCAACAGGCGCGGGCTTCGCGTCCGTCGTACCGGCAGGTTCCAGCATCAGCACCAGCGAGCCTTTCGACAGCTTGTCGCCGAGCTTGACCTTGATTTCTTTCACCACGCCGGCGGCGGGCGCGGGCACGTCCATCGTCGCCTTGTCGGACTCCAGCGTCACCAGAGCATCCTCGGCTTTGACGCTGTCGCCTGTCTTCACCAAAATCTCGATGACCGGAATACCTTTGTAGTCGCCGATGTCGGGGACCGTGACTTCTATCAGTTTGCTCATGTTTTGATCTTCAAACCGTGGCCGGATTCGGCTTCTCGGGGTCAATGCCGTATTTGCGGATGGCTTCGGACACTTTCGCGCGCGGCACGGCTTCCTCGTCGGCCAGCGCTTTCATCGCGGCGACCGCGACGTAGTTGCGGTCCACCTCGAAGAATTTGCGCAACTGGCGGCGCGTGTCCGAGCGGCCGAAGCCGTCGGTGCCGAGCACCAGATAATTATGCGCCGGCAAAAACGCGCGTATCTGATCGGCGAAGGTCTTCATGTAATCGGTTGCCGCCACCACCGGGCCGCCGCGATCCTTCAGACACTGCTCGACATACGACAGCCGCGGCTCGGCTTCGGGGTGCAGCAGATTCCAGCGTTGTGCATCGAGGCCGTCGCGTCTGAGTTGCGTGAAGCTGGTTACGCTCCAGATGTCCGCGGCGACGCCGAAATCCTTTTCGAGCATTTCCGCGCCCGCGATGACTTCGCGCAGAATCGCGCCGCTGCCCAGCAACTGCACTTTCGGCTGATTTTTTTTCGCCTTGCCTTCGGAGAAGAGATACATGCCGCGCAGGATGCCTTTTTCCACGCCTTCGGGCATCACCGGGTGTGCGTAGTTTTCGTTCATCACCGTGATGTAATAGAACACGTCTTCCTGTTCCTGATACATGCGGCGCATGCCGTCCTGAATGATCACCGCGACTTCGTAGGCGAAGGTCGGGTCGTACGACAGGCAATTGGGTATGGTCGAAGACAACAAGTGGCTGTGGCCGTCTTCATGCTGCAGGCCTTCACCGTTCAACGTGGTGCGGCCCGCCGTACCTCCGAGCAGAAAGCCGCGCGCGCGCATATCGCCCGCTGCCCACGCCAGATCGCCGATGCGCTGAAAGCCGAACATCGAATAAAAAATGTAGAACGGAATCATCAATTGCGCGTGCGTGCTGTAGGCGGTGGCCGCCGCGATCCACGACGACATCGCGCCGGCTTCGTTGATGCCCTCTTGCAGAATTTGTCCGCTTTTGTCTTCCTTGTAGAACATCAACTGGTCGGCGTCCTGCGGCGTGTAGAGCTGGCCCACCGAGGAGTAAATGCCAAGCTGGCGGAACATGCCTTCCATGCCGAAGGTGCGCGATTCGTCGGGCACGATGGGCACCACCAGCTTGCCGATTTTCTTGTCGCGCAGAATGGTGGAAAGGATGCGCACGAACGCCATGGTGGTGGAAATCTCGCGGCCATCGGTGCCTTTTAACAGCGCTTCAAACGCGGTGAGCGCGGGCACCTCAAGCGGCGCTGCTTTCATGCGCCGCGCCGGCAGCGAGCCGCCCATCGCCGCAATGCGTTCACGGAAATATTTCATCTCCGGCGCGTCTTCGGGCGGACGGTAGAACGGAACCTTGTCCAGTTGCTCGTCGGGGATCGGCACGTTGAAACGGTCGCGGAAAGCCTTGATCGACGAGGTGCCCATTTTCTTTTGCTGATGGGTGATGTTCTGGCCTTCGCCGGCCTCGCCCATGCCGTAACCCTTGATGGTCTTGGCGAGGATCACCGTGGGTTGGCCCTGGTGCGCAACCGCCGCCGCGTACGCCGCATACATCTTGTGCGGATCGTGGCCGCCGCGATTCAGGCGCCAGATATCGTCGTCCGACATGTTCGATACCAGATCGAGCAGCTCGGGATATTTACCGAAGAAATTCTTGCGCACATAGGCGCCGTCGTGCGATTTCATCGCCTGATATTCGCCATCAACGCATTCTTCCATGCGCTTTAACAGCATGCCGGTCTTGTCCTTGGCGAACAGCGGGTCCCAGTACGAACCCCACACCACCTTGATCACATTCCAGCCCGCGCCGCGGAAATGGGCTTCGAGTTCCTGGATGATCTTGCCGTTGCCGCGTACCGGGCCGTCGAGGCGCTGCAAATTGCAGTTGATGACGAAAATCAGGTTATCGAGTTTTTCACGCCCGGCGAGCGTGATTGCACCCAGCGATTCGGGTTCGTCCATCTCGCCGTCGCCCATGAACGCCCACACCTTGCGGCCTTGGCGTTCGACGATGGAACGGTCACGCAGGTAGCGCATGAAGCGCGCCTGATAAATCGCCATCAGCGGTCCCAGCCCCATCGACACCGTTGGGAACTGCCAGAAATCCGGCATCAGCCACGGGTGCGGATACGACGACAGGCCCTTGCCATCGACCTCTTGCCGGAAGTGAACCAGTTGATCCTCGCTGATGCGGCCTTCGAGAAACGCGCGCGCATACACGCCGGGCGCCGAGTGCCCCTGCATGAAGATCATGTCGCCGAGAAAATGTTCGTTGGCGGCGCGAAAAAAATGATTAAAGCCTACATCGTACAGCGTTGCCGCCGACGCAAAACTCGCGATGTGTCCGCCGAGCTCGGACGACTCCTTGTTGGCGCGCACCACGGTCGCCATCGCGTTCCAGCGCACCAGCGAGCGAATTTTATGTTCGAGCTCCGGGTCACCGGGCGAGCGCTGCTCCTGGTGTGGCGGTATCGTATTCATGTACGCCGTGTTGGCGTTATACGGGATATACGCGCCGAAGCGCCGCGCCTTGTCGGTGAGCTTTTCGAGCAGGTAGTTCGCGCGCTCGGCGCCTTCGCGTTCGAGTACCGAGTCGAGCGCGTCGAGCCACTCGCGGGTTTCCCGCGGATCGTGATCCGGGGCGAGGTCTTTCATGTCCATTGCGGGTGACCTTTGTGGGGTTTGCTAAATGTAGTGGACCGGGTTCCGTGGAGGCAGCTTTTGGCCGCACCGGGTTGCCGCACCGCGCGGATTATAACATTCGCGATTTGCGCGCCGCCCTTGTCCCGGTACAGGTGTATTGTTGTAAGTATTTGTTTTTATTGATATTTTCATCTAGTCAGGATTATCGGTTTGATACCGAGTGATTCGCTGATGCGGTCTGCGGCCTGGCGCGCTTCGGTCTGATTCGCGTACGGTCCGGCGTGCACGCGAAACAACCCGTCGCGGATATAAACCTGCAACTGCGGCGCGAGCCACGCGTGTTCCGCCTGCAATCGCGAAGCGTAGGCATCGGCGTTGTCGCGTGAACCAAAGGCGGCGAGTTGCAAATATAAGCCGCTGGCGTCGGCGGCCATTGGAATAGCGCGCTCAGGTACTGCTATAGGCTCTGGTTTGGGCGCAGGCGTTTCAATTACACGCAACGGCGGCGCGGCGGGCGCGGTTGCGACGGCTGGCGGCGCCGAACCGGGGAATACCGCTTCGACTTCAACCTGTCCGCTGCCGCCCGCGAGGATGCCGATGCGGTGCGCGGCGGTGTACGACAGATCGATCAGCCGGCTGTCGATGAACGGCCCGCGGTCGTTCACGCGCACCACCACCGATTTGCCGTTGGCAAGACTGGTGACACGCACGTAGCTCGGCAGCGGCAGCGACGGGTGCGCCGCCGTCATCGAGTACATATCGTAAATTTCGCCGGTGGAAGTCTGCTTGCCGTGGTAACGCCGTCCATACCACGACGCAACACCACGCGCCTTGTACGGCCCGGTCGAGGTCATCGGCGTGTAGTGTTTGCCCATCACCGTGTAGGGACGCATCGCGCCCTTGTGCAGCGGCTCGGCGCGCGGCACGGCATCGGGAATGCGTTCGAGATCAGCAGGCGGCTTGTCGCCGGGGCCGTCGTCGAGATAGTAGCCGCCGCCCTTGGCGGGCGGATCGCTCGCGGGCGCTTTCGCCACCGGTGCATCGCGTTTGGGCGCGGACCCGCAGGAGGCCAGCAATAGCAGCGCCGCCAAACACGCGGAAATCGGCACTACGCGAATGAACGCCTTACACCTCGCGTTCACGTCTGCACCAGCTTGCGATGACTCGCGATGCTCATCAGAATTCCGAATCCAAGACACAACGAAACCAGCGAGGTGCCGCCGTAGCTCACCAGCGGCAGCGGCACGCCCACCACCGGCAGTATGCCCGCGACCATGCCCATGTTGACGAAAGCGTAAGTGAAAAACGTCAGCGTCACCGCGCCCGCCAGCAGCCGCGCGAACAGCGACGGCGCATAACCCGCGATGACGAAGCCGCGCCAGATCACCAGGATGAACATCAGCAGCAGCAGCGTATTGCCGATCAGGCCGAATTCCTCGGAGTAGACGGCGAAAATAAAATCCGTGGTGCGTTCGGGGATGAAATCCAGATGCGTTTGTGTGCCGCTCATCCAGCCCTTGCCCGAAAGCCCGCCGGAACCGACCGCGATGGTGGATTGAATCGTGTGATAACCCTTGCCCAGCGGATCTTCCATCGGGTTGATCAGCGTCAGGATGCGCTGGCGCTGGTAGTCGTGCATCATCGTCCATCCCAGCGGCAGGCTCGCCAGCCCCGCCGCGCCGAGTGCGGCGATCACCTTCCACGGCAAGCCGGCGAGAAACAGCACGTAACCGCCGCTGGCAAGGATGAGTATGGCGGTGCCCAGATCGGGCTGGCGCGCGATGAGGCCGACGGGGATCAACAGCAGCAGCGCCGCCAGCGCAAAATTTCGCAAGCGCAGCGATTTTTCATAGCGGTGAAAGTACCACGCCAGCATCAGCGGCACTGCGATCTTCATCAACTCCGAAGGTTGTATGCGCACGATGCCCAGATTCAGCCAGCGTCGCGCGCCCTTACTCACATCACCCGCCACCGCCACCGCGATCAGCAACCCGACGCCGGCGATAAACACAGCCGGCGCGAGCCGCATCAACACGTGCGGCGGAATATTGGCGAACACCCACATCACCGCCAGCGCCACCAGCATATTCATCATCTGCCCCGACACGCGCGGCCAACTGCCGTTCGAGGCGCTGTAGAGCACCACCAGGCCGGTTGCCATCAGCAGCAGCATCGCACCCAGCAGCGGGCCGTCGATGTTCGCGGTGAGCATTCGTGCAAAGCGGCGCAGATACCAGGCCATCAGCCGCCGTCCCCGCCCGCCGGTTTGGCGGCTTGCTTGCCGAGCAGGTAGAAATCGAACACCTGGCGCGCAATCGGCGCGGCGGCGCGTGCGCCGAAGCCCCCGTTCTCCACGATTACCGCGAGCGCGATTTTTGGATTCTCGGCGGGGGCGTAGGCGATGAACAGCGCATGATCGCGATGCTGCTCCTTCACGCGCGATTCGATGTATTTCTCCCCTTGCTTAATGGCGATAACCTGCGAGGTGCCGGTTTTGCCCGCGCTGGTGTATTCGGCACCGGCGAAAACCGATGCGCTGGTGCCTTCTTTGTTCACGCCGACCATCGCTTTCTTGATGATGTCAATGTGCAGCGGATCAAGCTCCAGCGTGCGCAGCGGCTTGGGCTCGACAGGGGTGCGCTGGCCGCGTGCGTTTTCGATGTGGTTCACCACGTGCGGCCTGAACATCACGCCGTCGTTGGCGATGGTGGCGACAGCCGATGCCAGTTGCAGCGGCGTATAAGAATTGTAGCCCTGGCCGATGGCGATGCTCACCGTCTCGCCGGCGAACCATTTTTGCTTGAAACGCTTTTGTTTCCACTCCTGCGACGGCAGTATGCCTTCGGATTCGCCCGTGAGATCGATACCCGTACGCGAACCAAACCCGAACGTCGCCATGAAGCGCGCAATCGCGTCGATGCCCAGATCGTTGGCGAGCATGTAGTAGTAGGTGTCGCACGATACGACAATGGATTTGTACATATCGACCGAGCCGTGGCCGAACTCGGCGTCGTCGCGAAAACGGTGATTGCCGAACTGAAAGTAACCCGGATCGCTGATCGCCTGTTGCGGCGTGCGCTTGCCGTAGGTGAGCGCCGCGAGCGCCATGAAAGGCTTGAACGTGGAGCCCGGCGGATAGGTGCCGGCAAGCGCGCGATTTAACATCGGCTTGTCGGGCGAGGTGTTCAGTTCGTTCCAGCTTTGCGGATCGATGCCATCGACAAACAGATTCGGATCGAAGGCCGGCTTGCTCACGAACGCCAGCACGCCGCCGGTGGAAGGCTCGATCGCCACCAAAGCGCCGCGCCGGTTGCCTAACGCGCGAAACACTACTTCCTGTAGTTTCGCGTCGATATTCAGCGTGAGATTCGCACCCGATGCGGGCGGCGCGCTTGAGAGCGTGCGCACCGCGCGCCCGCCGGAATCGACCTCGACCTGCTCGACGCCGGTCGTGCCATGCAGCACGCGTTCGTAACTGCGTTCGAGGCCCAGCTTGCCGATGTAATCGGTGCCGCGATAGTTGGATTCCTCGCCGTTTTCCTCGATCTGGTCGAGGTCTTTTTGATTGATGCGGCCGATGTGGCCGATCACGTGCGAGAACAATTCGCCCTGCGGATACTGGCGGTAGAGGCGCGCCTTGATCTCGACGCCCGGAAAGCGGTAGCGATTCGCCGCAAAGCGCGCGATCTCCTCGTCGGAAAGCCGCGTGCGTATCGGCAGGCTCTCGAAGCGCTTGCTTTCCTCGCGCAGCTTCTGGAAGCGGCGCAGGTCGCGCGGCGCGATTTCGACGATCTCGGACAGCGCCTCGATCACGGCATCGACATCACCCGCGCGGCTGGGGGTGATTTCCAGCGTGTGCGCCGAATAATTGCGCGCCAGCACCACGCCGTTGCGGTCGGTGATAACGCCGCGGGCCGGTGTCACTGGCAGCACGGAGATGCGATTGGCCTCGGCCAGGGTGTCGTAATGCTCGTGACGCAGCACTTGCAGATGCAAAAACCGCGCGAACAGAATCACGAACAGCAGCAGCACGAAGCCCGCGAGAAAGGCGAGCCTGAAACGAAATTCGTTAAGCTCGCGTTGCGCGTCGCGAATCTCGATGCCGGGGTTGGAAAGCAGGCTAGACACGGTCGTAGTGCCCGCTTGGCCGTTGCAGCCGCAGCACGATCAGCAGCAGCGGCCACATGAGGCCGCCGATCACGCTGCCGGCGAAATAAAAATAGCCGGGAAAATCACCGCCATTGGCAAGGCGCACCAGCAGCACGATTACGTCATTTAGCAGCAACAGCGGTATCACGTGCAACACCTGCGGCGTGACCGAGAAGCGCTGCACGCGCCGGTGCAGCGCGATGCCGGCGTAGGCAAGTATCGCGTAGGCGAGCGCGTGCTGGCCGAACAGGCTGCCGTCGGACACATCCATCACCAGCCCCAGCAGCCATGCGATGGTGAAGCCGATTTTGCGCGGCTGGTCTATGCACCAATACAACAGCACCAGCGCCACGAAATCGGGGCGGCAGGCGAGCCACCAGCCCGACAGCGGCAGCAGGTTGATGACGAGCGCCACGATCAGCGTGAATGCGATGAACGCCGGCCTCACCGGCATCTGGATTTCCCGCGGCGTCATCGAACGCGGATAAATCATGCGCTCTTCTTCCCTTTCTTGTCGCGCTTGGCTTTCGGCTCGGGCGCTTCCACCGGGCGCGGAGGCACATCGCGGCGCGCGCTCACCAGCATGACCTGCGCGTGGCTGGCCACGCCAGCCACGGGTTTGCACAATATTTTCGCGAACAGATGCGCGCTGGCGCGATCCAGTTGCGTGACTTCGGCCACCGGCAAGCCGGGTGGATACACGCCGTCGATGCCCGAGGTGACAAGCTGATCGCCAATCTGAAAATCGGCATTGAGCGGCGCGAATTGAAGTTCCAGCGCGCCCTCGCGCCCGGTGCCGGCCAGCACCGAACGCAGGCCGTTACGCACATTCAACACCGGCACCAAATGGCCCTTGTCGATGATCAGCGTGACCTCGGACAAAAAAGGATAGACCCGCGTCACCTGCCCGATGACGCCCTTGGCGTCGATCACCGGCTGGCCGCTTTGCACCGCGTGATTTGCACCCCGGTCGAGCACGATCTTGCGCGTGAACGGATCACGCGCCGCGTACAACACTTCCGCCGGCATGGCGTTCGCCTCGACCCGTTCGCGCGCGCCCAGCAGGCCGCGCAGGTGCGTGTTCTCGGTTTGCAACGCCTTGAATTGCTGCGCGTGCAGGGCTTGCGCCATGTTGTCGCGGCGCAGCTTTTCGTTTTCCTCGCGCAGCGTCGAGTGCGCGGAAAAAAACTCGCTGACCTGGCGGCCGATGGCGGCGGGCGCGGCGGCGATGCGTTGCAGCGGATAAATAATCACCGCCGCGGCCTCGCGCAATACGTTCAGATATTTGAAGCGCGCATCGGTGACAAGCAGCGCCAGCGACAACACGGAAAAAATCAGCAGGCGGGCGAGCGGAGTGGGGCCGGTCTTGAAGAAGGGCGGCGGTGTGTGTTCCATCACTCAGCCGGGTGTTTCAGTCACGCGTGTTTACGCGCGTTCAGCTACGCTCAGGCACCCGGCACACACACCCGCATTATTCGTCATTGGCGAATATGGTGTTGAACTGCTCTTCCAGCGCGCGCCCCGAACCGCGTGCAACGCAGGTGAGCGGATCTTCCGCCACCACTACAGGCAGTCCGGTTTCTTCCATCAGCAAACGGTCGATATCGCGCAGCAGCGCGCCGCCGCCGGTGAGCACCATGCCGCGCTCGGCGATGTCGGCGGCAAGTTCGGGCGGGGTTTGTTCGAGCGCGGATTTGACCGCGCTGACGATGCTGTTCAGCGGGTCGGTGAGCGCTTCGAGAATTTCATTGCTTGAAATGGTGAAGCTGCGCGGGATGCCTTCCGCCAGATTGCGGCCCT
>CAMDLH010000027.1 GCA_945901405.1 Bordetella parapertussis | reverse complement strand
GAGACCAGCTCCGTGCATGGCGCAACGCTTGCGAACTGCACCTTGTCACGCCATCTGGATATGAACGATTGCGACTGGGCGAGCGACCCGGCGCATCCGAGCGACAACATCGGCGCATGCCTCGCCGTGGGGCAGGTCACGGGTGCGAGCGCTGTTGATATCCTGAAGGCGATACTGGTTGCGTATGAGGTGCAGATGCGCAGCACCGAATTCACCAAGGTGTCGTTTTTCAAGACGACAGGCTGGGATCACACCACGTTTGTGACGTTGGCCACCTCCGCGGCGGCGGGCACGCTGCTGCATCTGGACGCGGCGTGCGCACGAGGTCTATGATCGAGGGATTGCCACGATTTCGGGGCCATCGATGAACGTTCCAGACCAGCGCGGCATGCCCGATTAGCCAGACGCATCGGTGGACGCGCTTATGTTCGCCACGTTGGTGGCGCATTCGCCCGACGTCATGTTCCGGCTTGACCGCGAGTTGCAGTTCATTTACATCAATCCCGCGATCACGTGCTTGACGGGCATTGCGCCAGACGTGTTTCATGGCGAAACCGGCGAGGAAGCAGGCATGCGCGATGCTATCTGGACGCCGCTCGCCGCCAAGTGCCTTGAGGCGTTCGCGTCCGGCCTTATCACCCATGTCGAACTCAGAGACACCACGGCGTATGGTGAATTGCGTCTTGACGCGCGCTTGATACCGGAGTTTGATGATGCGCGCCGCGTGCAAACGTTGCTCGGCATCATTACCGATGTCACCACGCGGTGGCGCGCGCAGTCCGCTTTGCACGAAAGCGAAGCGGACTTCCGGCGTGTCGCGGACTTTGCCTCTGGGATTATTTGGATCGCCGATGCGGATGGAAAAATGCAGTTTCTTAATGCTTGTTTCTACGAGGCAACCGGACTGCCGGTGTCGATGCCGCTGCAGGACGCTTGGGAGAGTTCCATACACCCCGACGACGCCGAGCGTCTGGAAGCAAAGTGGCGGGATCACCGAAACACCAGCTTGCCGAGCACCCAGGAGTTTCGGCAACTGGCCACTGGCGGCGGCTATCGCTGGCAGCGCGGCAGCGCGCGGGCAACGCATGATGCAAACGGGCAGGTACTGCGCTGGATCGGCGCCGTGGTCGATATCGATGATCTGAAACGCCGCACTGATGCATTGCACGCCAACGAGCAGATGCTGGCGCTCGCAACGAATGCGGCAGGTCTTGGTATTTATGACCACGACCTGCGCAGCGGCCCGATGCATTGGGACGAACGTGCGGCGGCTATTTGGGGCATAGACCGCACGCGGCCCATGACGCGTGAGGTATTCATGGCGTGCGTACATCCGCGGGATCGCGAATCCATGGATTTGCCGGTGGCAATGGCGCTCAATTCCGAGGGTGGCGGTCAGTTTTACCTTGAGTACCGTGTTGTTACCGCACCCGGGGAAGCCACGCGCTGGGCGAGTTCCAGGGGCCATGAATTTTTTGTGAACGGCATTGCCGTGCGTGTCATAGGCGCGGTGCAGGATATTACCGAATGCAAACGAGCTCAGGAGCGCGTGCTGCTCGAAAAAGACGAACTGTTGTCGCTGGCGGAGACGGCGGGCGGGACTGGCAGCTTCGAGTTGGTGGTGCAATCGGACACCATGCGCTTGTCGCCGCGCTTAATGGAGCTTTACGGATTGCAAACCTTCGACGGCAGCCGTGAATCCTGGGTGAGGCTGATACATCCGCAAGACCGCCAACTGTTGCCGCTGAGGGTAGCGCGCGTATTGGCGCGGCGTACGGCATCCGCCGTGCACGAATTCAGAATGGTGCGTCCGGACGGGAGGACGCTCTGGGTGGAGATGCACTATCGCGTCTACTACGATAGCGAGGGGCGTCCGCTGCGCGTTATCGGACAAAACGCGGACATAAGCGCGCACAAACAAATTGAATTCGGCCTGCGCGATGCCAACGAAGCGCTGCGGCGCATTAGCCTGAATCAGGCGCGCCTGCTCGAGGAGGAACGCAGCCGCATCGCGCGCGATCTGCATGACGGCGTGGGGCAACTGCTTTATCTCGCTGGCATCCGGCTCACCGCCGCGCTGAATCTGGCGGTGGGCAAATCGTTGCGCGGCACGCTCGAGGAAGTATTCGGCGTGATCGGCAAGGCGACGCGCGACATACGCTCGATGGAATTCGATTTGAGTCCGCCGCAGTTGCGCCAGTTTGGCCTGTTGCCGGCGCTGATCTGGCTCGCCGGTGAGATGGATCGCCAGTTCGGGCTCGCGGTCACGATCGAGGATGACAAGCTCGAAAAGCCGCTCGATACGTTCATGAGCGCCGTGCTTTATCGCGCGGTGCGCGAGGCGCTGATCAATGTCGCCAAACACGCCAAGGTGGATAACGCGCGCGTGCAGGCGCGCCGTGCCGGTGATTTTGTAGAAATTACCGTGAGCGACAGCGGTGTGGGCCTGCGCGTGCGTGATGCATTTACGCAGGGTCGCGGCTTGGGCTTGCGCAGCCTGCGTGAAGTATTGATCCCATGCGGAGGTGATTTTACATACAAAAGTCATCGGGCCCCTTGGGCAGTGAGTTGCGTGAGAAGCCTCACGTGCGTCGCGGAATGTTGACGTCGACGCGCACGAACGGCACGCCGGTGATGGCGGCCTTTACGCGGCTTACGCGCTATGACTTGGCCGCCATCGCGTCACTGCCTTGGGCGCAAGTGGGTGCGATCTGGCGCGGGCGCATAGCCTTGCCGCTGGCGATACTGGCGGCGCTATTCCTTGTCACGATTATCGGCAGTGTCGTTGCCCGACGCGCCCAACGCCGCGAGGCCGATGCGCACGCGGCCGCCGAGGCACGCGTGCGCGCAGCCGATGCGCGCCTCGCCATTGCGGTCGAAGGCGGCAAGCTGGCGACTTGGGAATACGATCTTACAACCGGCTCGTTTCATTTTGAACGTGGCTGGAACGAGCATATCCGATTGCCGCTCGACGGTGCCCGCATGACGTGGCAAGAGTTCGCGCTGTTACTGCGTCCAACGGATATTGCCGGCTGGGACGAGAAGGCCATCAAGTTATTGAAAGGCGAAGTCGAGTTCTTTTACGAAGCGGCGCGCATTCAGGAACGGCCGGGCGTATGGCGATGGATCGTCGTTCGCGGGCGCGTGGCTGCGCGTGACGCCATGGGGCGGGTGCTACGCTGCGCCGGCACCGCAAACGACGACACCGAACGCCAGCAGGCGCGCGAGGCGAAGGAGGCGGCCCGGCTGGCGGCGGAAGCCGCGAGCCGCGCCAAGTCCGATTTCATCGACCGCTTGAGCCTTGAGGTTCGCACACCGATCAACGGCGTGCTGGGCATGACCGAGCTGCTCGCCTCCACCGCATCGACACCGCATCAGGAGCAACTCATGAGCGCCATTCGCAATTCGGGTGAAAGTCTGCTGCAGGTGGTTGACGATCTGCTTGATTATTCACGCATCGAGGCCGGCACGCTGCAACTGGAGCCGGTCAGTTTCGAGTTGCGCGGCGTCATCGACGCCACGCTGCAACCGTTGTACGCGAGTGCGCAAAACAAAGGTTTGGGGTTGAGTTGCGAGGTGGCGGCCGATGTGCCTGCACGGGTGCGCGCCGACCTGACTCGCCTGGCGCAAGTGCTGAGTCACGTCGTGGACAACGCGCTGAAGTTCACGGCCGAGGGCCGCGTTTCCATCAAGGTGATGGCCACTGCCCGTACGGCGGATAGCGTGACCTTGCATTTTTCAGTGGTCGATACGGGTATCGGTATCGTGTCCGAGGCGCAGCAAACGATATTCGATGCGTTCGTGCAGGGCGACCGCGGCCCTGCGCGCAAGTACGGCGGCACCGGATTGGGGCTTGCATTGTGTAAGGAGCTGCTGAAACTCTTGGATGGGGACATCGAATTTGCCAGCGTGCCGGGCGCGGGTTCGGTTTTCCAGTTTACGATGAAGGTTGGCGTTGAAGCCGAGGCCGCGCACGCTCCTGTGGCACCGCAAGCCGCGCAGCCGGCAAAACAACCAAAGTTGGCGCCGGGGTTAAGGGTGCTGCTGGTCGAAGACGTGGAGATCAATCGCGCGGTCGCCAGGGGCATGTTGAAAATACTCAAGTGCGAGGTGGATATCGCGGTGGACGGCGAGGAAGCGGTCGCGTCGAGCGCGGCGAAACCCTACGATGCGGTGTTGATGGATTGCCACATGCCGGGCATGGATGGCATGACCGCCACCACGCGCATACGCGAGCGTGAAAAGGAATCGAACGCGCCGCGCCTGCCGATCATCGCGCTGACCGCCAACGTGGCGCCGGGCAGCCGCGAGGAATGCATCAATGCGGGCATGGACGATTACATTACCAAGCCCATTTCGCTGGACTCGCTGGAGCAAACGATTTCACGATGGGCGCCACGCGGCCTGGGTCTGTAAAATAGTTTGTCCAAACAGGGGAATTGATAGTGACGACAATGATTGGACGTAACGGAACCGGCGCCACGCTGGATAGAACCAATCCCAATATAAAGCGGCCGGCGCGCAAGATGCTCTACGTCGAGGATAATCCGATCAACGCGATGGTGGTGCGCGCCATCCTGAAAAGTAAACGTCCGGAAATCGATCTCGTCATCGTCGATACCGGTGCCGCGGCGCTTGCGCATTTGCGTAATGCGCGCCCGGACTTTTTGCTGATCGATTACATGTTACCCGATACCAACGGCTTTGATCTGCTGAAGGCCATTCGCGCGCAACCCGCCCTGGCCGGCATTCCGGCCGTGGCGACCAGCAACGACAACGCGCCGGACGTGGCCGCGCGCGCGCAACCGCGGCTTTAGCGAGTTTCTACCCAAGCCGGTCGCGGTCAACAGGCTGCTGCAACTGTTGGATGCGGCGCTATACGCCAACGCGAGCTAACACCTTGGTTTCAATAAAATTTCAAGCTGGATTTTGATTGACAATCGAGTGTCCGTTCCGTAGCATGCGGCGTTTTTTGGCGGGGCTGCGAACAAAGCCTTGCCACACATAAATTAAGATGCGCGAGCTGTTTCGAAAAGGCTACGCCGCGTCGCTCCAGGCTCAGCAGATGATTCGATTGGCAATAATTTCAGAAGGTGAAAACACGTGGCCGCTGTACGTGGCGCGCGCGAAGCGCATGTTCGAGGCCGAGGGTGTCACGGTGGAGACGACGCTAACGGGCTCGTCGGTGCGTCAGTTACAGATCCTTAGAGACGGTGGGTTCGATATTGGCTTTCAGCAATCCGATCACGTGGTGCGCGCGGTCGAGGAAGGCTCGGACTTGTGCATCCTCATGGCGCAGGCGCACGCACCCACGCTGACACTGGTGGCGGCCGCGGACATCCATTCCATCGGTGACCTGAAGAACAAGATCATCGTCGTCGACGGCCCGCGCACCGGTTATTCGCTGCTGCTGCGCAAGCTCTTCAAGGATCACGGATTCACGGATGGTGAAATGCGCCTCAACGAATTCGGCGGGTCGCAAGAACGCTTCGATGCCATGAAGCGCGGTGCGGGTGCGGCGTGTTTCATCAACCCGCCGTTCGACCGGAATCTGCTGGCGCTGGGATTTTGCAGTCTTGGGACATCGAAAGAATTTTTTCCGTCGTATCCGGGGGCCATCGCCGCCGCCCGGCGCTCGTGGATTGCCGGGCACGAGGCGGAGTTGCTGGGATTTATCCGCGGCTTCAATCGCGCCTACGACTGGCTGCACGATCCGGCGAACGAGGCGGAGGCCGTCGAGCTGCTGCCGGTGCATCTGCGGCCGGATGCCGATTACGCGCGGCGCGCGGTGCGTGAAATTTACAGCGCGCCGCGCCCGCACATCGGCGCCGAAGGTCTGCGGCAGGTGATCGACGTGGTGTGGGACGCCGAGGGGTACCAGCCGCCCAAGGGCGTGCCGGAAAAATACATGGATCTGAGCTATCTGCAAAAAGCGGCGGCATAATACGCCACCGCGCGGCATACCTACGCCACTTCGCGGTGCAGCGCACGCTGTCAGAAGGAAAGAACGAGAACACCATGCCGGACTCCCGCGTAGAAACCGCGATACACCACTGGGCCGCGCGCTTCGTATCAAACGGCGTGCCGCTCACCGATTTTCAGGAAGTCACCGCCGGCATCGAGCACTGGCCGCAGTGGTGCGCGGCATGGAGCGCGCGCGCCGCGATCCACGAAAAATTGGGTGATGATGCGTTTGCCGCCGGCAATAGACTGTCGGCGGGCGAACACTGGACACGTGCCGGGGTGTGTTTTCATTTCGCAAAATTCGTCTTCGTCGAAGACGTGGCGCAAATGAAAGCCGCGCACCTGCGCGCGGTGGCGTGCCGCGCAAAGGCGCTGCCGCACATCCGGCCCGCCGGCGAGCGCGTGGATATCCCATTCGAAGGCACGCACTTTCGCGGCATCCTGCGCAAACCCGTTGGCGTTGACAAGCCGCCTATCGTCATCATGTGCATGGGCCTGGATTCGGCGAAGGAAGAAACCGCCGCGTACGAAGAACCCTTTCTCGCGCGCGGCATGGCGATCGTCGCGTTCGACGGGCCGGGGCAGGGCGAGGCCGAATACGAGCTGGCGATACGCGGTGACTACGAAGTCGCGGTGCGCGCGGTGGTCGATTGGGTTGAGCAGCGCAACGATGTAGACAGCACGCGCATCGGGCTGTGGGGCGTGTCGCTTGGCGGTTATTACGCGCCGCGCGCGGCGGCGTTCGAGAAGCGCGTGCAGGCGTGCATCTCGTTGTCCGGGCCGTTTGACTGGAGCGATAACTGGCCGCAACTTAATGAACTCACGCGCGAGACGTTTCGCGTGCGCGCCAAACAAAAAACACAGGAGGACGCACGTCACTACGGCGCCGCGCTGACGTTGAAAGGCGTCGCGCAAAACATCACCTGCCCGTTATTCATCGTCGCCGGAAAACAGGATCGCATCGTGCCGTGGCAGGACGGTGAAAAACTCGCGCTGGCCGCGAGCGGCGCGGTGGAATTTGTTTTGCTCGACGACGGCAACCATGTGGCGAATAATCGCGGTTATCGCTGGCGCACGCAGTCGGCGGATTGGATGGCGCGGCAGCTGGGTGTCTCTCAAGCTTGAATAAAATAGTGTTTAAAAACAAATACTTGCGTAAAATCACCATAGATGCGGGGCTGAATCCACAATAACGGAGGAGCTTCATGAAAACCTTTAAACTCGTCACCGCTGTGTGCGCGCTTGCGGTTTGTGGCCCCGTACAGGCGCAGCAGGCACAGGATAAATTCCCCGTCAAAAATATCCGCATGCTGGTGCCGTTCGCGGCGGGCAGCCAGACCGACATTCTCGCGCGCTGGATCGGCGAAAAGTTTCTCGCAAGCTGGGGCCAGCAGGTCGTGGTCGATAACCGCCCCAGCGCCGGCGGCACGATTGCCTCGCAATACGTGCTCGACGCCAATTACGACGGCCACACCATGATGATGGTGTCCACCGGCCACGCCGGCAACGCCACGCTCTACTCGAAGCTGCCGTACGACACCATCAAGGATTTTGCCGGTGTGTCGCAGGTGGCGAGCGTGCCCAATCTGCTGGTGGTTGCGCCCAACCTCGGACCGAAGTCGGTAAAAGAATTGGTTACGTACGCAAAATCCAAGGCGGGCTCGATAAATTTCAGCTCGGCGGGTATCGGCAGCGGCACGCAGATCAACGGCGAGATGTTTAATCTCGCGGCCGGCATCAAGGCGACCCATGTGCCGTACAAGGGCGCGCCGGACGCGCTGAACAACGTGATCGGCGGCAACGTGCAATTTAATTTCGCCCCCATACTGGTGGCGGCGGGGCAGGTGAAAGCCGGACGCGTGCTGGCGCTGGGCGTATCCACCAAAGACCGCTCGCCGCTGTTCCCCAATGTGCCTACAATCGCCGAGGCGGGACTGCCGGGATTTGAATACGATCAATGGTACGGCTTGTTGGTCGCGGCGAAAACGCCGCGCCAGATCGTGAATGTGGTAAACAGAGAAGTGGTGCGCATCTTGAGCGCGGCGGAAATGAAAGAGCGCATGCTGACGCAGGGCGCGACACCGAAGCCCACCACGCCGGAAGCGTTCGATGAATTCATCCGCGCGGAAGTGAAAAAATTCGCGCCGGTGATTATTGCTTCGGGGGCGAAAGTAAATTGAAGTTCGTGAGGGGTGAGGGGTGAATTTCGAGTGGTGTAACATGCGATTGCTAGTGTTGCTGTTGAGCTTTGCACCTTTGTTGGCTTGGGCGCAGTCGAGAGACAACTACCCCAACCGTCCGATCCGTGTGATCACCGGCTCGCCGGGCAGCACATCCGATTTGAGCGCGCGCTTTGTCGCGCAAAAACTCACCGAGCGCTGGGGGCAGCAGGCGGTTGTGGATAACCGCCCCGGTGCTGGCGGCATCATCGGGGTTGAGATCGGCGCGCGCGCCGCGCCGGATGGCTACACGCTGATCGTCGGCCATGTGGGCACGCATGCCAGCGCACAGGTGCTGCACAAGAATCTTGGCTACGATCCGATCAAGGATTTCGAGCCGATCTCGAATCTGGTGAACGTGGCGGTGGTGTTCGTGGTGCATCCGTCGGTGCCGGCGCAGAATCTCAAAGAGTTCATCGCTTATGCGCAGGCGGGCGCGGGCAAGGTCAATTTCGGCTCACCGGGCACGGGCACCAGCGGGCACCTCACGGGTGAATTGTTTAATCTCGTGACCAAGGCGCGCATGACGCATATCCCGTACAAGGGCGCGGGTTTCGCGGTGACGGCGAACATCGCGTACGAAGTGCAGTCGTCGTTTTTGTCCACCGCGACGGCGCAGCCGCACGTGAAATCCGGCCGGTTAAAGCCGCTGGTGGTGGTGCGCAAAACACGCTTCGCCGGCACGCCCGATGTGCCGAGCTCGGTTGAAGCCGGGTTTCCCGAACTCGATTCGAACGCATGGTTCGGCTTGTTCGCGCCGGCGGGCACACCAAAGACACTGATCGCGCGGCTGAACAAAGAGGTCGCCGATGCGCTGAACACGCCGCAGGTTAAAGCTACGCTGCTGGGTCAGGGCGCTGAAGTCGCACCCACGTCGCCCGAAGAATTCGGCGCGTATGTTAAAGCTGAAGCGGTGAAGTGGGCGCGGGTGGTGAAAGAGTCGGGGTATCGGGGTCAGTAAGACGTGAGGGGCAAGGCGTGAGGAGATTCGGTGTGAAGAAAATTTTGCTTGGAACGGTTGTGTTTATGATTGGCGGCGCGGTGCAGGCGCAAGAGGCGAAGGATTTTCCCTCGCGCCCGATACGCATTATGGGCGGCGGCGTGGGCAGCACGGCCGATTATCTGTCGCGCTTCATCGGGCAGAAGCTCAATGAGAAATGGAATCAGCCGGTGGTGGTCGATAGCCGCTCGGGTGCTGGCGGTACGCTTGCCGCCGACGTGGTGGCGAAGGCCGCGCCCGATGGATACAACATGGTGATGGGGCACGCGGGGCCGATGGTGAGTGCGGTCGCGCTGTATAAGGATTTGCCCTACGACCCGGTGAAAGACTTCGCGCCGGTGACGCGCATGACGACGGGTGTGGTGGTGCTGGTAACGCATCCGTCGCTGCCGGTGAGCAACACGAAGGAGCTGATTGCGTTCATCAAGCAGAAGCAGGGCCTGAGTTACGCCTCGGCGGGCAACGGCTCGATGAGCCACCTCGCGGGCGAGTTGTTCAATCGCATCGCGGGCGTGAACGTGCTGCACGTGCCGTACAAGAGCGCGGGTCTCGCGCTGACAGCGCTGCTGTCGTCCGAAACACAGATTTCGTTTTTGTCGCCAGTGACCGCGCACACGCAACTCAAGGCCGGGCGCGTAAAAGCGCTGGCGGTGTCGAGCAAAACGCGCTTCGCGGGCACGCCGGATATTCCGAGCGCGGTCGAAGCCGGCATCCCCGGCATGGATGCGCGTCTGTGGTTCGGCTTGTTCACCACGGCAAAAACGCCACGCGCGGTGGTGCTGAAACTCAATCAGGAAATCACCGACGTGCTGAACCGGCCCGACGTGAAGCAGCACTTGATGACGCAAGGCGCCGAAGCAGCGCCGTCAACACCCGAAGAACTCGGCGATTTCGTGAAGAGCGAACTGCAGCGCTGGCTGCCGATTATCAAGGCGGCGGGGATCAAGGCGGGTTGAAGTGCGTGAGGCATGAGGGGGGAGGGGTGAGGTGTGGGGGGTGAAGGGGTACGTAGGGTGGGCTCAGTTTTGATTAAGGCGCGTTGTTTGCGCCGTAACCCACCGGGCGACGTAACGGGAGGATGCGGGGCATGTATAAGTGTTTGTTTTTATTGAGGATTTTGTAATGGCAAAAAAGGCGAAAGTAGTCGAGCCGAAAAGCATCAAGGCTTCATCGATTGATCCGAAGCGCGGCGTATCCAGCGCACCCGACGCGTTGTACGACCCCGCCAATCCGGGCCACCGCTGGGACTTGCCGCTGCAAGCGCCGGGCCGCATGCAGGTTGATTTCGAGGAGCGCGTCGATTTCAGGCGGCTGCACAACTACCGCCTCGCGCGTACGCGTAATGCGCTCGCGCAGTCGAATCTCGGCGCGCTGCTGGTGTTCGATCAATACAATATTCGCTACATCTCGAGCACGGTGATCGGCGAATGGGCGCGCGACAAACTGACGCGCTGGTGTTTGCTCACCGGTAACGGCGAGCCGTGGGTGTGGGATTTCGGCTCGGCCGCGCGGCACCACAAAATCTACGCGCCGTGGCTGCCGAAGAATCATTGCCTCGCCGGCAACGTTGGCTTGCGCGGCGCGATCAATCCGAAAGTCGGGTTGTTCGAGGAAGCCGCGAAAGAAATCTACGACGTGCTGAAAGCCGAAGGTGTGGCCGACATGCCCATCGGCGTCGACGTGTGCGAGCCGCTGTTTTTGTTTGCCCTGCAAAAGTTGGGCCTCAACGTGGTCGATGGTCAGCAGGTGATGCTGGATGCGCGCGAGATCAAGAGCCACGACGAAATCACGCTGCTTAACATGGCGGCGGCGATGGGCGACGGCGTGTATCAGGATATCTTCGAGGCGCTGAAACCCGGCATCCGCGAGAGCGAAGTCGTCGCGCTGGCGACCAAACGTTTCTACGAAATGGGTTCGGATTGCGTCGAGGCGGTGAACGCCATCGCGGGCGAGCGTTGCAGCCCGCACCCGCATAACTTTACCGACCGCCTGATACGCCCCGGCGATCAGGCGTATTTCGATTTGATCCAGACGTATATGGGCTACAAGACGTGTTACTACCGCACGTTCACCGTGGGCAGCGCCACGCAGGCGCAACACGACGCCTACAAAAAAGCGCGTCACTGGATGGATAGCGCGATCGCGATGTTAAAGCCCGGTGTCTCCACCGAGAAAGTCGCGAAGGCGTTTCCGAAGTGTACGGAAATCGGCTTTGAAACGGAGATGTCGGCGTTCGGGCTGAACTTCTGCCACGGCCTGGGCATGGGCCTGCACGAGCGCCCGCTGATCTCGCGGCTGAATTCGTTCAAAGACCCGTATGAGCTGAAGGTCGGCATGGTGTTCGCGGTGGAGACTTTCTGCCCGGCAAAAGACGGCATATCAGCCGCGCGCATCGAAGAAGAAGTAGTGCTCACGCCGAATGGCGCGCAGATTATTACCTTGTTCCCGGCGCAGGAGCTACCGATTGCGAACCGTTACTAAACCCTTTCACCGCGGAGGCGCAGAGAAAACCACGCAGAGAAAATCAATTTTTGTTTTTCTCCGCGTGTCCTCCGCGCCTCCGCGCCTCTGCGGTGAAGCCGTTGATTCTTAGAGGTGACTTTGAACACTAAATCAGAACTCGCGGTTCTTGGCCACGACATTCGCCTCGAACTCTACAAGCAGCAACTCGATCTGCGCTACTGCGAGAAGCGCGCTTACGATTTGTTTTTGCAAAACCTGATCAAGGGCACCAGCCATTTGTCGCTGGGGCAGGAGGCTATTGCAGCCGGCTTTGGTGTAGCAATGCGGCCTGATGACTGGACGTTCTGCACCTATCGCGGCCACGCGCACACGCTTGCGCGCGGCGCGTCGATGGAAGGCGTACTCGGCGAGCTGATGGGGCGCCAATGCGGCTTGTTGGGCGGCAAGGGCGGCTCGATGCATCTGACCGATGTCACCAAGGGTGCGATGGGCAGTTACGCGATTATCGGCGCGCACTTGCCGGTGGCGGCGGGGGCGGCGTGGAGCGCGCAGTATCGCGGCACGGAACAGGTGGCGGTGTGCTTCTTCGGCGATGGCACCACCAACATCGGCGCGTTTCACGAGGCGCTGAACTTCAGCGTGATCTGGAAGCTGCCGGTGATATTCGTGTGTGAAAACAATCTTTACATGGAATACACGCCGATCAGCAGCGTGACGGCGGTGGAGCATCCGGCGGCGGATCGCGCCAGTGCTTATGGCCTGGAAAAAATCGTGGTCGATGGCAACGATGCCGACGAGGTGTATCGCACGGCGGTGAAATACATGGAGCGCGCGCGCGCGGGCGGCGGGCCGGCGTTGATCGAGTGCATGACGTACCGGCACAGCGGACATTCGCGCGCCGACCCGGGCAAATATCGCCCCGAGGGCGAGCTTGATCGCTGGCTCGAGCGCGACCCGCTGAAGATTTATCGCGAACGATTACTGGGGCTGGGCATCGTGGAAGCGACGCTGACGGACATGGAAGCGGAATCCATGAGCAGGGTGGACGCGGCCACCGAGACGGCGAAGGCTTCGCCCGTGCCGTTGATCGCGGACATCGAGAAAAATGTGTGGGCAGACGGGAGTGCGGCATGGCGGAACTAACCTATCGCGACGCGGTGGCGGCGGGCATCGCGCAGGAAATGCGCCGCGATGAAAACGTGGTTTTCCTGGGTGAAGATATCGGCGCCGCGGGTGGCGTGTTCAAGGCGACGGTGGGGTTGTTCGAGGAATTCGGCCCGCGCCGCGTGCGCGATACGCCGATTTCCGAGCAGGCGATTCTGGGTGCCGCGATGGGGGCGGCGATGACGGGCCTGAAACCTATCGCCGAAATCATGTTCTCGGATTTTCTCGCGGTGTGCTGGGATATCGTCGCCAACGAAATCGCCAAGACGCGCTACATGACCGATGGCCAGATCACGCTGCCGCTGGTGATCCGCACCGCCAACGGCGCCGGCTCGCGCTTCGGCGCGCAACACTCACAGTCGGTGGAGAACTGGGCGATGATGATACCCGGCATCAAGGTGATCGCACCCGCGTTTCCGGCGGACGTGAAGGGCCTGATCGCGGCGGCGGTGCGCGATCCCGATCCGGTCATCATCTTCGAGCAGAAATCGCTCTACGCTTTCAAGGGTGAGGTGCCGGATGGCGAACACGTCGAGGAAATCGGCAAAGCCAAGGTGCTGCGTCACGGCACGGATTGCACCATCGTCGCACTCGCGCTGATGGTGCATCGCGCGCTGGCGGCCGCCGAGATTCTGGAAAAAGAGCATGGCATATCCTGCACCGTGGTCGATGTGCGTTCGTTGGTGCCGCTGGATACCGTGACGATTTTGGCCGAAGTGGCCAAAACGGGCCGGCTGGTAACGATTGAAGAAAATCCGCGCCTGTGCGGCTGGGGCGCGGAGATCGCATCGATTGTGGCCGATGAAATTTTCTGGGACCTCGACGGCCCGATCATCCGCATCACCACGCCGCATATTCCGCTGCCTTCCGCTGACTTGCTGGAAGACAACACGATTCCGTCGGTGGAGCGCGTGGTGCGCGAGATTCGGGAAAAGATCGACTGATGAAAAGATTCGGAGATTGTTGATGTTTCATAAGTTATTGTTTTTATTGATATTTTTGCTTTCGTGGTCAGTGGGCGCCGTGGACACGATCGTGCTCAACGGCAAGATCATCACGGTCGATGATCGCTTCACTATTACGCAAGCACTGGCGATCAGGAATCAGCGCGTCTTTGCCACGGGCAGCAACGCCGACATCCGCAAGCTCGCCGATGCGAATACGAAGGTGATCGATGTCAAGGGCCGTACGGTGATTCCCGGCCTCATCGACAATCACTCGCACTGGATACGCGCGGCCGAGAACGACGAACTTCGATTCGATGGCGTGACCTCGCGCAAGCAGGCGATTGCGATGTTGAGCGAACGCGTGCGCGTTGCCAAACCCGGCGAGTGGGTGACGGTGCTCGGCGGCTGGTCGGAGGAACAATTCACCGACGAGCCGCGCGGTTTTCCGCTGGCGGAACTCGACAGGCTCGCGCCCGATACGCCGCTGGCGGTGCAGTCGATTTACAATCATACGTATCTGAACACCGCAGGCTTGCGCGCGGCGAAGATCGACGAGAACACGGCAAATCCGCCGGGCGGCACGATAGAAAAAGACGCCAGCGGCAAACTGACCGGCGTGGTGCGCGGCGCGGGTGGCGTGGCGTTCGTCGCGGCCAAAGTGCCCAAGCTCGAAGCCGAAGCGCGCATGAACAACGTGCGCAAGCTCGCCACGTATCTGAATTCGCTGGGTATCACGGCATGGGGCGATGCCGGCGGGCGCGGCATGTCGGCGTCGCACTATGCGCCGTATCGCGAGCTTGCGGATAAAGGTGAACTCAACGTGCGCGTGTTCTGGACCACGATACGCCAGCCGGGAACGCCGGAGCAGGTAGACAAGGTGCTCGCCGAAGTCGCGACGGTAAAGCCCTTCCAGGGCAACGATTTCATGGATCACATCGGCTGGGGCGAGTCGGTCTACTCGCCGATCACCACGCAATTGCTGCGCGTGCAAAAGGAAGTCAATCCCGCGGGGATCACGCAGATGATGCGCATCGCCGGCGCGCTGGCCGCGCGCGGCGTTTATTTGAATTCTCATGTCGAGATGAACGGCCCTATCAACCAGTTTCTCGATGCGTATGAAGAACTGAACAAGACCACGCCGATCAGAGGCCTGCGCTGGTCGTATTCGCACCTGGATCAGATCGACGATCAACAGTTGCAACGCATGAAGCGCCTGGGCATGACCGCGCAAATTCACAGCCGCCCGCTGATACAAGGCGTGCTCATGCACAAGGTGCACGGCGACGCCGCATGGGACATGCCGCCGTTTCGCCGCGTGCAGGATAGCGGCATCGTGTGGGGGCTGGGGTCGGATGCCACGGCGGTGACGACCTCAAATCCGTTCTACACGCTGGGTTTCGCCGTCACCGGCAAAATGGTCGGCGGCCACCACGTCAATCGCCAGAGCATCACACGCGAGGAAGCGCTGATCGCTCACACGCGCAGCAATGCGTTCATCCTGTTTCAGGAAGCGAATCTGGGTTCGCTGCAAAAAGGCAAGTATGCCGATCTGCTGGTGCTGGATCGTGATTACCTCACCGTGCCAGCGGATCAAATTAAAGATATACAACCGCTGGTCACCATGGTCGGCGGAAAAATAGTTTACGAGGCAAAGAGATAGTATGAACATCATCATGCCGCAGCTCGGCGAGACCGTCACCGAGGGCACCATCACCAAGTGGTACAAAAAAGCCGGCGACAGCGTCAAGGCCGACGAGACGCTGTTCGACATCGAGACCGACAAAGTCAGCACTGAAATACCGTCGCCGGTGGCGGGCGTGATTGACGAAATACTCATCGGTGAAGGCGTCACCGCGAAAGTCGGCGTGACGCTGGCGGTGATCCGCGAGAGCGGTGTGCCTGCCGCCGCCAAGCGCGCCGTAGTTGTGGTTGCGGCTCCAGCGCCGGCAGCAGCGGTCAGCGCACCCGCGCGCAGTGAACAGCCGCCGCGAGCCAATGCCGATGAGCGATTGTCGCCAGTGGTGCGCAGACTCGTCGCCGAACACAATCTCGATGTGTCGAAGATTACCGGCACGGGGCGCGACGGACGCATCACGCGCGAAGATGTGACGGCATACATCGCTGATACTGGCGTTCCGGCCAGGATTGCACCAGCGCCAGCGCCCGTGGTTGCCGCGCCGCCGCCCGCCGCCGTGCAAGCAGGCGACACGCTGCTGCTCAACGCCGTGCGCAAACGCGTGGCGGCAAACATGGCGAAGTCCTGGGCCACGGCGCCGCACGTGCTGCAAGTGGTCGAGGCCGACTTCTATCGCGTGGTACAGGCGCATCGCGAGCATGGCGAGGCGTGGAAGGCGCGCGAAGGTTTTTTGTTGACCTTCATGCCGTTCGTCACGCGCGCGATTTCGATAGCGCTGGGCAAGTTTCCAAAACTCAACGCCACCTTCAACGGCGACAGCCTCACGTTGCACAAGCGCATCAATATCGGCATCGCGGTCGATCTTAACTTTGATGGCCTGATGGTGCCGGTGTTGAAGGACGTGCCCAATAAATCGCTGCCGCAGATTGCGCGCGAGATCGCCGATCTTGCCGCGCGCGCGCGGGCCGGCAAGTTAAAACCCGACGATTTGACCGAGGGCACTTACACCATCAGCAACAACGGCTCCTTCGGCACCGTGATTACCGCGCCGATTATCAACGTGCCGCAGGTGGCGATCATGTCCACCGATGCCGTGCGTAAAAAGCCGGTGGTGATCGAGACGCCAGAAGGCGACAGCATAGCGGTGCGCCCGGTGGGCGTGCTGGCGCAGACCTTCGATCACCGCGCGCTTGACGGCGCCTACGCGGCGGCGTTTTTGCGTGAAGTGAAAACGATTATCGAGACGCGCGTTTGGACGCAGGATTTGCAGGCGTAGTTTTCATTGACTGAAATCAGGAGCAAACATGAAATTTATCATCGGTGTTGCAATGCTGGTCTTGATGTGTGCGGGCGCTTCCGCGAAAGAATGCTACACGCCCGATGCGCGTGCAAAAGAGCGCGCGTTTTCGCGTGCGGTCGTCACCGAGGGTGGTAAAACCATCTGGCTTGCGGGCCGAACCGCGCCCTCCGATCTGAATTTCGAAGGTCAGGTGCGTGACATCTTCGCCAACCTGGACAAGACCATCAAGGCGGTCGGCGGCTCGGGTCTGCGCGACATGGTGACGATGACGGTGTTCATCAGCGATGTGCGCCTGGGTGATCAGTTCGTGAAAATCCGTCAGGAAATTTTCAAGGAGTGTTTTCCCGCGAGCGCGCTGATCACCGTGACTGGGTTCGCGCGTCCCGGCATCCTGGTCGAAGTGCAGGGCGTGGCGGTGGTCGGCGGCAAATAGGTTTTCCTCCGGTGTATGCAATCGAGGTGGCGCCCTTCGATGCGGCGCTCGGCGCGGAGGTGTGTTGCGGCGACGTGCGCGATGCCGGTGATGAAGCTATCTCGCGCATCCGTCAGGCGAGTCTCGATCATCTGGTGGTTCTGATACGCGATCAGACTCTCTCCGACGCCGAACTCAGCACATTCGGCAAACGTTTCGGTGAACTGCAATTATCCAATCCGCTGCCCAGCCCGCTCGCCAACATGGGCAAGGCCGCGCAGGGCGGGCGCGACGAACGTTATCCCGAAGTGACCGTCGTTTCCAACGTCGTCGAGAACGGTGTCGCGCTGGGCGGGCTGGGCGACGGCGAGCTGGTGTGGCACACCGATATGTCGAGCTTTGCTGTGCCGCCCAATCAAACGATACTGCATGCGCTTGAAGTGCCGGCAAGCGGCGGTCGCACCGGGTTTCTCAATATGTATCAGGCGTACGGCACGCTTGCACCAGCGTTAAAGGCGCGCGTGCGTGAACTCAGGCTCAAGCACGATGCCACCATCGACGCGGCGGGCCATGTGCGTAAACAGTTTGCAAACGACGCCGATATCGATTTGCGTTCCGCGCCCGGCTCGGTGCATCCGCTGGTGCGCACACACCCGGAAACGCGCCGCGATTGTCTTTATCTGGGACGCCGTGCGCGCGCGCACATTGCCGACTTGGACGTCACAGAATCGGAAGACTTACTCGACGAATTGTGGGCGCTCGCCACGCAAGCGCAATTCGAATGGCGTCACGACTGGCGCGTGGGCGATCTGCTGATGTGGGATAACCGCTGCGTGATGCATCACCGCGAACCGTTTGACGCGGCGGCGCGGCGTCATCTGCACCGCGTGGTGATTAAAGGCACGGCGCCGGTTATGATGTGAACAGATGAATACAGAAAAAGGATGAAACCATGACCACACGCATTGGATACTTGCTACCCACCCGCGAATCCGTAATGGAAGGCCGCCCCGAGGCAGAGCCGCTGTTGAACCTCGCCGAGCGCGCGGAAGCGCTGGGCTACGATTCGGTGTGGGTCGGCGATTCATTGCTGGCGCGCCCGCGCCACGAGCCGATCACGCTGCTCGCGGGCGTGGCGGGCCGAACCAAGCGCGTGAAGCTCGGCACTGCCGTGCTGCTGCCCGCGCTACGCAACCCCGTTTTGCTGGCGCATCAGATTGCAACACTCGATCAGGTGAGCGCCGGCCGCGTCATACTCGGCGTCGGCATCGCCAGCGATGTGCCGAACATCCGCGCGGAATTTCGTGCGGCCGGCGTGCCGTTCGACAAACGTGTTGGCACGCTGATGGAAGGCATGCGCCTGTGCCGCGCGCTATGGAGCGGCAAGCCGGTTGACTGGGAAGGCCGTTGGCATGTCGAGAAAGGCGTGCTGGGCCCCACGCCGCATCAGCCGGGCGGCCCGCCGATCTGGGGCGGCGGCTCGGTGCCCGCCGCGCTGGAGCGCGCGGGCAAACATTTCGACGGCTGGTTTCCCACCGGGCCGGACTCAGCGACCTTTGGCGCGCAGTGGCGCCAGGTGCAGACTGTCGCCGCCGCGGCCGGGCGCAAGCCGGGTGATTGCGAGGCGGCCATCTATCTCACGCTTGCTGTCGACGACAACGCGGCGCGCGCGCAGCAGCGCATCGACGAATTCCTCCTGGGCTACTACGGTCAACGCCCCGACGTGCTGAAAAAGCGCCAGGCATGTTTTTCCGGTTCTGCCGGAGCGGCGGCCGAGTGGATCGACGGCTATGTGGCGCAGGGCGCGCGGCATGTGGTGCTGCGATTTGCGGGCGACCACGAGCGGCACCTTGAGCTGTTTGCGAAGCTGCGCGAGAAGCTGGGCGGTTAGCAGCCGAAGTTCAGTTTCAACCCCGGCGTGGGCCACTGCATCACGCCGAGCTTGCCGCTGGCGGAGAGCGTGATGTAGGCGGTGCGCATGTCGGCGCCGCCAAAGGCGAGATTGGTGACGTGGCCGTCGGGCATTTTCACCGAACGCACGACTTCACCCGCCGGGTTGAATTCGGTGAGGCAGCCTTCCACCAGCGTCGCGACCACGATGTTGCCGTTGGCCAGCACCTTTAAGCTGTCGAACTTGGCCTTGCCGCCCAGCCCGCCGATGATGCGTCCGCTGTGCGGCGAATATTGCGGCGCGGCCTTGATCTTGCCGGGGCTTTCGATGTCGAAGGCCCATAGCCGCGCGGTGTCGGTCTCGGCGACGTAGATGGTCTTGCCATCGGGTGAGAGGCCGCAGCCGTTCGGGCTCAAAATCGGGAACGCCACTTCGACGATCTTCGAGCCGTCGGGCAGCGCGTAGTAAAGCCCGCCCAGCACTTTATGCGTGGGCATGCGCTTGCCGAGATCGGTGAAATAAAAACCGCCCGCGGTGTCGAACACCAGATCGTTGGGCGCGGACAGTGTGCGCCCGTTCACTTCCTTATAGAGCAGCTTCGCCTCGCCGGTTTTCGGATCGATGCGCTGGACGTAGCCGAATTTGTAATCCGGGTGCGGCCCCATGCCGAGCGGGTGGCCTTCGATATAGCGGTTGCCGCCGTTGTTGGTGTGATAAAAAAATCCGTCCGGCCCGACGGCCAGCCCGTTCGGCCCGCCGCCGGCGTTGGAAAACAGGCTCACCTTGCCGTCGGGGGCGACGCGCGAGATGCGCTGATTGCGCAATTCAACCACGACGATGGAGCCGTCGGCGCAGACCACGGGGCCTTCGGGGAAGCCCAAACCGGTTGCAAGTATCTTGATGTCGTCCATTAACTTTCTCCCTTGATATTGTTGATTGCCGCGGCGCCGTGCCGCAGTGTCGATTTGTCCGAGCCGGGGCTCGCGTCCTGCCCTCAATGTAGCGCCGGCTTTCAGGCGGGTCAACCGCACCGGGGGCAGTGCGCCCGGATTACGGCTCACGCGATAAACGTAGAGTGAAAATACCCAAAATTCACCCATCTGCGGTATCCTTCCACCCTCGAAAAAACCAGCTATCCCATGGCGTCGATTGCGCGCTTCGTTTCGCGCGGATGCCCGGCTTCTTCCACTTCAGGATCAGGATTCTTCATGGCAAATCTCAAACAACACAAACTCGGCTGGATCGGCATCGGGCGCATGGGCTATGCGATGGCGGAACGCCTCGCCAAGGCCGGCTGCGACATCTCGGTGTGGAACCGCACGAAATCCAAGGCCGAGCCGCTGGCGAAATCCGGTGCGAAAGTGGTCGATAACCTCACCGATCTTGCGGGCTGCGACATCGTGTTCACCATGGTCTCCACCGGCAAGGATGTGAAGGAAGTCTTGTTCGGGCCGGCGGGCGTGATGTCCAAAGGTGGCGCGCCGAAAATCGTGGTCGATAGCACATCGATTTCGCTCGAAGAATCAGCCGAGATACGTAAAAAGCTCAATGAAAAAAACGTGAAAATGCTGGCCGCGCCGGTTTCGGGCAACGCCAAGGTGATCAAGGCGGGCAAACTGACTGTGGTGGCGTCGGGGCCGCGCGATGCGTTCGACGCGGTGGCGCCGTATCTGGATGCGATAGGCCGCGGCTCGTCGTATGTGGGCGAGGGCGAACTGTCGCGCATCGCGAAGATTTGCCACAACGTGATGCTCGGCGTGGTGATACAAAACCTGTGCGAGATCACCGTGCTGGCGGAGAAGGCCGGTATGCCACGCCATGCGTTCCTGGATTTTCTGAACAAGAGCGTAATGGGTTCGATGTTCACGGCGTATAAAACACCGGCGCTGTCGAATCTGGATTTTCATGTGACGTTCACGCCGCAGTTGTTGCTCAAAGACATTGATCTGGGACTGTCATCGGGGCGCACCTATGGCGTGCCCATGCCCACTACATCCGCCGCGCGCGATCAGGTGCAAACGCTGATCGGCCATGGCTACGATCAGGATTTTTCGCAGTTGTTGTTGTTGCAGGCAAAGGCGTCGGGCGTTGAGTTGAAGTCCGAAAACGTCAACGTGGGTGACGGGCTGTAATTATGGTTGCGCAGGTTGCTCAAGTTGACTACCTCGAAGGCACGGATTTTCAGAAGAGCCGCGCCTTTTCGCCCGCGGTGATCACGCAGGGCGGCAAGACTGTGTGGCTTGCGGGGCAGACCGCAACCGTCGATGAATCGGGCAAGGATATCGCCGGCAACTTCGACGCGCAGGCGCGCACGATATTCGCGCTGATCGACAAGACGCTGCGCCGCGGCGGCGGCACGCTGGCGAACTTGGTGACCATGACGGTGTTCATCAACGATCCGCGCCACGGTGATGCATTCGTAAAAATCCGCAGCGAGATTTTCAAGGATGGAAAGTTTCCCGCCAGTGCGCTGATTACCGTGGCTAATTTCGCGCGCCCCGGCATGCTCATCGAGATACAGGGCGCCGCCGTAATTTAGTCAATAAAAACAATTACTTACGATGTAATGAAAATGAAATACAGAAGACTCGGCCGCAATGGCCCGCAAGTTTCCGCGATCAGCATGGGGCGCGGCGCCATGCCGGTGCAGGAAGACACTCCGCTTGAAATTGACTTCATCGCGTCGATACATCGCGCGCTCGACGTGGGCATCAATTTTTTCGACAGCTCGGATGCCTACTGGAGAACGCGTCACGAAACGCTGCTCGCGAAGGCGTTGAAAGGCCGCCGCAACAGCGTGATGATCGCCACCAAGTTCGGCAACATAGATCAGCCCGATGGCAAAAAAGCCACCAACGGCCGCCCCGAGTACGTGCACAAATGCTGTGACGAAAGCCTGCAACGGCTCGGCAGCGAAGTCATCGACATTTATTTTCTGCATCGCGTCGATCCGGCGGTGCCGATCGAAGAGACCGTGGGCGCGATGAGCGAACTCATCTCGCGCGGCAAGGTGCGCTTCATCGGCATCTGCGAGGCGAGTGCGAAGACACTGCGCCGCGCGCATTCCGAGCATCCGCTGACCGCGCTGCAAACCGAATACTCGCTGTGGTTTCGCGAGAGCGAAAAAGATATTCTGCCCGCGTGCAAGGAGCTGGGCGTGGGCTACATCGCCTATGCGCCGCTGGGCCGCGGCCTGCTGACCGGCAAAATAAAAAGCGTGGACGACATTCCCGAAAACGACCGCCGCCGGCGGCACCCGCGTTTCTTCCCCGAGAATCTCGCGCGCAATGTCGAACTCGTGCGTGAGCTTGAGGCAATGGCCAAACGTTACGACGCCAGCCCCGCTCAACTCTCGCTGGCATGGATACTCGCGCAGTGGGAAGGCCTCGTGCCGATACCCGGCACCAATAACCCCAACAACGTCACGCAGAACGCGGCGGCGGTTGATCTCGCCATCAATGCGAAGGATATCGCGCGGCTGAGCGAGATTTTTACCATCGGCGCGGGGGCGGGGGAGCGGTATATGCCTAATGCGCTGAAGGGTGTGGGAATTTGAGTTGGGGCTGCTTGCGTGCATACGTCAGTTGAACAGCCAACACCATGACTCCTTCCCCTTCAGGGGGAAGGTGGGGATGGGGGTGGTTTCAAAGCCACTTGCTACGCCCACACGGTGCTTTAACGTCGCCGGGGGCAGCCCGGCGGCGGGTCACTTTTCTTGCTCCGCCAAGAAAAGTAACCAATAGAAGGCGGCCCCCGCTTCTCGTCCTTACAGCACACCGAAAACAAAATCAGTAGCGTACGCATAATGCACTACAACAACACTTAACGAGCAAATCTCATGGCCAAAGCCAAGAAACCAGCAGGTAAAAAACAGGAAGTTGAGCTCACCCGTACCGCCAGCCGTGAAGACCATTCGCGGACGTTCAACACGCTGCAAGAGATGGTGATGCATGCGCGGCAGAATCTGTCGCGCTTTCAGTGGGACACTTTGTGCGGCGGTTCGGATTCGGAAACCACTTTGCGGCGCAATCGCATGGCGCTGGACAGTCTTGCGCTGCGCCAGCGCGTGCTGGTGAATGTCGCCGATATCGACATGACCACCACCATGCTGGGCGAGAAGATCAAGCTGCCGGTGTTCATCGCGCCGGTGGGCAACTTTTTGCAGATAGCCGACCCGGCGGGTGCGGTGGCTGTGGCGCGTGGCGCTATCGCGGCGGGCACCACGGCGTTCATCAGCACGGCGGCAAAGCCGGGTATCGAGGAAGTGGCGCAAAGTGTTGATCATCCTCTGCTGTTTCAGCTTTACGTGCGCAGCGACCGCGCTTGGATGCGCGGATTTCTCGATCGCGCCAAGGCTTCGGGGTATCGCGCGATTTGCGTCACGGTGGATCGTGCGTATTACAGCCGGCGCGAGCGCGACATCATCAACCAGTATTTGCAGCGCGCCGATTCGGGTGACCCGCGCCATCAGGCGAGTCTCACCTGGGACGACTGCGCATGGATCAAGCAGCACACCAAGTTGCCGCTGATTTTGAAAGGTATCGCCACCGCCGAAGACGCCAAGCTCGCGGTGGAAATGGGCGCGGACGTTGTGTACGTGTCCAATCACGGCGGCCGCCAGATCGATCACGGCCAGGGCACTATCGAAGTGTTGCGCGAAGTGGTGGAGGCGGTGAACGGCAAGGCCGAGGTGTATTGGGACGGTGGTGTGACGCGCGGCACCGACGTGGTGAAGGCCATCGCGCTGGGGGCGCGCGCGGTGGGCGTGGGCAAGCTGCAAGGCTGGGCGCTGGCGGCCGGCGGCGAACAAGGCATCACGCGCATGTTTGAATTGCTGGCGGCGGAGATACACACCACGCTGGGGTTGATGGGTGTCAAGTCGCTGAAGGAACTGAATCCCTCGTGGGTGCGGCCGGCGATACACACCGGCAAGTTCGGCGTGACCTGCAACTATCCGGTGTTTGACGAGACGTTTGGCGCGCGGTGAAGCAGTTAAAGTATAAACTCCCATGCCGCTTAATCTCGTCCCCCATCTGCAAGCCATTCTCGAACAGGAATACCCGCGTTTCTCCGATGTGGAGTACGCACGCCGGCATCAGGTGTTAAACGATGCCATGGCCAAACACGGTTGCGACCACCTGCTGGTGATCACCGATCACCGCGCGGGCAACGCGGTGCAGTGGGTTACCGGCTGGCCGGGCACCAACGAGGCATACGTGGTGTTCAAGCCCGGCGTGAAAATGACGATGTTCGTCGAGTGGTTCAATCATTTTCCGCTGGCGAAGAAAGTCGCGCGCGATGTCGATACGCATTGGGGCGAGCATCGCGGCATCGAAAAAACCATCGAGGAACTGAAACGCCGCGGCGCGAAACGTGTCGGCATCATGGGGCCGCTGGCGGCCGGCAAATACAAGAAGCTCGAAACGCAATTCGACATGGTAAGTCTCGATGCCGAATACGTGCGCGCGCGCATGATCAAGAGCGAGGAGGAGATCGACTGGCTCACCATAGGCGCCGCGATGAGCGATGCGGGGTTCGCCGCGCTGCTTGCGGGCACGCAGCCGGGTATGACCGAGCGCGAACTGGGCGCGCTGGTCGAGAGCGCCTACATAAAGCACGGCGGCACGACAATGATTCATTACATCGGCGTCACATCGATGGCCAACCCGCACATTTTCGTGCCACCGCAGTACCCGTCGCCGCGCAAGGTGCAAAAGGGCGACGTGGTTTTCTGCGAGATCACCGCGCTGTGGTGGGATTACGGCGGGCAGGTGCTGCGCACCTTTTTTGCCGATGCCGAGCCGACTGCGTTGTACAAAGATCTGCTTGCCACGGCGGAAGCGGCGTTCGATGCGGTTGCGGGCGTTGTCAGGCACGGCACGTCGATGGAAGAAATACTCGCTGCGGCCGACGTGGTTGAAAAAAGCGGTTTCACGATCTGCGACGATCTGATGCACGGTTTCGGCGGCGGCTACTTTCAGCCCATCGTCGGCAGCCGCAGCCGGCCGGCGGGGCCGCTGCCTCAAATGACGCTCGAAGAAAACATGACGGTGGTGGTGCAACCCAACGTCACCACCATGGACGTGAACTGGAGCAAGCGCGCCGGCGTGCAGGTCGGCGAACTGATACGCGTCACCAAAACCGGTTACCAAAAATTGCACCGCGCGCCACGCGGCGCCTTTCGCGCCGGCCAGGTTTTGTAGGGTAAGCTATGCGCGCGATTTTCACCTTTATGTGAGGACCATTTCATGAGCACCCCGCAATTCACCGACATCCTGTACGACGAAACCGACGGCGTCGCGACCATTACCTTCAACCGTCCGGAGCGTCTCAACGCGTTTCGCATGGGCACCTACGAAGAGGTGATCGAGGCGATTCATAACGCGGGGTGGAACCCCGAGATCGGTGTCATCGTGCTCACGGGCGCGGGCGATAAAGCCTTCGGCGTGGGCGGTGACAGCGCACAGAAAAAATTCGAGCGAGTGGAACGCGGAGGCCGCGGCACCATCGGCGTGCCGGTGGAGCAAATGCACGCGGCGATCCGCGACGTGCCCAAGCCGGTGATCGCCAAGGTGCGCGGCTACGCCATCGGCGGCGGCAATGTGATCTGCACGTTGTGCGACATGACCATCGCCGCCGAGAGCGCGATCTTCGGCCAGGTCGGCCCCAAAATGGGCTCGGTCGATCCAGGCTTCGGCACGGCGTATCTCGCGCGCGTGGTGGGCGAGAAAAAAGCGCGCGAGATGTGGTACCTGTGCCGCCGCTACACCGCACGGCAGGCGCTGGCGATGGGGCTGGTCAACGCGGTCGTGCCTGACGCCGAGCTTGATGCCGAGGTCGCGCGCTGGTGCGCCGAAATCATGGATCGCAGCCCGACGGCAATAGCCATCGCCAAACGCACCTTCAACGCGGACAGTGACAATATCCGCGGCATCTCGGCGCTGGGTTTCCAGGCGGTGCAGCTCTACTACAACACCGACGAGGCCAAGGAAGCCAACGCCGCATTCCGCGAGAAAAGAAAGCCCGCGTTTCGCGGCAGGAAGCCGGGGTAGAGCGAGGGTTTGAGTCCGGAGATTAGAGTGAAGAGTTGGGAGTAACCCGCGACTGCGGGGAGAGGGGCGCCCCGCCGCGACAGGCGCTTCACAGGGATGCTCGCCGGGTCCACCATCAGTGTGTTGTAGCCGTGCCGTGTTAACGCCCGCTGGATCCAGAATCCGTCCTGTCCTTCGCCGTGATCCGCTCCTATATCGCCACTCTGCGCAAACAAGGGCGCGATGTGTTTGACGCGCTCACCGGCGTGTTTCAACATCGGATTGTCGATCCCCTACACACGTAGAGGAACCTGAATAGTTACTCCATTTTAAAGATTAATTTGCAACCGACTTGACTCCTCCACGGTATCTACGGTTTCAGGTAACGCCCTCCGCGTCAAGCTCGGCGATTTCTTTCGTGGTCATGCCCAGCAGCTCGCCGAATACGTACTCGTTGTCTTCGCCATAACACGGCGCGCCGCGGTCGATGCGCCCGCCGATGTAGGCGGGGCTTTCGTGCAGCTTGATCGGCATTTCGGCTACCGGCCAGCGGCCGATCTTGGTGCCGGTGACTTCGGTCAGCCATTCGAGATGCTTCAACTGCGGATCGCCGTCGCAGCGGTTCCCCGCGTGTTGACAAACGCCCGCGGGCACGCCGGCTTTTTGCAGCACGTGCATCAGTTCGTATTCGTTGCAGGTTTTGGTCCACGCGCCGATGGCGGCATCGAGCGCGCGTGCGTTCGCCATGCGCGAAACGAGGTCCTTGAAGCGCGCATCGCTCGCCCATTCCGGATTGCCCGCGGTCTTCAGCAGCGCATTCCACTCGGCATCGTTAAAGCACGCAATGGTGATCCAGCGGTCGTCCCCCGCGCATGGATACACGTTATGCGGCGCGGCGGGCTTGAACGGCGAAGCATTGCCGATACGCTTCCAGATACGGTTGTTTGCCGACCAATCGAGCACCGCCGTGCCGGTGATGAAAAGCCCCACTTCGGATTGCGAGGCGTCGATCCACTGGCCCTGGCCGGTGCGGTCGCGGTGATAGAGAGCGCTTAACATCGCCAAACCAAAACTGTAGGCGCCCATCCAGTCGAGATACGAATAACCCCAGCCCGCGGGCATCGCCGGCTCCGGCAGCCCGGACATTTCCGAGAGCCCCGCGAACGCGTTGGCGATCGGCCCCACGGTGCGAAAGCGTCCGTACGTGCCCTGCGCGCCCATGCCCGATTGTGATACGTAGATGATGCCGGGGCGCAATTTTTGCAGCACGTCGTAGCCCAGTCCCCAGTTGTTCAACACGCCGGGCGAAAAACCTTCCGCGACGATGTCGGACATGGTGATCAGTTTCTTGACGATCTCCAGCCCTTTCGGGTGCCGCACGTTGAGCGAAATGCCGCGCTTGCCCGGATTCTTGTTGTTGAACTGCCCGCCCATGTTGATGTCGGTCACGCCCTTGAGTGGCGCGGTGGCTTTTTCGCGCGCTTCGCGCCCGCCCTCCGGCGCCATCGCGGCCAGACGCGTATCGGGATGCGACTTCAGTTCGATCTTGATGCTCTCCGCGCCGAACGCCGACAGGAAACGCGTGCCGCCAGCCGAGGCGAGGAACCACGAGAAGTCAACGATGCGTATGCCCTTTAACGGCAACGGCTTGCCGCGCTTGGACGGCGGCTCGTTGGGATCGGCCTTCGCTGTCGGGCTGATGGTCGGCGCCGCGGCCGGGGCCGGCATCATCACCGTTGCCGCATCTTCGTTCAGCAACGGCGCGCGGCGGCCCACCACCCACTCGTTTGCGGTGCTGATCCACTTGCTCGTCGCGTAGCGGAATTTCTTGCCCAGTTCGGGATGATCGATATCGGTGACGCTGCCGCGCGCTTCCCAGTGCTCATCGACCGCGTTTTCGTCGGGTTTGCGCAGCGGCGCCACCAGCAGCCCGGCGTCCTGCATTTCGCGCCAGGGGAAGTTCTCGTAAGTGAAGGCGCGCACAAAGCGCTGCATCGCCTCCAGACCTTCATCGCGCTTGCCGGTGGTGGGGCCGGTGCCGGGCACGAAACGCCCGCCGCGCGGCGCCCCTGCCGTTTGCGGATTAAAGCCCTCGGACAGGCCATATTTCTCGAGTATCTTCAAGAATCGCTCGCTGTCATCCGGACGGTTGCCGAGATTGGCCATCACCCAGCGCCCATCCTTGGTGTGCACGATGGTCGGCGCGGGTGAAATGCCTTCGCGCGCGTGGCGGCACGTCTGGCGCGATACCAGCGCGTGGCGCATTACCCACGACATCAAATCGACTTCGGTGGATACCGCCACCGACTGATGCACTGCGCACGAAACTGTTTGCCCCTTGCCGGTGCGAAAGCGATACAGCATCGCCGCCATGATCGACATCGAGAGCTGCTCGCCGGCGATGTGATAGGCGTGCCACATCTGCGGCGCTATCGGCGGCAGATCATATTTGCCGCCGGGTGCGGGGTCATAGCCGCAATTCATCATCACGCCGCCGAGCGCCAGGTGAATCAAATCCGACCCCTTGAAATCCGCCCACGGGCCATCATCGCCAAATGGCGTCACGCGCGCGTGGATCAGCTTGTCGGTGCCGGGTTTCAGCCCCAAGCCGTCAAGATAACCGCGTGGTGTTGATTCGAGCAGGATGTCCGCGCCCGCCAGCAGTGTGCGAAATTTTTCGCGATCCTGTTCTTGCTCCAAGTCGAGCACGATGGAGCGCTTGCCGCGATTGTATTGCCAGAAAAATAACGATCCGTTCGGGTCCGGCTTGTCCTGGTAAAACGGTCCGATGCTCCGCGTGGAGTTACCGCCGGGCGGCTCGATCTTGATGACATCGGCGCCCAGTCCCGCCAGCGTCAGGCCGCAGTATTCGGCCAACTCGTCGCAAAGCTCGATGACACGGACACCCGCGAGTGATGCGGGGCCGGATGCGCGCTTGGCGGGGGCGGTGCTTTTTTCGGGTGCTGCCATGGTAACTTTCCTTCGGTCGTGTAATTTGAAATGGATGGTGACTGGCGTATATCAACGTATAAACCGCTCGACATAGTTTTCGCCAAGCCCCGCCGCAGTATAGTGCGCGCGCGCCTTGTCGAGACGTGTAAATACGTCGTCGTAGCCGGTGGAAATCCCCTGCGGATCGACATACATCAAGCTGCCGGTCACTTGAAACAGCGTGATCATTTCCGTGCAACCCTCGGGTACTACCAGTGTGTGCGTCTCGCCCGGCGGCTCAAAAATGTAACTGCCTTCCTCGGCCACCCAGTCGTGCTCCAGGTATAACCAGCGGCCCTTGAACACCCAAGCATGCACGCCGCCTGAGTGGCGATGGCGCGCGATCATGCCCGCCTTGGTGACGCGCATTACGTGTGTGTACTGACCCTGCGTGACATTAAATTGCAGCGGCCGCACGGCGACATGCTCCGCCAACGGCACCCACACGCGCGGGTCGCTTTGTTCCGACAACGCCATCGCATCGTGTATCACCATGTCGGGGCGCATGTCGCGCGGCTGCGGCTTTTGATAGGGAATCCGGTTCGGATCGGTTACTGCTTGTGCGAGTGGTTTATTCATGATGTGATCCTCAACGTTGCCACTGGAGAAAACCGGTCAATACGTTAACGCACGCGTCCGGCGCGGGCGCTCGGCCGCGCGCAATGATATGTGTAATGTTTGACGGACGCGGGGTTCAGCTAACGGCGTGCGACGAAAACTATTCCCACAGCCGCTCCGGCAGCGGCAGTCCGGCAAGATCATCGGCGGTCAACGGAACATCTGCCTGAATGCCCATGCGCTCCAGCACGGCGATCAGTTGCCGGCAGTGTTGCGCCGAATGCCAGGTGACGCGCTCGAATACCTGGTGCGCGACGGTATCGCCGTAATAGGTGTTGAGCACGCGCGACAGCTTGCGGTCTTCGAGTCCTTGCCACCACGCTTCGTAGCGTTGCCACACGGCGGCGCCGTAACGCGCGATGTCGTCACCGCTTTGCATCGATGCGGGCGGCTCGTTGTCGGCGATCTTCGCCGAGTATTCAGCGCCATCCCAGGTTTCAAGAAACGATTCGCCGATGCGAAAGATGTGATAACACAGCGTGCGAATCACGCGCTCGCGGCGCGGGATCACGCGCTCGCGTAACGCCTCGGCGGAAAACTGCCGCGCGTAACGTTGCCCCGCGGTAAACACCATTTCGTATTTTTTGTAGAGTTGCTCCGGCGACAGCCGATTGGCGCCGGGCATGGGCACGCCCGCGAATTTCGCGAACGGGTCAAGCATTTGACCGAATGCGTATTTGTCGCCCTTGGCAAGCACCGGCACCTTGCGCAACCCGTACTTGCTGAACAATAGTTCACGGCCGGCGGCGTCGTTAAGAACGTCGATCACGACCATGTCGATCCCGCTTTTCGAAAGAAACTCTTTCGTTCTGAGACAGCTACTTCACCCCGGCTGGGTGAAATACATGTACTTATCGGCTGCGATTTCCATATTGGCTCCAAAGGTATGTGCGGCTCGGAGATAAGTTTAACGCGTTATCAAGCGCTATTGTGCAGCCGGTGCGGGCCATAGGCCCACGGTGTGGATGCTCATTGTGGATACTTGCCGGCCGGCGAGGCTTGATTGAGCCAAATAACAATCGGGCTTGCCTCGCGCGTACAGTTGGCATAAATTTCGTTAGACGTATTCGAATTCACGTTTTTTCCCGCCCGGTTCAACCTGAATCACCCGACCAAGGAGACTGCCATGATCGACATGCACGCACACTGGAGACCCGCCGAATTGATCGATGCACTGCGCGGCCGCACTCGCGAGCCGCGCATCGTGCGCAACGCCGACGGCGTTGAAGTGCTGAAAACCCGTGTTGGTGAAGAGCCGCTGGACAAAGCATTTGATGATGTGAATTTTCATCTGGCGCGCATGGATCGCCAGGGTGTCACGACCAGCGTGCTGTCTCTGCTGGGCGGGTTCTGCTGGATCGAATCGCAGCCGGTCGAGGTGTCGCTGCCGCTGTGCAGGATGGTCAATGATGCGTTGTCGGAGATTTGCCAGAAATACCCAGGGCGCTTTTCCGCCTTGGGCGCGTTGCCGCTGACAGACATGGCCGCCGCCGCCGCCGAACTGGAGCGCGTGCTGGATTTGCCGGGAGTTCTCGGCGCGCAAATACCGGGCAACCTGTTTCTCACCAGCAAACATGCGGAGGACGCGCGTCCGTTGCTGGAGGTGGCGAACCGACGGCGCGCGATTCTGTTCGTGCATCACGGCCCGCGGCCGGGCGATGCGTTTCCCAAGGTCGCGGGTGACACCGACAATGCGCGCCGCCGCAACGGCACGCTCGACATGCAGGCAAGTTTATCGTCGGTGATGGTGACGCTGTGTCTCACTGATTTCCTTGCGCCGTACCCCGACGCGACGATCCTAGTGCACAACCTCGGCGGTAATATTCCATATGAGATCGAGCGCATGGATCACCGCTGTCTGCTCGATACACCCAAGGAAGAGTTGCCGTCTTCACGCTTCCGCCGCGCGAAAGTGTATGTCGATTGCAATTCGTTCGGCCCGCGCTCCATCGAGGCTGGCGTGCATTTGTACGGCGCCGAGCGCATTGTGTGCGGCACAGACGGCAGCGAGTTCGGCTGCCAGTGGACGGCCAACGCGTTGAAAGAGGCGCAGATCAGTGCGGAGGCGCGCGAGAACATCCTGCATCGCAACGCCGCCGGCATGTTGTCGCGGTTTGCAACGGTTGCGCCGCGCGAACGCGCTGCCGCGTGATTGTTACGGGCAATCTGAAGTGTGTGTTTCATTGGCATTATTGTTCGCCTATGGCGCTTTTGCGGTGAAAGTGATGCCGTAACGTAAACGTTGAAAGGGGTAGCGATGACTTATGATCTACTGATCAAGAATGGCCGCATTGTCGATGGCTCGGGCATGCCAGCATTCCGCGGTGATGTCGGTGTCAGGAACGGCAAGATCGCCGAACTGGGCAAGTTGAGCGGCCCTGCCAAACGCACTATGGATGCCGGGGGACACGTGGTTGCTCCTGGCTTCGTTGACAACCATTGCCACTTCGATGCCCAGGTCACCTGGGACCCGTTGTGTTCTTTCTCCCCGCAACACGGCGCGACCACGGTCGTGTTCGGCAATTGTTCGCTTGGACTCGCGCCGATTCGTCCCGGCACCGCGAAGCGCGTGGCCGAGTTTCTCTCGTATGTCGAGGCGATCCCGATGAACGTGCTCGATACGGTAGACGTCGAGTGGGAGTCGATCGCGCAATACATGAACCGGCTCGAAGGTCGTCTCGGTGTCAACGTCGGCAATTTCATCGGCCACACCACGGTGCGTTATTACGTGATGGGCGAAGAGAGCCAGAAGCGCACCGCCACCGGCGACGAGATCAAGGCGATGCAGGACGTTGTGCGCGACGGCATGAAGGCCGGCGCGCTGGGGTTTTCGATATCGCGCAACAAAGGCCATTACGACCCGCAGGGCGTGCACATTCCCGCGCTATGGGCCGACGAAGAAGAGATTTTCGCGATCTCCGACGTATTGCGCGAGCTTGGCACCGGCATCATCCAGTGCGGCGGTGGCCGCGCGCCGGAACTCAAGGACGGGCTGATGGCCCGCCTTTCCGAGGCGACGGGCCGTACCGTGATCTACAACAACCTTGGCCAGACGATGCGCGATCCGGAGGCATGGAAGAAACACATGGCGCGCCTTGATGAGACCTCGCAGGCCGGCATCCGCGCCTTTCCGCTGTGCAGTCCGAACCGCACCACGCAGCACTTCACGATGAAGAACTGCCAGGTTTTCCGCGGCACTCCCACGTGGCATCCGATCCTGCTCTCGTCCGAGGAAGCGAAATTGCGTGCCTACGGCGATCCCGCCGTCCGGCGCAAGCTGCACGAGGAGGTTGTCGAGCACAAAGGCACCAAGCTGCCGGCAGCGGGTTATTCCATGAAGTGGTGGGACCACATGTGGGTCGAAAAGTCCGCGCTGGAAAAAAACAAGGGGCTACACGGCAAGACCATCGGCCAGCTCGCGAAACAGCAGGGCAAAGGCGTCATTGACGCATTCCTCGACTTGGTCGTCGAAGAGAAATTGGAAACCGAGTTCATACTGGCGGAAATCAACGTTGACAACGATGCGATGAAGCAGATACTCACCCATCCGAACGCCATCATCGGGCTGTCGGACGGCGGCGCGCATGTGCAGTTCCATGGCGGCTACGGCTATTGCACGCGGCTCCTCGCCGAGTGGGTGCGCGAGAAGCAGATCATGACGCTTGAGCACGCGGTGCGGCGCCTGACCTTCGACTCCGCCTCGGCGCTGGGCCTCTACGACCGCGGCCTGTTGCGGCCCGGCATGAACGCGGACATCGTGATCTTCGATCCCGACACCGTGCGCCCGCTGCCGGAAAGCATCGTTCACGACTTCCCGGCGAACGGCTGGCGTGTGAAGGAGGCGGCGGCCGGTGTCTCGGCGACGATCGTCAACGGCGAAGTGCTGCTGGAGAATGGCGAGCACACGGGAGCGCTGCCAGGCAAGGTGGCGCGCAATACTTACTACAACGCGCACGCAATCTAACGGAGGGAATTATGGCACGCGAAGGTTACCTGATACTCGACAGCGATCTGCATATGATGGAACCCGACGACTTGTGGGCGCGTTATCTCGACGGGCCGCACAAGGCCAACCCGCCGAGTTTCTTTGGCGGACAAAAAGCGAAGTTGACGCCCAGTGCAGAAGACAAAGGCAACGCCGACAGGATACGCGGCATGGAAGTGCAGGGGCTGACCATACCCTCGTTCGCCCAGTCCAGCGGCGCCACCGCGTCGAGCCGCGAGCTGCGCCGCCGCAGCCGCGCGCGCCATCCGCATTTCAACGTGGCGCGCTCGCGCGGCTTCGACTGGACATCGACACTGACCGCGATGGATATCGAAGGCATCGATGTCGCGGTGATGTACGGCACGCGCGGGCGGCAGATACTGTGTCACGACGCACTTGCGCCCGATTACGCGGCGGCCTTGGCGCGTGCGTATAACAACTGGGCAGCGGATTATTGCAAGGGCGATCCGCAACGCCTTAAGTTCGCCGCGCAGATCGCGATGCACGATGTAGGCATGGCCGTCGAAGAAGCGCGCCGCTGTGTGAAGGAACTTGGCGCGGTGGCGGTGATCGGCACGCCGAACCCGATAAACGGCCAGCACTTGCATGACGAAGCCTGCGAGCCGCTGTGGAAGGCGCTGGTGGAACTGAATGTGCCGATAGGGTTTCATCCCACCGGCAATTCTTCGCTTAAGGACGATATCGGGCAGCGCTATGTGGGGCATGCCAATTTCCACCCGATCGCCCACGCGATCCGCAACCCGGTCGAGTTGATGGGCGCGATCGCCAGCATGACCACCGGCGGCATACTCGAGCGCCATCCCAAGCTGCGCTGCGCGTTTCTCGAAGGCACGGCGGGATGGATTTACTGGTGGCTGTGGCGGCTTGATGACCAGTGGGAGAAATTCGGTTCCGGCGTCGAGCATCAATTGTCAATGCCGCCCTCCGCGTATTTCAAGCGGCAGTGTTACATTGCGCTCGATGCCGACGAAGAGCCGGCTGTCGATGTCGTCAAGAAATTGGGCGCGGAATACTTTGTCGTGTCGAGCGACTATCCGCATTCCGATGGCGCATTCCCGGAGGCGATGCAGCAGTTCTTCGGGTTGGCATTGAACGACGAACAGCGGCGCAAGATTTTGTGGGATAACTGCGCCAGTCTGTATGCGATTCCCAAGCCTGCGGCGCCGCTCACGCGGCCGGTGGGCGTGGAGTCCACGGCGGCGTAGCAGGCTGGGTCGCCGGCTTATTCGGGCTTGATGCCGGCGTCCCTGATCACCTTCGCCCATTTCGTCATCTCCTGACGAAGTGTGGCGGAGAACTCTTCGGGCGTGCCGGCGACGACATCCATGCCCTCGCTGGTGAGCCGGTTGCTCATCTCCGGCGTGCGCAGGATGCGCGCGCAGGTCTGACTCAGCTTGTCGATAACGGCGCGCGGCGTGCCCGCCGTGGTGAATACTCCGAACCATTGTGTGGCTTCGTAACCCGGCAGGGTCTCTGCCACGGCGGCGACATCCGGATACGCTTTCGAGCGCGACTTTGATGTAACCGCCAGCGCGCGCAATTTGCCCGCTTTCACGAAATGCGAAGCCGCGACCGGGCTTGCATAGGTGATCGAGATTTCGCCGGAAAGCAGGCTGGTGAACGCCTGCCCGGTACCCTTGTAGAGCACTTGCAGGATTTTCACGGCGCCCATGGTGTTGAATAACTCGCCGGCGAGATGCGGCGTGGTGCCGATGCCCGACGACGCAATCGCCAGCGCATCGGGCCGCGCTTTGGCGAGCGCGATCAGCTCCTTCACCGTTCTGGCCGGCACCGATGGGTGCAGCAAAATCATGAACGGCCCTTCGGCAATGCGCGTGAGCGGCGCCAGCTCGGTCAACGTGTCGTAGGGCATCTTGCGAATGATGCTGGGGTTGACCGCGAGCGATGCCGCGCTGATGCCGAGCGTGTAACCGTCGGGCGGCGCTTTCGCGACGATGGCAACGCCTATCGTGTTGCTCGCGCCCGCGCGGTTGTCGGCGATCACTTGCTGGCCAAAGGCATCGGACAAACGCTGCGCCAGCAGGCGGCCGAGGATGTCGCTGGCGCCGCCGGGTGAGGTGGGAATCACGAAGCGGATGGCGCGAGCGGGGTAGTCCTGCGCCTGTGCGGCGTTGGCGCAAATCATCACGATGAAAATGGCAATCGCACGCATAGTGTGTTTTGGCATCCGGTACGTCCGTTGGCGGGCCTATTGTACTGCGTGATGCTTGTGCGGAATTTATACGCGCGGCAATTGCAATCGGCACGCTGCGGCGGGATACTGTGCGCCAGGTCAAGTTAAGGGGGAAACATGACAACTCGCAGGGATAACATGCAGGCCGCGGGTGCGGCAGCGGGGGTCGGATTCACCAATCATGGATGAGCAGAGGATCGACGTGAAGGCGTTGAGTATTCACACATTCTGGCGCCGCGCCGAGCGCGAAAGGGCCGCCGAGCCGATCGAGATTCAGAAATTTTTTTGCGAGGGTTAAAAACATGACCATCACCATAAACGCCGTAACACCGGATTTCTTCGCCGAAATTTACGACGTGGATTTGTCCAAACCGCTGGCGGACAACGATGTCAGCGCCATCAAGCAGGCGTTCTGGAAATACGGCGTGCTGCTGTTCCCGGAGCAGAATCTCGGGCCGCAACAGCACATCGACTTTGCAAAGCACTTCGGCCCCATCGAAATGGATCGCGTGCTGGCGATGGAGAACGCGGCGCCGCGTTTGGGTCATGCGTTCGCTGACATTTCCAACCTGAATCAGCAAGGCAAAATCTGGGACGCCGACAGCCGCCAGCGCATGTACAAGGAAGGCAACAAGCTGTGGCACACCGACAGTTCGTTCAAATACAGGCCGGGGCTGTGTTCTCTGCTGTATTCGACGACGGTGGTGCCCATCGGCGGGCATACCGAATTCGCCGACCAGCGCGCGGCCTACGACGCACTCTCGCCGCAAATGAAGGCGAAGCTTGAAGGGCTGGTCGCGATGCACGCGATCGAATATTCGCGCAAGCGCACGGGCTTCATGGAATTCCAGCCCGAAGAGGCAAAACGCCTGCCGCCCGTGCCGCAGCTATTGGTGCGCACCATACCCGAGACCGGTCGTAAATCGCTCTACGTCGCCTCGCACATCGGCGCCATCAAGGACATGGACGGCGCGGAGGCCGAAGCGCTGTTCCAGCAACTACTCGCGCACGTCACCCAGCGCCAGTTTGTCTACATCCACCGCTGGCGCGTGAACGACCTCGTGATGTGGGATAACCGCTGCACCATGCATCGCGGCACGGATTTCGACGACATGCGCTTCGTGCGCGACATGCGGCGGGCTACGGTGAGCGATGTGGCGAATACTTGTGAGCAGGAAGGCGTGGCCAGCGCGGAGCGCATGCACACTAGTGTTGAGTGATGAGTTATGAGTTGGATAATGGCGCGCGCAAAGCGAGCGCGTGACTTTCAACTTATCACTAATCACTCAAAACTTAACACTGCCGCACTGCCGCACTGCCGCACTGCCGTTATGCCAGCCCCATCATCCCCGCCCACCACTGAAGTTTTCCGCCGGACTCGAAATCGTATTTGCGCGCGAAGGTGAGCTTGCCGTCGTCACCGATTCTAAATACGGTCAGTGCGGTCGGCGCGACACGCACACCATTGCTGCTGCCGTCGCGCACCCACATATCACGAATGTTCGCGGTGACGAGCAGTCGCCCGCTGGGGTCGATGCCCAAGGTGCGCACATGGTGCGTGAGCGGATCGACGCTCTGGATGCGCGTGGGTTCGCCGGTGGTTTGATCGATGGCGAATACCGCGATGCTGTTTTCACCGCCGGCGAAAACTTTCTTGCCATTGAACTCCACCGTGGCGTCGGCGCGGTTGCCTACATATAAAAACCTGCCGCTCGGGTGAAAGTGAATCGCGCTGGTGGTCTGATGCAGCTTCGGATCGCGCGTGCCCGCGAGCGAGGTTTTCACGAATGACGGTTTCGCGATCACATTGTCGCCCTCGATGCGATGCATGTGCAGTTCATTCTGGCTTTCGACGTTCACGTACATCCACGGTTGCGTGGGATGAAAATCAACGTGGCGCGGGCGGTAGTCCATGCCGCCCTTGCCCACTGCGTCGACGGATTGCAATTGCGTCAACTGGCCATCCTTGAAGCCGTACACCTTGATGGCGCCGGGGTCTTCCGGCTTGCCGGGGCGTGCATCATTGCCGCGCGCGGGGAAAATCACGATGCGATTCGAAGGCGCGGTGACGACCTGATGCGCGTAGATGCCGACATCGATCTTGGATGTCTGCTCGACTTTCGCGCCGATGGTGCCGTCAGCATTGATGCGATGCACGGTGATGTTGCTCGGATTGTTGAACGCGGTGAGCGCATAGTTGCCGCCGCGATCCACGCAATGATGAATCGGGCGCGAGGGCAGCGGCTGCGATTCGCCATGGTGCGCAAGTGATCCATCCGCATTCACTTTGAGCGCGCACAGGCGATGCATCACACCCGGATCCAGAGCGTTGCCCGACGCCGCATCGCTGGTGGAAACCGTCAGGTACTTGCGCGACGGATGCTGCCACACGTACTGCACCTTGGAAGGCAGCGTGATTGAAGCGCGTTTGGTCAGCGTGGCGGATTCAACATCGACATCGAAATGCGAGAGTTCGGCGCCAATGCTTTGGTAGAGAACAGTGCGTTGTGCGCTCATGCGCGCTCCTTTGAAAATATCAATAAAAAGAATTACTTACAATGAGAATTGCGCAGGGAAAGTTCACTGATTTTGCACCGCCGGCGCAGCCGACAAACCCTGCACGCCGCTTTTTGCGATCCACTGCGTGACCAGCCCCTCGGCTTTGACCGCTTCCACGAAGGCGTGCAGATAGGCCGCACCTGCCTCGCCGCGCGTGCGCGGCGTACCCGCGGTGTGCCGCACCACCATGAAGCGGCCATCGAGTATGCGCGAGCCTGGCATTTGCGCGGCGCATTTGACCAGTTCGGTTTTAAGGCCGGCCATCGCTTCGAGTTTTTCGGCGGCGAAATGATTGAATGCGGAACCTGATCCCGCAATGGGCACGCGCACGGCGTGTTTTAACATGCGGGTCAGATACAGATCGTAGCCACTCTTGGCGCCGAGCGCGATGCGCACGCCGGTGCTGTCGACGTCTTCGATCTTTTGCAGCTTTGAACCGGGCGGTACCAGATACGTCGCCTCGATTTCGGTGGTGGCTCCGGCGAAGGCGATATCTTTTGCGCGTGCCGGCTCATCGGCGAGCACTGCCACATCCCACTCACCGCTGTTGACCGAATCGGCCAGTGAGCCGGCTGATTTGTAATGCAGGATTTCAAGCGGCACGCCTAGCCGCTTCGCCAGCTCGCGCACCAGATCGCACGCGACGCCGAGATGTTCACCGTTGGGGCCAAGCTGGGTGAGCAGCGTATTCTGAAAATTGATGCCGGCGCGCAGTTTGCCGGTTGGCGTGAGGTCGGCCAGTGCGGCGGCTGATGGAGTTGTCATTTGAATGTTCCGTTGAGTGTAATGGCGAATCAGGGGAGCGCTTCGATCAGGCGTATATCGCGCTCCGCGCCGTCGCCCAATGCCTTTAGCGCCGCCTGATACGCGGGGCTGTCGTGCGCGGCCTTCGCCTTTTCGAGGCTTTCGAATTCGATCATCGTTACGCGCTCCTTGAGGCCCATTTCGTAGGCCTGGGCCGCCGCGCCGCGCACGATGAATTTGCCGCCGAAGGATTGAATGGCCGCCGGCGCGATCTTGACGTAGGCGGCGAATTTTTCCTGATCCTTGATCGATTTGTAGAATGCAATCCAGTAGGCCTTGGCCATGTGAGTCTCCTTATTTTGAGTTGAGTACGAGTTGGGAACGAGTTTGGAAAGGTAAGAGTTTACAACCACGGCCACGGCAGCGGCGCGCGGTTGTTAAGCAGCGCTTATACTAGCGGTGAACCCGATCAAGATGGGGGAGGCGTCCACATGTTTCGATTCATTGCGGTTTTTTTGACAGCGTTATTGGTGTCCTGCGGCAGCCCGCAACCGGCTACCCAGGATGCATCCGCGCCGGTGGTCATTTACGAAGGCGCGCGCCTGATTCCCGGCGACGGCGGCGCGGCGATTGAATCATCCGCGTTCATTGTGCAGCGCGGCGTGATCACGCGCGTGGGGCGGCGTGGCGAGATCAATGCGCCGGGTGCGATGCGCGACGATCTCAGCGGCAAGACGGTGATGCCCACATTGAACAGCGAGCACGTGCATCCGGGTTTTCAGAAAGGCCTGACCTACGGCGCGTCGAACTACACGCGCGAGATGATCATCAACGATCTGAATCTCGCGCTGTATTACGGCGTGTCGGTGGTGATGTCGCAAGGCATCGAGCGCGGCTAGGTGGCGTTTCAGGTGCGTGCGGATCAAGCGGCGGGCAAGGTCGGCGGCGGGCAAGCGCGCGGATTTTCTGGTGCTCGATGCCAATCCGCTGGAAGACATACGCAACACGCGGCGCATCTCGCGTTTGTTCATCAAGGGCGCGGAGATCGATCGCGCGGCGTTGCGGGCGGCAATCATTAAATAACGGAGAGAAAATTGCGATCAACCAGGACTGTCGTTCCCGCGCAGGCGGGAACCCATGCGGTATCTCCAGTGGCGCTGTGTTATGGATTCCCGCCTGCGCGGGAACGACACCTTGGTTTATTTTCGTGCGCTCTGCTTGCGGCGGCGGTCTTGAGCGCGACAAATTCGCAAGCGCAAACGTATCCCACGCGGCCGATACGCCTCATCGCGCCCTTCGCCCCCGGCGGCCCAACCGACATCGTGGCGCGCGTGGTGGCGCAGCGGCTGGGCGCCAGTCTCGGGCAAAATCTGGTGGTGGATAACCGCCCCAGTGCTGGCGGCGCAATCGGCTGCGAATTGGTGGCACGCGCGGCGCCGGATGGTTACACCTTGCTGCTCGGCTCGTCGGGCAATCTTGCGGTCGCGCCCAGTCTCACGCTGAAGCTGCCGTACGATCCGGTGAAGGATTTTCAGCCGGTCACGCAAACGACATCGGGGCCGCAAATCATGGTGGTGCATCCGTCGGTGCAGGCGAAAACGGTGCAGGAGTTCATCGCGCTCGCGCGCAAGAGCGGCAAGCTGAATTACGCCTCGGGCGGCACCGGCATGAGCAATCATCTTGCATCCGAGCTGTTCACCATGGCTGCAAAGGTGAGCATCCTGCACGTGCCGTACAAAGGCACCGGCCCCGCGTTGAGCGAGTTGCTCGGCGGGCAGGTGCAGATGATGATGAGTAGTTTGTTGCCGGCGATGCCGCATGTGCAGTCGGGCCGTTTGCGCGGGCTTGCGGTGACCAGTCTCAAGCGTACCGCGGCGCTGCCTGACATACCCACCATGGTAGAGTCCGGCCTGCCCGGATTTGAAACGACATCTTGGCATGGCTTGTTGCTTCCGGCAAAGACACCTGCGGCAATCGCGAATCGCTTGCACAGTGAGCTGGTGAAGATGCTCAATCACGCCGAAGTGAAAACGCTGTTCGCGAATCAAGGCATGGATGTGGTGGCGAACAAGCCCGAGGAATTCGCCGCGTACATCAAAAGCGAATCCGAAAAATGGTCGCGCGTGATCAAGACCATAGGCCTCAAACCGCAATAATCGATTAAAACGTAAGTATTTGTTTTTAAACCATTTTTTAGAGATCTAATCATGCCCAGCCCAGCCCGCCAGAAGAAAGGCAAACCACATCTGCATCGCGACAATCAGCAATGGTTCTTTGACTGGATGATCAAGGAGACCGGCAAGACATTTCATTTTCAGCCCGATGGCCGCGGGCGTTTTCCGCGCACGGTACGCAGCCATGACATGATTGCCAAGCACGTCGGGCAGGCGGCGAAACGCTCCGAGCGTCTGGCGCAGGCCGAGGCGGATGCGGGCCACCGCGAAACCGCGATGGAGCTTTATTACCAGGCATCGCTGCAATACGCCGACGCGCAGCACGTCGTATTCGAGACCGGCGACGAGAAAAAATTTCTGCACGGCGGCGTGATTCGCTGCTATGACAAGGTGCGCGAGCTGGCGCCGTATCGCATCGAGCACGTCGATGTTCCATGGAACGGCACGGTAGTGTCGGGCAATCTGCACCTGGCACCCGGCGACGGCGCGAAGCCGCTGGTGTTTTACGTGCCCGGCTGCGATCAAACCAAGGAAGCATGGCCGCATCCGTACTACAACCAGGCCTTGCAACGCGGCATGCATGTATTTTCGTTCGACGGGCCGGGGCAGGGCGAGAGCAACCTGCGCGGCATACGGCTCACCGATGACAACTACGAGCAGGCCGCAAGCGCGGTGATCGATTACCTGTGCACGCGCAAGGAAATCGACGCGAAAAAAATCGGCGTGTATGCACTAAGCTTCGGCTCGCACTGGGGCATGCGCATTGCCGCCACCGAGCATCGTATCGCTGCCGCCGCCGCACCGTGGGCGTCATTCGTCGACAAATATTATTTGATGACCGAAGAGTCGCCGCGCTACAAGCAACTGTTCGCCTATCTCACGCAATCGGACACCGAAGCCGAACTCGACGCCGTGGTGGACAAGATGACCATGGACGGATACATGGACAAAATCAAATGCCCGACACTCATCGTCAGCGGCGAATACGACCCGCGCGCACCCATCGCCGAGGTCTACAGACTATTCGACGAAATGAAAGCGCCGGCCGAGCTATGGGTGCTGCCCGACCAGCATCACAACGGCTCGGTGACGATGAAATCGCGCAGCAGCGTGTGGGAAGCCGACATCCACGCCTTCGTCTGCGACTGGCTGCGCGAGCGCTTCAATGGCGTGCCGGTGAAACACCCGGGCAAGACCTTGTGGCTGGAGCCTTCCGGCCAGGGGCCGAACGGGCCTGGCATCGTTTACAAGCGGCGGTGGTTTGACTGAGCGTGGCGACACTAAATCGTAGGGCGCAATCGCCGCAGGCATTGCGCCGTGCGGTGATTGCGAACAAGGAATACGTGGGAAAAAACCACGGCGCGGTTCGCGGTTTCGTTGTGTACTGCTGCTGATGCGGTTGATATAAACCGTCCGGCGCAATGCGCTTCGCTTCGATTGCGGCCTACGTTGCCGCAGCCATTCGTTGCCGCGATCAAAATCTCAATGCAACTTCGGCTTCCTGAGATAGTCGCTTCTGTCGCCGGACTTGATGGTGATTTCCAGCTTCTCTCCGCCGCGCGAGACGGTCAGCGGCACATCGACTCCGGCCGCGCCCAGCCGCCACACGGTGCGAAACAATTCCGCGAGGCTAAGCACTTTGTAGCCGCCAACGCCGAGCACCCTGTCGCCCGGCTTGATGCCCGCGCGTTGCGCCGGCCCGCCGGGGGTGACTTTGCCGACCACCAGTTTGCCTTGCGGATCCTGTGTATACATGCCCAGCCACGGGCGCGGCGGGTGCGGGCTGCGCCCGGTTTGCAACATGGCATCGAGTATCGGGTTGAGCAGGTCTATCGGCACGAACATATTGACGTGTATGGCTTCGCCGTTAACCTCGCGTTGCACCAGCAGCGAGCCGATGCCGATCAAATCGCCCTGCGTGTCGATCAGCGCGGCGCCGCCCCATTGCGGATGCGCGGGCACGGTAAACAGCGCTTCATCGAGCACGTATTCCCAGGGGCCGGCGAATTCCTGTTTCGCAATCAGCAGCGTCTTGAGCGAGTGCGCTGATCCGCCGTGGCCGATCACGAATGCCGAGTCGCCAGCTTTTATGTCGGCCACCAGGCCGCGCGCGAGGTGCGGTGCATCCAGTTTGCCCAACGGCTGTATCAGGCCGAAGCCGGTCGCCTGGTCATAACCAACCGGGTAGCCTTCCACGACGCCGCCGCGATTGGTGGTGAGCCAGATTTTCGACGCCTCGGTGATGAGATAGCCGATGGTGAGCACCAGGCCATCCTCGCGTATCACCACGCCATAGCCGCCACGCTCCGTGCCCAGCGTACCGGCCGTGAGGCCGTCTTCGAAAACTTCGGTACGCACCATCACCACCGCATCGAGCACACGCGCGAGGTCAAACTGCGTCTCGCCGGCCTTCGGTTGCAGCGATTCGGGAAACGCCCATTGCTGATTTTCAGACATTCCGCAATTTTGACACGAAGTGTCGATGGAAGCAGCAGCCGTGTACGGCAAAACGGACGCTTTACAGGCGCCGGGCAGCCGCGTAGATTGGTTCCATCGTTACACGGGGGACGACTATGGTGCATGCATTGCTGGGCGGTAGCTCGTACGCGGCGCGCGGGTCAGCCGGTTCGAGGCTTAAGCTATTCATCGCGGCGATCCAGCTGGGTCTGGGCATGGCGGTTTGGCCGATGTGTGCGCCTGCGGCTACCGACTACCCTGACCGGCCGCTGCGCTTCATCGTCCCGTCCGCCACCGGCGGGTTGCCGGATATCAACGCGCGCCTTTATGCAGCGGAACTCGGCAAGCGGCTCGGCCAGCAGGTGGTGGTGGATAATCGTCCGGGGGCCAGCAGCAGCATCGGTTTTGAGATGATGGCCAAGGCCAATCCCGACGGCTACACCATCGGCTACGCGTCGTTTCCCATCGCAACCAATCATATTTTCATGGCGCGGCTTGGCTACGACACGCAGCGCGATTTCGCGCCAGTGGTGATGGGCGGATTTTCGCCCAACGTGCTCGCGATCTCGACGGCGCTGCCCGTGCACTCGGTGCAGGAATTGATTGCCTACGCGAAGGCGAATCCCGGCAAGCTGAAATACGTATCCACGGGTTATGGCGCCACCAATTTTCTTTGTGTTGAACTGCTCAAGATGCTGGCTGGCATCGACATCCTGCATGTGCCGTACAAAGGCGTGCAGCAGGGCATCACCGACATCATCGGCGGCCAGGTGCATCTGATTTGCGATCAGGTCGGATCGGCGTATCCGCATGTGCGCTCCGGGCGCTTGCGCGGGCTTGCCGTCACGGGGACGAAACGCGCTCTTGCCGCGCCGGAACTGCCGACGGTTGCCGAAGCGGGCGTGCCCGGTTTCGAAATCATTGCATGGGGCGGCGTGGTCGTGCCCGCGCGCACACCGAAGCCGGTGATCGCGCGCTTGAACGAAGGGTTCAACCAGGTGCTCACGAGCGCGGCGGTGAAGGAGCGCTTTGCCGCGATGAACTATGAAGCAGCAGGCGGCACGCCCGAATTTTTCGGCGAGCACCTGCGCAAGGAAATGGCGAAGTGGGCGGAGCTCGCCAAGCGCATGGGGCTCAAGCCGCCGGTTTGAACCGTTTACCCGCGCAATACGCGCCCCGGATAATCTCCGGTGTGTTTCCCTTCGCGGTAGAGTGCCGTTCCATTCACAACGACGTGTGAAATCCCCGAAGCCTTCGACACCATGCGTGCGCCGCCCGCCGGCAGGTCGCGCACGAGGCTGGCGCGTTCGGGCGAGCCGATGGCGTTTTCATCGAATACTACGACATCCGCAGCCGCGCCGACCGTCAAACGCCCGCGATCGCTGAAGCCGAAATAATCCGCCGGGTCCTTGGTGATGCGTTTCACCGCCGCTTCGAGTGAGAGCGCCTGCTGCTCGCGCACCCAGTGGCCGAGCAGATAGGTGGTGTAGCCCGCCTCGGCGAACATGTCCACGTGCGCTCCGGCGTCGGACAGGCCGATCATGGTGCGCGGGTCGTTCAGCGTATTGGCGATTTGCGCGCGGTCAGTGTTGGCGCGCGGCACCACGCACTTCAATTCCATTTGATCCTCGACCGCCATGTCGAAGAACACGGTATCCGGATCCTTGTTCAGATTCGCCGCGATGTCGCCGATGGTCGAGCCTTCATAGGCCTTGAGTTTCGGGTTCGTCACTTTGAACACCGTGATACCTTTCGAGCTCCACTTGCGGCCCTGCGCGAGCTCGGCCTTGAACGCCGCGCGAAACGCCGGATCGGACAAAATCTCTACCTGCTTTTGCGCGGGCGCATTAAAAATATCCTTCGCGCATTTCATTTCGCCAAGCTGGAACGGCTTGCGCAGATACATATCGGACACCAGCGGACGCGTGAGTATCTGCGGAATGCCGCCGCGCGCGATCAGCGGCTCGGCCTTTTTCAGAGCTTCCTGCAAGGCGCTGGGGCGCTCGGCGATATTATGCAGCGACAACCACGTCACCGGCCGCCCGCTTTGCGTCAACATGAAATCGAGCAAGTCGTATTCGTCGTCCTGCAGCTTGCCGAATTGCTTGGTGAGCGCCATTTCGATTACGCCGCGCCCGGCTTTTTTCAGCACGCCGCAATATGATGCGAGTTCTTCGCGGCTCGCCACGCGCGCGGCGAACGGCTTGCCGCCGTGACCGATGTGCGACAGCATCGCAGTGGTGCTGAAGCCGACCGCGCCGGCCTTGACTGCGTCCGTCAGCATGGCCGTCATTTTTTGCGTCTCTTCTGGGGTTGCGCCTCGCTCGGTGGCCTCCATACCCATCACGTAGGTGCGCAACGGCGCGAGCGGCGCCAGGAACGCGCGAT
>CAMDLH010000026.1 GCA_945901405.1 Bordetella parapertussis | reverse complement strand
CTATTTGGCATGCTGGCATGATTAATGCGGGGTAGGTGTCAGTGATGCCGAACGCGCATAGATTTGGCTGCAATAGCATCTTAATCGAGGCAGAACGCCATCACGAAACGTGAAAATCGGAACATCAAATTCGATGACCACACTCAGTTATGTACGATACAGGTCAGACAGTGGTGCCGCGGCACAATCGGACTCATAGCGCGGTCTCAATAAATTGGAAGGAGGCAAGCCGTGGGTATCCCCCCCAAAGTTCACCCCATGGCGAGTTGATCTTGCGCAGCCGGTCCCTTCGGAATTGAATTCCCTAAAGCGATGAATTTGCCCAAGCGATCGATCAAGATACTACTCGTGGTAATTGGTGTGAACTAGTTGTTTCCTTGTCGCAATATAGTGGAAGACTCTTTCGCATTGTTTCTTGCTCCCGATGCTGTTATTTCGGTATGGCGCTTACGATGAAGCGGAAAAGTATGGTCGAGAAAGATTGAATGCCATCCACTTTTCCAAGGAAGCTGACGTTGAAATTATTAACTATGAGATCGTTTGTAAACACACCAAAGGAAAGGCCAACGTTAGTCGCCTTGAGGATGTCTTGGCTTTTGCGCAAGAATTCCGGACGAAAGCAGCGATTAACGCACTACTGAACAAAAAGAAGGAGATGATTGAATGCATACGAAAAGCAATTGAATTGGACAGGAGATTTAGGCACCTGCTGCCTCTGTGGCCAGTCTTCGAGGACTTTCATAATGATCCTGAATTTTTGTCGTTACAGACAGCCAGCGGCACCCCGATTCCAGTGCTAGTGGCTGTACCCGACACTGGAGTCCGAACTGCGGCGTGAGGGTAGGCGATTACTGCCGCAACCGGGCCAATCAGAAATTTTGTGTGTGAGGCTCATCATGTTAGCTGAAAGGTGCAAATATTAATGGTATGGTGATAACGCCCAAGCCACATGCTCGCGCACCAGCGCGGAAGGATGATTCACCCGCGCGAGCAGCGCTGCCTCAATCACCCGCGCCGCAGGCGCTTCGCCTGACTCGCTGAGCGAACGCAACGCATTCCCCATCCCCACCGCCAGATTCCGCAGCCAGCGCTCATACCCAATCCGCCGAATCGCACTACCCGCCAGCTTGTCGTTAAAGTCACTTGCACTCCAGGCAAACAACTCCACCAGCGTTGCATTATCCAATCCATTGCGCACGGCGAAATCCGCTTCGCCGCTAACCTGCGCGAAGCGGTTCCACGGGCACACGGTCTGACAATCGTCGCAGCCGTAGACTCGGTTGCCGATCAACGCGCGGAATTCTTCGGGGATGGCGCCTTTGTGTTCTATCGTCAAATATGAAATGCAGCGCCGCGCGTCGAGTTGGTAGGGCGCCACGATGGCTTGTGTCGGGCACACGGTTATGCATTTCGTGCAACTGCCGCAGTGTTCGGTTTGCGGCTCGCCGGAGGGCAGCGGCAGGTCGGTGTAGATGTCGCCGATGAAAAAATATGATCCGGCCTCGCGGTTAAGTAGCAGAGTGTGTTTGCCGCGCCAGCCGATGCCGGCCTTGACCGCGAGTTCGACTTCCATCACCGGGGCGCTGTCGGTGAAGACGCGATAGTTGAATGGCCCCGCCGCCACGGCGATGCGCGTGGCCAATTGATGCAGCCGCGCGCGCAGCACTTTGTGGTAGTCGCGCCCCAGCGCGTATCGCGCTATCGCCGCGCGGTCCGGCTCTTGCAGCACTGCATCCACCGCGCGCGCATCTGGCGGCAGGTAGTTCATGCGCGCGGAGATCACGCTCACCGTACCGGGTGTCAGCGCGGCCGGTCGGCTGCGGGCGGTGCCGTGGCGTGCCATATAATCCATGTCGCCGTGCCAACCCTTGTTCAGCCACTCCATGAGCTTCATTTCCGCGCGCGACAGGTCGCAATCGGCGATGCCGATTTGCTGAAAACCCAACTCCGCGCCCCAACCGCGGATGTTGTTTGCGAGCGCCTGATAGTCGATGGTTGTTGATTGCATATGACCGAGTTTAAACGCACTCTCGAAAACGAAGAGGCCACGCTGGCGCTGGGCCGCGCCTTGGCGGCCGGACTCACGCCCGGCATGGTGATTTATCTCATCGGCGATCTGGGCGCGGGCAAGACCACGCTGGCGCGCGGGGTGCTGCGCGGACTGGGCTTCGAGGGCCGCGTCAAAAGCCCGACTTTTACATTGGTTGAACCTTATGAAGTTTCTAGGTTATACTTGTATCACTTTGATTTTTATAGGTTCACAGGTCAACAAAACCCACGAGAACTAGGGGAAGCCGGCTTCCGGGAGTATTTCAACCCGCAATCGGTTTGTCTTGTGGAATGGCCTGAGAAGGCAGCCGGTTTGCCGCCGGCGGACTTGAGAATCTTGCTTGAAATGGATGGAGCGGCAGGATTGGCGCAATCAGGGAGAAACGTCCGAATCTTCGCTGACACGGAGGCAGGCGTATCTTGTTTAAAAGGTTTGCAGTTGTAGCGATCAACGCCCGCGCGGCCGCCCCAAGCCTGCGCGGCATACTTCATTTCTTGTTGCTGTGCATGCTGGTAGCAGCGTGTTTGCTGCCGGCGTGGAATGCCTTCGCCGCTGATATTCAGATCGCCTCGGTGCGCGTGTGGCCTGCCGCCGACTATACCCGTGTCACGCTGGAATCAAAGCAGCCGATCAAGCATCAGTTGCTAAGCATCAAGAACCCCGAACGCCTGGTGCTCGATCTTGAAGACGTCGCGCTGACTTCCACCTTGAATGGCCTCGCCGAGAAAGTCGGCGCGGCTGATCCGTACGTCAAATCGGTGCGCGTCGGCCAGTTCAAGCCCAACGTGGTGCGGCTGGTGTTTGATCTTAAATCCGAAGTGAAACCGCAGGCCTTCGTGCTCGCCCCCGTCGCCGGTTATGGCCATCGGCTGGTGCTCGATATTTATCCGCTGGAGCCGCCCGATCCGCTGATGGCACTGCTCGAAAACCGCGAGCGCCCCGCCACACCGCAACCCGCGCCGCAGCCCGCCACGCCGCAGGAACCCGCCGCCGCACCCGAAAAATCCGCGCGCACCGACCCGCGCAAGCCCGGCGCAAAACGCATGATCACCATCGCCATTGATGCCGGCCACGGCGGCGAAGACCCCGGCGCGCGCGGCGCCAGCGGCTCGTGGGAGAAAAACGTCACGCTGGCGATCTCACGAAAATTGAAGGATCGCATCGACCGCGAGCCGGGCATGCGCGCGGTGATGATGCGCGACGGCGACTACTTCATGTCGCTGCACGCGCGCGTGGTGAAGGCGCGGCGCGCGAACGCCGATCTGTTTGTATCGGTGCATGCCGATTCGTTCACCAGCCCCGAGGCGCGCGGCTCGTCGGTGTTTGCGTTGAGCGAGCGCGGCGCGACCTCGGCGGCGGCCAACTGGCTGGCGAAAAAAGAAAACGAGGCCGATCTCATCGGCGGCGTGAATCTCGACGTGCCCGATCCGTATCTCAAGCAAACGCTGCTGGATCTGTCGCAGACAGCCACCATCAACGACAGTCTCAAGCTTGGCCGCGCGGTGTTGAACGAAATCGGCGGCATCAACCGTCTGCACAAAAATCATGTCGAGCAGGCGGGCTTCGCGGTACTCAAGTCACCCGACATTCCGTCGATCCTGGTCGAGACCGCGTTCATCAGCAATCCGGAAGAAGAGCGCAAGCTCACCGACGAGGCGTATCAGCACAGGATGGCCGACTCGATTTTCAAGGGCATCAAACGCTACTTCGCCACCAACCCGCCGCTGGCGCGCGACGTGGTTGCAAAAACTCAATAAAAACAAATACTTATGAATATCCCCGATACACCGATAGTCGAGACCTGCGCAGCCCTCTACAATGTGTTGCAAACGATAAAAGCGCCCGGCTGAAAATCAGATACGGGCGCTGCGTTGCGACGAGGAGATTCATGACACGCCGACTGTTTGCGCCATTGCTGATTGCCGCACTGCTGTTTGCGGGCTGCGCCACCACGCCCGGCGGCCCGCACGAAATCGCGCTGCCGTACGTAAAAATATTTTCCAAGAACAAACCCGCGGAAGACGGCAAACTGCCCGAGGGCTGGCGGCGCTGGACGCTGTCGAAATTCAAGAAGCCCACGCAATACAAGCTCGTCAGTTACGACGGACGCACCGTGGTCAAGGCGCACGCCGATGCGTCGGCATCGGGGCTGGTGCATCGGCTCGACATCGACCCGCGCGAATTTCCGATTTTGAGTTGGCAGTGGAAAACCACCGATCTCATCAAGACCGCCGACAATCGCACCAAGCATCTTGAAGACTCACCCGTGCGCGTGGTGGTCGCCTTCGCCGGCGACATGGATAAACTCTCGTTCGACGACCGCGTGTTCTTCGACAACATACGTCTCGTCACCGGCCAGCAATTGCCTTACGCGACGCTGATGTACATCTGGGAAAACCGCGTGCCGGTCGACACCGTGCTGCCCAATCTGCACACCACCCGCATCAAGATGATCGTCGCCGAATCGGGACGCGAAAAGGTTGGCCTGTGGCAGGACATGCTGCGCAACGTATACGATGATTATCGCCGCGCCTTCGGCGAGGAGCCGGGGCGCATCACCTCGGTGGCGGTGATGACCGACACCGACAACACCGGTGAAAACGTACACGCCTACTACGGCGACATCGTGTTCAAGCGCGGCGTGCAGCCGTCAACGGCGATACAGCGTTGATGAAACTGATTGCTCATGCGTTGCTGGCGGCGATATGCATTGCGCCCGTGTCACAAGCGCTCGCCGCCGAAAAATACCCATCACGCCCGGTGCGCATGGTCGTGCCCTACCCGCCCGGCGGCGGCTCCGACATCACCGGGCGCGCCATCGGCGCCAAGCTCAACGAATATCTCGGCCAGACTTTCGTTATCGACAACCGCCCCGGCGCCACGGGCTTGATCGGCACCGAGCTCGCCGCGAAAGCATTGGGTGACGGCTACACCATACTGCTCGCCGACGCGCCGCATACGATCAACGCGCTGGTGTACTCAAAGCAGCGCTACGACGCGATCAAGGATTTCACTCCGTTAAACCTGATCGCAACCTCGCCGCAGGCGCTGTGCGCGCACCCATCGTTCAGCGCCAGCACGTTGAAGGATTTGCTCGCGTTGCCGCGCGCGCAAAGCGAAAAACTCGCCATGGGTTCGAGCGGCCTTGCCAGCGGCCCGCACATGCTCTACGAGTGGCTGCGGCTGAAAACCGGACTCACGCTGAATCATGTGCCGTACAAAGGCGGCGGGCCGTCGCTCGCCGATGCCGTAGGCGGACAGATACCGCTGGTGATGAACGCAGTGCCCGCGGCGATGCCCTTCATCCGCACCAACCGCCTCAAGATGCTCGCCATCACCAGCCCGCAGCGCCATCCGCTGCTGCCCAACGTGCCCACCTTCGTCGAACAAGGCGTGAAGGATTTCGTGTCATTTCAATGGTACGGCATGCTCGGCCCCGCCAACATGCCGAAGGACATCGTCACGGTGCTCAATCGCGAAATCGCACGCGCGATCAACGCACCCGACGTGAAAGAGCGCTTCACCGCGCAGACCTTCGACCCCACGCCCGGCACGCCGGCGGATTTTTTGAAGCTGCTGGAATCTGAAGACCGGCGCTGGCGTGACGTGCAAAAGCAGGTGAACGTGCGGCTGGACTAGAACGCAAAGTACCGCGCCGCCCCATCCACCGCGATCACGTTGCCCGAGATATAACCCGCGCGCGGCGAGGCGAGAAACACTGCGAGGTCCGCCAACTCTTCCGGCTCGCCCACGCGCTCCATCGGCACTTCTTTTTTTGCCCACGCGCGGCGCGCTTCCTCGGTGGGCATGCGTTTGTCGATTTGTTCGCTGCGCAATTTGCCGGGCTGTAAACAATTGACCGTGATGCCGTCTTTCGCCACCACCTTCGATAAACCTTTCGACCACACATGCACCGCCGCCTTGGCCGCGTGCGCGGCATTCAGATTGCGCGGCTCGCGCGTGCCGGTGAGATTGATCACGCGGCCGAATTTGTGTTCAATCATCGACGGCAGCAATGCGTGCGTGAGTTCGCGCAGCCGCCAGAAATTCAGCGTCATGCCTTCAAGCCACGCTTCCTTCGAACCATCCAGCGGCAGCGGCCTGCTGCCGCCGGCCGAGTTGGCGACGATATCGACGCGGCCCATCGCCTTTAACGCCTGCGCGGCGATGTCATCTGAGGCATTTTCAGGATACAGATCGGCGGCGATAATCACCGGTTTCAATCCGCCTTTTTGTTCAATTTCCGCCGCGACTTTTTCCAGCAACTCGCGCCGCCGCGCGGTGATCGCCACTTGCACGCCCTCCGCGGCCAACCCCACCGCAATCGCTTTACCCAGCCCCTGACTGGCGCCCGTTACCAGCGCGGTTTTTCCCTTCAATCGCAAATCCATGTTCGCATCTCCTTCCTGGCGGTTGTTCTTTGTATACTACCTGAACGTATCAAATTGTCGCGCCGCCCGGCGGCCCACTATTACCACTTCCACCATGCCAACCACGTTGACTCACACCATCAATGCACTAGCCGCATGCCTGCTTGCCGCCGGCATCGCGGGCGCACACGCACAAACTCAAGGCAAGTACCCCACTAAACCCATCCGCGTGGTGACGCCCTTCGCGCCGGGCGGCGGCTCCGACACGCTGGCGCGCCTGATCGGGCCGCAGTTGCACGAAGCGTGGGGCCAGCCCATCATCGTCGACAATCGCGGCGGCGGCGGCGGCACCATCGGCGCGGGGATCGTGGTCAACGCGCCGCCCGACGGCTACACGCTGATTCTGGTGTCCGGCAGCTACGGCTCCAACGCGGCGTTGCACAAGTTGCCTTACGACACCGTCACCGACATTCAGCCCATCATCCTGATCGGCGAGACCGGCCTGGTGGTCACCATGCACCCCACCTCGCCCATCAAGAGCATGAAGGAATTCATCGAGGCCGCGCGCGCTGCGCCGGGCAAATTCAACTACGGTTCCGCCGGCACCGGCGGCCTGGGGCATCTCGCAGGAGAACTCTTCAAGCTGGACACCAAGGCAAACATCACCCACGTGCCCTACAAGGGCTCCGGCCCGGTAGTGACGGCGCTGCTTGCCGCCGAGGTGCATACCAGCTTCAGCAGCATGGTGCCGGCGATTCCGCACATCCGCAGCGGCCGGCTGCGCGCGATCGGCATCACGCCGGGCAAACGCTCGCGTTCATTGCCCGATGTGCCCTCGATCAGCGAAACGCTGCCCGGCTTTGAAGTGATCCACTGGTACGGCATGTGGGGACCGAAAGCGCTGCCGCAAAACATCATCCAGCAATGGAACCGCGAAGTCTCGCGCATCATGAAAACCCCCGCCATGCAGAAATGGTTCGAGAACGAAGGCATGGAGCCCGCCGGCGGCCCGCCCGAGCAGTTCCACAATCGCATAAAGAGCGATGTCGAGAAATGGAAGCGCGTGGTGCGCGAGGCGAAGATTCCGGTGAGCGGGTAGCCGCCGCTTACCAGTATTTCGACGGCAGCAAGCGCTGCGCTTTCGCTTCTTCTTCGGACACCGCATCCAGCGCAGTGAGATCAGGCAGTGTGAGCCTGCTCACCTGCGTGGCCTCCCAGCCCCAGTAGGCCAGCGTGCGCCCGTTGATGATCCAATCATCCTCGATCTTCACGAACACGGGTTCGGCGGCGGCCTTGACCTTGCACACATAGGTGCGATGTTTTTCGCGATAGATCAGGATTGCGTGCCGGCCGATCCATTGGAAGAAACGAACGTCGCAGCCGAAGTAGGGATTGTAGGTTTGCACGTCCCATGAATTGTGCGTGCCGCCGGGCGCGCGCAGGTGCAATCGAAACTCGATGTCAACGTACTGCCCCTGCTTTTTCGCACGGCTCGCGACATAGGCGATGCTGCCCGCGCCGCCCCCGACAGCCGCGCCCACGATTTCGCATTCGTAACCCTCGGCATCGGTCTCGCGCACCGGCCTGCCGAGGATGCCGGCCGCACGTTCGATTTCCTTCGCATCGGGTTCGTCGCCCGACGATTGCCGCAGCGGAATGAATCCCAGCCGGTCCGGGTTGGGAAAGCCGCCCTTGTAGAGTGGATCGTCGCTCAATGTGCGCTCCGCGACTAATCGGCAGTGATATTCACTTCGCGCGCCAGCGTCAGCCAGCGGCTGGTTTCATGCTTGAGAAATTCGCCAAACGCCCTGGGCGTGCTGCCCACGGCGCCGCCGCCCTGCGCCACGAGTTTCTGCACGACCTCCGGCTCGGCCACGGCCTCGGCGATCGCGCGCGACATCTTGTCGATAACCGCCGGCGGCGTTTTCGCGGGTGCGAGCACGCCCTGCCAGATATCGCTCTGCACCTTGGGGTAACCCAGCTCGGCGATGGTCGGCACCTCCGGCGCTAGCGGGCTGCGCTTTTCCGCGGTGACCGCCAGCGCGGTGAGGCGCCCGGCTTTCACGTGCGGATAAAAACTGAGGATGTTGGAGATGGCCACCTGCACCTGCCCGGAAACAAGATCGACCGTCATCGGCCCGCCGCCCTTGTATGGCACGTGCGTGAGATCGAGCCGTGTTTCGCGCTTTAATAACTCCAGCGCCAGGTGCTGATTGCTGGCGATGCCGCCGGAGCCGTAGTTCACCTGCCCCGGCCTTGCGCGCGCGTAGGCGATGAAATCCTTCAGCGTCTTCGCCGGCACGCCGGCGTGCGCCACCAGCATCAGCGTGCCGGTGGCAATCTGGCTCACCGGCGCGAAATCTTTCACCGCGTCGATGCGCGCGCCGCGCGACAGCAGCACCGAGGTGAGGTGCCCGACATTGAACACGACGAAGGTGTAACCATCTAGCGCGGCCTTCGCGGTGAGTTCCATCGCGATGTTGCCGGTGGCGCCGGTGCGGTTGTCGGTGATGACCGGCTGGCCGAATTTCTCGGCGAGTTTCGCGCCGACGAGCCGCGCCGCGAAATCGGTGCCGCCACCAGGCGCAACGCCCACGAGCAGGCGTATGGGCTTCGCGGGATACGCCGCGGGTTGCGCGGCCAGTGCGCCGTGGCCGCAAACGGCCAATCCCGTGCTAACAAAAAAATGTTTAATAATTAATAACTTACGTACTATCATCGCGCGCCACGTATCTCGTCCAGCACCGGCATCAGGTAACTCAAAAACCGCTCGGGGTTTTCGCTCATTGGAAAATGCCCGAGGCCCTCCATGATGACGGCCCGCGTGCCCTTGATCCGACGCGCGAGATCGCGCGTGTCGTCAGGCGTGCACGAGTAATCGTATTCGCCGGAGAGCAGATACAGCGGACAACGCGTGGTATCTATCTCACCAACGCGCGCGCGGATGTCACCGTCCTTGGTATAAAAATGCAGATCGCCCTTGAACACGCCCGGCCCGCCCTGCATGTAGTGCCACAACGTCTCCCAGCGCTCTGACTCCGGGCTGCGCGGCCCCATCAGGCCCGACACGATGCCGGCGGCAACCTCGCCGCCATGCACGTCGGGGCGATGCAGCCAATTCAGATCGTAGTACGGCTCCACGTGCGCGCCCGCCTGCAAGCCGATGAGCGCGCGAAAGCGTTCGGGATATTCCAGCGCCAGATGCAACACGATGCGCCCGCCGATCGAGCAGCCCATTGCCACCGGCTTGTCGAGTTGCAGCGCATCCGCCATGCCCAGAATCATGTCGAGATAGTCGCGCGAGGTGAGCCGGTATTCGGCGTTGTGCCAGCCCGCCGGCGGCGACGATTTGCCGTGCCACGGCATGTCGAACGCGATCACGCGAAAATCACTGAGCACGCGCGCGTCGTTCATCAGCGCGCGATACTGGCGCGTATCCGCGCCCGCAGTGTGCAGGCACAAAAGCGGGATGCCCGCGCCGGCCTCCTCCACATAAACGCGATGCGGCTTGCCCAGCAACTCGAGAGTGAGATAACGGCCCGTCACCGGCTCGAAGCGCGCGCTCATGCCGCGACTCCGTGATCCGGCGGCCCGTCGTTGGCGTTCAATAATTGTTTGAGATGTTCCATTCGTAAAATGATTCAGTCGCATTGAATTGATTATAAGATAGCCGCCTCGAAAAGGAGGCAACAAATGACCACACGCAGTGAATTACGCCAGCAAGGCGAAGCCATGCGCGCGCGCCTGTTCGGCGCGGAGCAGCCGCAACCGGAGGCCGCGCCGGGATTTCGCGACTTCATGTCCGAAGCCGAATTCGGCATCGTGTGGAGCCGCCCCGGCATGGAATTGAAGGATCGCATGCTGTGCACGCTCGCCGCACTTGGCTCCGTGCAGCGCCTGCAAGTGCTGCGCCGCTACGTAGGCGCGGCGCTCAACATCGGCGTAACTCCAACGGCCATACAGGAGGTGTTGATTCAGATCGGCATTTACGCCGGCTTCGCCGCATCCGAAGAGGCGCTAGGCGCAGCGGCGGAAGTATTCGCAAAGCACCACATCAACATCCACCCGCAAGCGCCGCGCGATGACAGCCTCGAAACCCTCACCGTGCGCGGCACGGAACTAATGAATGCGCTACATCGCGAAGACGGCAGCAAGGGCTATGCCGCGCCCGGCAACCCCGTCACCGGTGCGCTCTACCCCGTCGCCATCCAGTATGGCTATGGCGAAATCTGGTTCCGGCCGGGCCTCGAACACAAACAGCGCGTGCTGATTTCAGTGGCGAGCTTCACCGCGTTAAAGCTCGAAAGCCAGATCAAGAAATTCGGCCAGGCCGCGCTAAACCTCGGCGCCACGCGCGAAGAAGTGATCGAAGCCGTGATCCAGACCGCGCCGTTCAGCGGCTTTGCGCCGGCCTTGAATGCGTTAGGGGTGTTGAGCGAGGTGTTGAGGCCCGTATAACCATTGATCCCCAAAAAAACTATTAGCCACAGGTCACAGAGAAAAAAGAGGAGAATCAAAATGACACAACCCCTTGCTTCTCTCGGTGTTCTCTGTGTCCTCTGTGGCTGAATTGCCTCTCTTAGATTGATAGCTTACGGCAACGGCAACTGCGTGTTCGCGATCTCGTCAAACCGCCCCAACTCCCGCACCACGCGCTCCACCAGCGCCACCGCGCGCACAAAACGCGGCATGCCGATGTAGGCTGTCGATTGCAGCACGACCTCCATCACCTCGCGCGGCGTGGCGCCATGTGTCAGCGCATTGCAAATATGATTCTCGGCCTGGATGAATTCACCCATCACCATCAGTTCACCGATCACGCACAGGATGCGCGTCTGGTCGTCGAGAATGTTGCGCGTGTACATGCCGGCGTAAATGTAGTCGAGCCACAATTTGAGGAACTGCTCGTCGACACGCTCGAGTTGCTCGACGGTTTTGTGATGATGACTGGGCTGCAAACGAAAGCCGGTTGAGAGCCCTTCCCAGCCGAATTTGCGCAGCAGTTCCTCCTGACGCGGGCAATCTTGTGCGTTGACACCCCAAGTCTTGCGCTCGGCGTCGAGCGAGCGTTTTTCGGCACGTCCCGTTATCGGCAGTTGCGTGCCGGTGATTTCCTTCATGCGCCCCAACTGTTTGAGCACCTTGGTGAAGACGCGCGTGGCACGCATGATTGTTGGATATCCGAGATAGACGGTCGCCTGCAGCAGCACCTCCAGCACCTCGCGCGGGCTGGCGTAACGCAGCGCATTGCGCACGTGTATCGCAAGCTGATCCCAATCCTGCATCACCAGAAACTGCCCAACCAGAATCAAGTTGCGCTTGCGTTCATCGAGTATGCCGCGCCCGGTCATGCCGCCATAGGTGAACGCTAGCCACAACTTGGTGAAATGCGGATCGAGACCGTCGCACCAATCGACATGTTCGGCGATGTGATCCGGGTGCGCGCGGGCAAGACCGTTGATGGTTTTGGCGCCGTATTTTTGCTTGAGTTTGGCGATTCCGGCGGCGCTTTTTTTTGCCGCCGCCGAAGTAGCTGCACCACGCTTTTTCGATGCGACGGCTGCTGTTTTCTTCTTCGACCTTTGAGTCACTTTAAAGTCCTCCAAGCGGTTCTAATCGTGGCATTGAATGCTATGTCTAGCGGGGCGCCAAATGCATGTCCATCTGGATGGTTATTCGCATCCCCTGTACTTTCGCTTCTCGCATTCCGCAGCCAGTTTTTCTGCTACAGCAATTTGTGCAGGTATCATGCGTACAGCTATCAGATCAAGTTGTTTTCTGGCGTCAGCGTTTCCTTGGGCAGCAGACAGCGACGACCACATATGGGCGCGGCTGAAATTCTGTTTGACCCCTTTGCCCTCCGCGTACAAAAGTGCCAGCCGGTACTGGGCCAGCGGGGTACCTTGTTCCGCCGAACGCCGGTACCACTTGGCGGCCTCGAGATAATCGCGTTTTACGCCCGATCCGCTGTCATACAGCACGCCAAGATTGTATTGGGCCAGGGGGTTTCCCTTGTCCGCCAGCGGACGCATTATCTTCACATTCTGCGTCAGATCGCTTTCATTTTCGTGCGCGCCCGTCCAATCGTGATGGAGCAAAAGCATGGCAGGCAGAATCAAGAGCCATTTCTTCATTTTCGAGGCAGTGGGCGCATTAGCGCGTCGCGCGGACGCATCAAACCGCTCGTTCGGCGTGAATGCCGCGCGAACCTGCATTGCAGCGCTTGACTCAGCTTGTCGAGCAAGGGCATCATCGTTGTTATTGCCGCCGGCCCAGGGCGTTTGAAAAGTGTCCAGGCCGGTTCTCGTACAAGGTGTAGAAGGTTTGGGGAGGAGTCGCATGCTAATGCGCCAAATACTAACGTTTAATCGATTACTCTGCTGGCTGATGGTATTGGCGGCGGGGCTTTTTTGCACTACGGCGGCTTATGCGGAGTGTGGCGGCACGGTCCAATGTATCGGGGTCGGTGCGACCCTCGCGGAGGCTAACAGTCAGCACGGAGATCCGACGCCCCGCACCTTGGCTTTTCCCAGCCAGGGAGTGAGCTCGACGAGCGTGCCGCAAACGGTGTTCGTGGCGGCTGTGGCCGGGGCTACTGCCGGAACGATGGCGATGCTGAATGCGGCTTTCATTACCGGCACGGATTTCGTGATTGCGCCCGGAGGCACCTGCTCACCGGCGAATGGTCCCGTGCATGGCGGCGCCAACTGCACGATCAATGTTTCGTTCCAGCCGACAAGCATAGGCGCCAAAACCGCTACCCTGACTATTCCATTGACCGCTCCTGGGTGCGTGGGCTGTATCACCGAGCGCACGGTAACGCTCACGGGCACCGGCACTAGCACCGGTATTGCCGCTGGTCCGGCGGCAATGACGGTACGCCTGAATACTGCCGGGACGCTCGATTTGACCCCATTCACCAGTGGTGGTGCGACCGGGGTAATCGTCGTGTCACCCCCGGCTCGTGGCGCGGTTACCGTTAGCGGCACGACCGTGACCTACACGCCCGCCGCAAATTTTTCTGGTGCGGATGCATTTACCTATTCTTCGACTGGCCCTACGGGTACGTCAGCTCCTGCGACAGTTACTGTTTCGGTAGGCGGCGATCCGTCGCTTGATGCGGTGGTACGGGGCCTGCTGCGTGCGCAGGCAGACACCGCCAAGCGTTTCGCCCGCACGCAAATTTCAAACGTTCAGCGGCGCATGGAATCCCTGCACTTGGGTTCGTCCACGGGAACGGCAGCACGTGCGGATGGCGCAACTGCGGCGAACGCTTTCGCGCAGACGCGCGACCCGTTTGCAATTGCTGGACTAATGCCGCGTGCTGGACTCAATGATGCTGGCGGCAATGGATCGTCAGGATTGGGCTTGCTTGCACGCCCCCCCGGCACGGCGGGCGGACGCCGTGACCACCGTGACGACATCGTGGGCGTCGCACCGGCTCTATTGCCTTCTTCGTTCATGACCACTTTGGCAAGTGTCGCCACCACCGGCGCGCTGAATTTGTCTTCGAGCGGACGTGCGGATGGCATCGCGCCGCAGGGTACCGGCTTGTGGCTGGGGGGCAGTCTGAACTTCGGCACGCGTGACCACACAGCCGATAGCAATGGGCTGCGCTTCACCACGGATGGCCTCACGGCAGGCGTCGATCACCGCTTCAGCGAAAACCTGGCACTCGGCGTAAGCGTGGGTTACGCGCGTGACAAGACACGTATCGGCAATGATGGCTCGAACAGCAACGCAAATGGAACATCCATCGCTTTTTATGGCAGCTATAGTCCGGCGCGCAATGTGTTTGTGGACGGCTTGATCGGCTACGGCGGCTTGTCTTATGACTCGCGGCGTTTCGTGGCGGCGGCCTCTGATTTTGCGCGGGCGGATCGTAAGGGAAGCCAGTGGTTTGGGTCCGTGGCCGCGGGCTATGAGCATCGCCAGGATGGTTTGCTGCTATCACCCTATGGACGCCTGGATTTCGGCGTTGACCGGTTAAAACGCGCCACCGAAACCGGTGCGGGGCTCAATGCGCTGACTTATCACGACCAGACACTGCGCTCCGCGAATGTTTCATTGGGCCTTCGTGCCGAAACCGCGCACCAGACCAGTTTTGGCTGGGCATTGCCGCGGCTGCGTATCGAATTGAAGCACGCATTCGAGGGAGACCGCGCGGCGACCATAGGTTATGCCGATCAGATTGGCGGGCCGCTCTACAGCGTGACCGGTCTTAACTCCAATCGAAATTCCGTGCTGGTTGGCTTTGGTAGTGATTTCATCCTGCGCGACGGGTTGAAGATCGGTATCGATTACCAGACCTTGCGCTCGTTTGGCCCCGATCACAGTCACGGTATCAGGGTGTGGGTATCCAAGGAACTCGACGGCAAGGGATTGCCAACGGGTTTGGTGGCTTCCAAATTGTTCGATGATCCGGTGCGGGTCGAGGCGGGGCTGAGTTGGGACAACAACCTGAATCGCGCGCGCGAGGCGTCTGAAAAAATTTCGGATCGTGTTTACAGCATCAATGTGAGCAAAGGCATGGTATTCCCGTTAACTGACCACGTGCGCGTGATCGCGTCCGGTTTCGTGGGAGGAGACAAACTTTACGTGTATACCGGACTGGATCGATTGTCTGGTGGCGTAAGCGGCGAGTTGCAATATCGTACTTCCGGAGAGTTCGACGCGGTGACGCTCGGACTGTTTGGCCGCGCAACCGTGGATGAGTACAGCTCGAACCTGCGTAGCGGGACCCGCTATAGCCTGGGTTTGAATGCCCGTCACTCGCTGACTGACCGCATTGATATATTCGGCGCGGTGGCGAAAAATATTCGTGATGCGCGCAACGCTGTGTTTGATACGCGCGATTACTCAGTGCGCGTTAATCTCGATTACTCGCTGGCTCAAAATGGCTCATTGTATTTGGGCGGTGAATATCGCCGCGGCGATACGGTGACCTCGGGGACGTCACCTGTATATGCCCAGTTGGCAAAGGCGTCGGCGCCGGACGATGCATATGGTGCATATGGGCCGGCCGGACTGCTTGCGCATCGTTACGATGCGACGGCGACAATCTGGACAGTGGGCTACAACTACCCGCTCGGGCCGCGCGATTCGATTGATTTATCGTGGCGCTATGCGCGCTCCACACCGACGAAGCAGGTCAATCCGGCCTTGTATCCGGGTGGCAATTCAGCCTATTCCGCGACTCTGTACTCAATAGCCTACTTGATGCGATTCTGATGCTGCGCCGTGCGCGCCGCATCAGTAATCGCGGCGCGGGCCTTTGTAGTCGTCTTTCGGGAAGATGAACGGCGGAGTACGGCCCACCAGCGTTTCGATCAGCGTCAGTTCCTGATCGGTGTGGTTGATGAACGGTGCATTGCGTATGCTGCTGCCGCCCTGCGGCTTGGCGAGTATATATACGGGCCTTTCGTGATGCTTGGCGACAATGGTCTCGCGGCTTTTTGGATCGTTGTTTGCCGCGACTTCAGTACGACCGTAACATGTGCAAAAGTAAGTTTGCTCCGGATCGGATTCCGCATACCAGCCCGTGCCGCGAATGCCGACAGTCGCCGTCGCGGTCACCAGTTGCATGTCCCGGTTGCGAGACACCGACAGGCATTTGCCGGCGACAAGGCGTAGAGTGGAGACAGCCAAGGAAGCCGTCTGTTTCTTGTCACCCTCGATTACGCAGCGGGTTTCAGCACGCAATATCATGGCCTGATCACCGACGACAAAGCAGATCTCGCTGTCTTTGCCGGTCTCAACCGTGTCACCGACTTTGATTATCATTTGCAGAGTGGTAACAGGCGCGCCGTTAACCGTGACCGTGCCCACACACCGGTAAATCGACTGGCCTGGCGGGAGCTTTGCGGGCCGGCCGCCAAGTAGCGTTTGCGCATATGCGCCGACGGGCGCCCCCCAAGCGAAAAATCCAACGGTCAGCGCCTCGATAAGCATCCGGCGGCGCGGGTCTTCAATCTTGTCAAATAGGTTCATAACTGCCCCTAAGTTAAATGGTGCGGGCCATTGGACAATGGCCACGCAGGTCAATACAGGAAGAATGTTAGCACGAAGCCAGAACCGTCAATGGCTCCGGCTCAATGTGAAATGGCTCAAGGCTTCAACCCACCGCCTTAACCATATCCTCCACAACCTTCTTAGCGTCGCCAAACACCATCATCGTTTTATCCATGTAAAACAAGTCGTTATCCAGCCCAGCATAACCCGCCGCCATTGAGCGCTTAACCACCATCACGGTGCGCGCCTTGTCGGCTTCGAGTATCGGCATGCCGTAGATCGCGCTGCCGGGTGTGTGGGCCGCGGGGTTCACCACGTCGTTCGCGCCGAGTACCAGCACCACGTCGGTGGTGGGGAAGTCGCTATTGATTTCGTCCATCTCCAGCACCTGATCGTACGGTATCTCGGCCTCTGCCAATAACACGTTCATGTGGCCGGGCATGCGGCCCGCGACAGGGTGAATCGCGAAGCGCACGGTGACGCCTTTTTCGCGCAGCTTGTGGGCAAGTTCCTTCACCGCATGCTGCGCGCGTGCAACCGCCAGACCATAGCCGGGCACGATGATCACCGAATCGGCGTTGCCCATTAGGAACGCCGCGTCGTCGGCGCTGCCGCTGCGGTAGGTTTTCTGCACGCCGCCCGTGGCCGCCGCCGCGCCGGAGTCGGTGCCGAAGCCGCCGAGTATCACCGACAAGAAAGGACGGTTCATTGCCTTGCACATGATGTAACTGAGGATCGCGCCGGAGCTGCCCACCAGCGAACCCGCGATGATGAGCATCGGGTTGTTGAGCGAGAAGCCAATGCCCGCCGCCGCCCAGCCGGAGTAGGAGTTCAGCATCGAGATCACCACTGGCATGTCGGCGCCGCCGATGGGCACAATGATTAGAAACCCCAGCACGAAGGCAATCGCTGTCATGGCGATAAACGCGGTCCAGTTGGTGCCGCCGCTCAAAAAGAACCACACGCCGCAACCGAACATGCTCAAGCCCATCAGCAGGTTCAGCAAATGCTGACCGCTAAACACAATAGGCGCGCCGCTCATGCGGCCGGAGAGTTTCAAGAACGCGATCACCGAGCCGGAGAACGTCATTGCACCCACGAACGTACCGATGAAAAGCTCGAGCTTGTTGCCCATCGGTATCGCTTCGCCCGCCGCCTTGACGATGCCGAACGCCAGTGGGTTGTTCACCGCCGCGATGGCGATAAGCACCGCCGCCATGCCCACCAGCGAATGCATGAAGGCCACCAGTTCGGGCATCGCGGTCATCTGCACCTTGCGCGCAACCACCGCGCCAATGGCGCCGCCCAGCGCGATACCGCCGATGATGATGCCCCAGTTCTTGGTGAGCGTCAGCGTCACCACCACGGCAATCGCCATGCCGATCATGCCGAACAGATTGCCGCGCCGCGAGGTCAGCGGCGACGAGAGGCCTTTTAGCGCGAGGATGAAGAATACCGACGCTACCAGATACGCAAGTGCTACTTGATTGCCGGAGAGCATTTACTTCGCCTCCGGTTTCTTGGTTTCTTTTTTCTTGAACATCGCGAGCATGCGCTGCGTTACCAGAAATCCGCCGAACACGTTGACCGCCGCCAGCACCACGGCCACCGCGCCGACCCACACGCCCCAGTCGGCGTCCGCCGGGCCGGCGGCCAACATCGCGCCGACAAGAATAATGCTCGATATCGCATTGGTCACCGACATCAGCGGCGTGTGCAATGCGGGTGTCACGTTCCACACCACGTGATAGCCGACGAATATCGCCAGCACGAAAACCATCAGGTTTGTTATTAGCGGGTCTACGGTCATTCTTGTTCTCCGAACTGTGAGGCGTGAGCGGGTGAGGCGGAAAAGCGCTGGTGTAGCGCTCCTATCATTTCACACCTTACGCCTCACTTCTTAAGCACTTCGCCATCGGCGCACACCAGCGTGCCAATGATGATTTCATCTTCGCGGTTGATCTTGAATTCACCGGTCTTCGCATCGAGCATGAGACCGAGGAAATTAAACAAATTGCGTGCATACAGCGCGCTCGAATCTGCCGCCACCAACGCGGGAATATTCGCCACGCCGATCAAACTCACGCCGTGCTTGATCACCGTCTTGTCGAGTTCCGACAGCGGGCAATTGCCGCCTTGCTCCACCGCCATATCGACGATCACCGAGCCGGGCTTCATCGATTTCACCATGTCTTCGGTCACCAGCACGGGTGCAGCCCGGCCAGGTATCAGCGCTGTGGTGATCACGATATCCGCTTGTTTGATGCGCTCGGCCACCAAAGCAGCTTGCCGCTTACGATAGTCATCACCCATGTCACGCGCGTAGCCGCCCTGCCCCTTGGCAAGTTCTTTTTCGGCGTCGGTGAGCGGCACTTCGATGAATTTTGCGCCTAGCGATTCGACTTGCTCCTTGGTTTCGGGCCGCACGTCGGTGGCTTCGACCACGGCGCCCAGCCGCTTGGCGGTGGCAATCGCCTGCAAGCCAGCAACACCCACGCCCATGATGATCACGCGCGCGGCTTTCACCGTGCCTGCCGCGGTCATCAGCATCGGCATCATTCTGCCGTAGGTGTTGGCCGCCATCAGTACGGCCTTGTAGCCGCCGATGTTCGCCTGCGATGACAGCACATCCATCGATTGCGCGCGCGAGATGCGCGGCAGCGCTTCCATGGCGAACGCATCGACACCCGTTTTGGCGATGGCCGCGATGCCGTCCTTGTTGTGCGGATTGAGCAGCCCGATCAGCGTTTGCCCGCTTTTCAATAGCGCTAATTCGCCCGCATCCGGGCCGCGCACCTTGAGCACGATGTCCGCTTGCGCATAGACCTCGCTTGCACCCGCGACAATCGTCGCGCCCGCCGCCGCATATTGCTCGTCGGGGATGCTGGCAGCCACTCCCGCACCCGATTGAACGATGACCTGATGGTGTCCAGCCTTGGTTAGCTTGCTGATGGTTTCGGGCGATGCCGAGACGCGCTTTTCGTGGGGCCGCGTCTCCGCGGGAATACCGAACTTCATTGTTGTTTTTCCCTGAATATCCCAGATTGCTGCATAGCCACAATTATAACCGATGATTTACGCTGAATATAAATATATCAATAAAAACAATTACTTATGAAATTTTACAATCACACCGATAGATTGCTGCAATGCCGTTATGCGGGCGATGCGCTGGCGTCTGCAAGTAGCGGAGGTGGGGGTAGAGGTGAAGGTGCGTGTCGCACCCATGAGGCGGCACCGGCCGGTTATTGTTATTCGAGGTCATTTGTTCCAAGGCGAAATTTTACCTGCTAACGAAGTGCCGCGCGCGGAGTTACGATGATTCATCGTTTTTTTCGGCCGCATCGCAGTTGCGTGGTGTTGCATGGCGCGAACTCAGTGCAGGCGTCACCGCCCTCGAAAGACTGTATGTTGAAACAAAGCGCCGGCCAAGGCACGTCCAATACCCCTGATCGCCACGCGACCACCATCAAAACCCAAGGCGGCCGCCTGTCCCAAGGTCTTGCGCGCCCGTCGGAGACGCCTTGGAGCCGCGGCAAACGAATCCTATAATCGAGCATGCCGTCAATTTGTGCACCTACTCGTAATACGCGTACCACGCGTGAAATTCGCGTGTTGCCGGATCAACTGATCAACCAGATCGCCGCTGGAGAAGTGGTGGACAGGCCCGCCTCCGCGTTGAAGGAGCTGCTCGAAAACAGTCTGGATGCGGGTGCCGCCAATATCACGGTGCAGCTTGCCGGCGGCGGCACGCAGCTCATCAAGGTCAGCGATGATGGCATCGGCATCGCGCGCGGCGAACTGGCACTTGCACTCGCGCGTCACGCCACCAGCAAGATCGAGTCGCTTGATGACCTCGAAAAAGTCGGCAGCCTCGGCTTTCGCGGCGAAGCGCTGGCGAGCATCGCCTCGGTTTCCAATCTCTCGCTGATCAGCCGCAAGGATGGCGACAAACACGCGTGGACCGTTGCCGCGGAAGGCGCGCGCATCGGCACGCCCGAACCGGCTTCAGCCGCGCCCGGCACCACCATCGAGGTGCGCGATCTTTATTTCAACACGCCGGCGCGGCGCAAGTTTCTCAAGACCGAAGCCACCGAGTACGCGCATTGCCTCGAAACCTTTCGCCGCATCGCGCTATCGCGCTGCGACGCGGGCTTCACGCTGCAGCACAACGGACGCGCGCAGCAGCACCTCAAAGCGCAATCACTCGACGAACGCATAGCCGCGCTGCAAGGCGAGGATTTCAACGGCGGATCGCATGGCGTGGATGAACGCGCCGCAAGCCTGCGTCTGTATGGCCGCATCAGCATGCCCGCGCACGCGCGCGCCTCGCGCGATGCGCAGTATTTTTATGTCAACGGCCGCTATGTGCGTGACAAGCTGCTGGCTCACGCCGTGCGTCAGGCGTATCAGGACGTGCTGCATCACGACCGTCACCCGGCGTTCGTACTGTTTCTCGAACTCGATCCGGCGTTTGTGGATGTCAACGTGCATCCTACAAAAACCGAAGTGCGTTTTCGCGACTCACGCGCGATACACCAGTTCGTGTTTCATGTGTTGCACAAGGCCCTCGCTGGGCGCGCGGGCGGCGTAATGGTTGCGCAACGAGCGGGCGATTCGCCAGAGGCGACAGGCACACCACCGTCGTATCCGCAATTTCAATATCGCTCGCAAAGCAATATGCCGCTTGCGGCGGCGCAGGCGCCTGCGTTCTATGAAACGTTGTTCGGCGCACGCGCGCCGTCTTCGATACCGCTAGCCACAACACCTGAAGCCGATGACAACGAAACGCCGCCGCTGGGTTACGCGCTGGCGCAACTCTCCGGCATCTACATCCTTGCGGAAAATAGCCAGGGGCTGGTCATCATCGACATGCATGCGGCGCACGAGCGCATCATGTACGAGAAGCTCAAGAACGCGCTCGACACGCGTGCGATTCCGATGCAACCGCTGCTGGTGCCGATCGCCATGACGGCCGACGCCATCGATATCGCCACCGCGGAAGAACACAGTGACGCGCTGAACCAGATCGGCTTTGACATCGCACCCACCTCGCCCACATCGCTCGCCGTACGCTCGACGCCCGCGCTGCTCGCCGATGCCGACGCGCGCGAGCTCGCATCAAGCGTGCTGCGCGAAATGCGCGAATTTGGCGCGACACGCGTGCTCACCGAGCGACGCAACGAACTGCTCTCCACCATGGCCTGCCACGCCGCGGTGCGCGCCAATCGCAGGCTGACGGTGACGGAAATGAACGCCTTGCTGCGCGACATGGAAGCCACCGATCGTTCCGGGTTGTGTAACCATGGACGGCCCACGTGGCGGCAAATTACAATCGGCGAACTCGACAAACTTTTCATGCGCGGACAATGAGCAGCAGACAGTTACAGCCACCCGCGATCATCCTGCTCGGCCCCACCGCCAGCGGCAAGACAGCCGTCGCCTCCGAACTCGTCAAATCGCTGTCGTGCGAGGTCATCAGCGTCGATTCCGCGCAGGTCTACAAGGGCATGGACATCGGCACCGCCAAGCCGGATGCCGAAACCTTGAAGCTCGTGCCGCATCATTTGATCGACATCATCGAGCCGCATGAGAGTTACTCGGCGGCAAAGTTTCGCGAGGATGCGCTGACGCTGATGCGCGAGATCAGCGAGCGCGGCAACATACCGCTGCTCACCGGCGGCACCATGATGTATTTCAAATCGCTGATCGAGGGCATGAACGAACTGCCCGAAGCCGATCCGATGGTGCGCCTGTTGATCGACACCATGGCCGAGGAATACGGCTGGCCGGCCGTGCATGCAAAACTTGCCGAGGTCGATCCGCAAACCGCGGCGCGGCTTGATCCCAACGATACGCAGCGTGTGCAACGCGCGTTGGAAATTTTTCATATCACCGGCAAACCGATGGCCGAGTGGCTGGCAAAACCGAAATACGTGTACTTCCCCTATACGCCGATGAAAATCTCGCTGGTCCCCAGCGACCGCTCGGTGCTGCACGAACGCATCGCCACGCGTTTTGACGCCATGCTCGAAGCGGGGCTGGTGCGCGAAGTCAAGGAGCTGCGCGAAGAATACGCGCTGGAAGGCTCGATGCCCTCGATGCGCTGCGTGGGCTATCGCCAGACATGGCAGCATCTGAACGGAGAATTCGGACTGGCCGAACTGCGCGAACAAGGCATCGCCGCCACGCGCCAGTTGGCCAAGCGCCAGCTCACATGGATACGCTCGATGGAAGACATGACCGAATTCGATTGCCTGTCGCCAGAACTGGCGGATATGGTGTTGCAATATATCCGCCACGAACTCGAGGCGCATTTCGCCAGCGTTTAGCTGGCGTTGGCTCAAATAAGTTCAAAACACCACCGCAGAGGAAAGCAGTTCTCTGCGTAACCTTTGCGTCTCTGCGCCTCTGCGGTGAAGCTTTTCAAAGCGGCTGAATAGTTACGAAGCAGGTTCTTGATTCTTGCCCGTAATCTCGGCAAGCACCGATCCGCGCGCGAACGTCACACGCAATTCATCACCGGCATTAACCGCGGCCGCGTCGCGCACTATCACGCCGTCCGCGGTCTCCGCGATGCTGTAGCCGCGCTCCAGCACGAGTTGCGGATTCAAATGTTTCAGATGCGCCTCGGCTGCAACCAAGCGTGTGCCGGCGGTCTCCAGCACGCGTCTTGCGGCCTCGCTGAGCCCGCGGCTGGCTTCCTGCACATCACGCTCGTGCGCGCGTAAATCCGGTCGTGCGCCGTGTAAGCGTTGCACGGCGGAGCGCAGCGCCCAGCCGCGGCCCTGCGACTCGCGCGACCATGCCGATGTAAAGCGCGCGGCCAATTGCGCCAGATGCCGTGCGCGCTCGCGCACACGCTCCCCCGGATGCGTGAGACGCCGCGACAGGTAATCGACCTTTTGCATGCGGTCTTCGAGCAAGCGCGCGGTTGAGCGCATGAGCGCCGCCGAGAGTTGGCGCACTTGCGCGCGCAGTTCCACGCCGTCGGGGCTGACCAGTTCCGCCGCCGCCGTGGGCGTGGGCGCGCGCGCGTCGGCGGCAAAGTCGGCGATGGTGAAATCAGTCTCGTGTCCAACGCCGCTCACCACCGGCAGCGCGCAGGCGCGCATGGCGCGCGCCACCGGCTCTTCGTTGAACGCCCATAAATCCTCGATGCTGCCGCCGCCGCGGCACACGATCAGCACATCGCACTCCGCCCGCGCGGATGCCGTCGCGATGGCCTGCGCGATTTTCGCCGCCGCGCCCTCGCCCTGCACGGGCGTGGGGTAAATCACCACCGGCAGCGACGGCATGCGTCGCCGCAACGTGGTGATCACGTCGCGCAGCGCGGCCGCTTGCGGCGAGGTGACCACGCCGATGCAACGCGGAAACTCCGGTAATTCGCGCTTGATATGCTCATCAAACAAACCTTCGCGCGCGAGCTTGGTCTTGAGCCGCTCAAAGGCCTCGTACAGCGCGCCCAACCCGGCGCGCCGCATTGCTTCGACGGTCAGCTGAAATTTGCCGCGCGCCTCATATAGCGATGCCAGCGCGCGCACCTCGACCTGCACGCCATCCGCCGGCTGCCAGCCGAGCAACTGCGCCCTGTTGCGAAACATCAAGCAGTCAACCTGCGCCCCGGCGTCCTTCATCGTGAAATAGCAATGGCCCGAGTCGTAACGGCGGAAATTGGAAATCTCGCCGGCCACCCAGGTCAGCGGAAGATATTTTTCAATCACACCGCGCGCCAGCCGGTTCAGCTCGCTGACGGAAATGACGGGGGGCGTAATGGGCGAGGAAGACAGCGCAAGTTCAGGTTGATTCATGGTGCGCGCATTTTAAACCGGCAAAGCTCACCGAATGACGGATTTTGGCATTGATTTATATGGGAATTTTTTGTTCTCGCCCGGGGGATCATCCACAGTTGTGCGCCAAGCGCTTGTTGTAAAAAAGCTTTTTTGGCGTTCCCTAGGGGAGATATCGTAAGTATTTGTTTTTATTAATATTATTGTAATGCCTTATTTTTGTGCTGCTGGAAAAAACCGTTGTGTGTGCTCGATTTAGCGGTTCCACTGACAGGCTGCGCACAGACTTATCCACAGCGATTGTGGACAACTGAAATTATGCTTATCCAGCAGTCAGTTAGCGGCACATGACTGAGGAAATTTCTAAAGTGCTTGCGCTAATCGCTTCTGTAGCGGGCGAAGTCGCGGGTGCGACAAGATGCGGTTGATGAAAACCCTTACAAGCTATAAAGTTCGGGCAGTTTCTTAACGGAGCTTGCCAAGTGTTTTCAATAATAGAAGCAGCGGGCTGGCCGATCTGGCCTTTGATCATCGCGTCGGTTATCGCGCTGGCCATTATCGGCGAACGATTGTGGTCGCTGCGCGAAGGCGCGGTAATGCCCAAAAACCTGCTGATGCAAACGGTGCAGGAGTACCAGCAAAACGGCGCCTCGGCGCAGAGCCTTGCCCGCATCGCGGGCACCTCGCCGCTGGGGCAGGTGCTCGCCGCCGGCATCAAAAACATCAAAAGCCCGCCTGCGGTTCTGAAAGAATCCATCGAGGAGGCCGGACGCGGCGCCGCCATCGACCTGGAGCGCTTCCTGACCACGCTGGGCACCATCGCCGCGATCTCGCCGCTGCTGGGGCTGTTTGGCACGGTGGTGGGCATGATCGAAATTTTCGGCTCAAGCTCGCCCAGCGGCAACAGCAACCCGACGCAACTCGCGCACGGCATTTCCATCGCGCTCTACAACACCGCCTATGGCCTGGTGGTGGCGGTGCCGAGCATGGTTTTCTACCGCCATTTCCGCGCCAAGGTCGATAACCTGCTGGTGGACATGGAAATGCAATCGACCAAGCTGGTTGAAATCATCCACGGCGAACGGCAGCTATGAGATTTCGTCCACGTGCTTTCCGCGAGGAACCGGAGATCAACTTCATCCCTCTGATTGACGTGCTGCTGGTGATACTGATTTTTTTGATCGTCACCACCACCTACACCAAGCGCACCGAGCTGCAAATCAATCTGCCCACGGCGGAAGCCGGCAAGCCGCCGGAGCGCATCGATCAGATCGACATCGAAGTCGATGCCGGCGGCAAATACGTGGTGAACAAACGCGGCGTGGCCTACGGCGGCAAGGATAGCTTTGCGCAGGAGCTGCGCCGTGCCGCCGGCGAGATGAAAGACCCGGTGGTGGTCATCAGCGCGGACGCCAACGCCTCGCATCAGGCCGTGGTGCGCGTGATGGAGGCCTCGCAGGTCGCCGGCTACGGCAAAATCACCTTCACCATACAGGCCACGAAGAAGTAGTGGCCGCACGGACATCGCCAGCGCCGCCATGTCCATCAATTCCACCCACTCCACAAAGTCCACCAACCCTGTTGCCATCAACGTGTTGAATGCGGCGGTAGCCGCGAGGCCGCCGGGTTACCCGATTTCATGGCAACGCGTCACCGCGATCACGGTGCTGCTGATTCCGTTTGCATGGCTGTTTCGCCTCGGCGTGAAAATCCGCCGCTTTCTTTACACCAGCGATGTGCTCACGCGCAGCCACATGCCGGTGCCGGTCATCGTCGTGGGTAATATTTCCGTCGGCGGGGCGGGCAAGACGCCGCTGGTGCTGTGGCTCGCCGGTTTTTTGCGTGACGCCGGGTTCCGGCCCGGCATCATCAGCCGCGGCTACGGCTCGAATGCCGCGCACGCGCGCGCAGTGGCCGCGAACGGCAGCCCCGCTGATTTCAGCGATGAACCCTTGCTGCTCGCGCGGCGCGGCGGTTGCCCGGTGTGGATAGGCGTGGATCGCGCGGCGGTGGCGCGCGCTCTGCTCGACCAGCATGCCGATTGCAATATTTTGCTCAGCGACGACGGCCTGCAACATTACGCCCTGGCGCGCGACATCGAAATCGCGGTTATCGACACCGCGCGCGGCCTCGGCAACGGCTTCACCCTGCCCGCCGGGCCGCTACGCGAATCGGCATCGCGTTTGAACAGCGTCGATATCGTCGTCTACAACGGCGCGGCGCGGGATGCGCTGCCGCCAGCCGCGCGCACCTGCCATATGAGCATCGAGGGAACCGACTTCCACAACCTGCGCGACCCGGGGCGCTGGGCGCAGGCGGCGCAATTCGTGAACCGGCGCGTGCATGCCGTGGCGGGCATCGGCAATCCGCAACGTTTCTTCGACAGCCTGCGCGCGATGGGCCTCGCGTTCACGCCGCATGCATTCGCCGATCATCATGCCTACAGCGCGAGCGATCTCGCGTTCGCGCACTGCGACGTGGTGCTGATGACCGAGAAGGATGCGGTAAAATGCGCCGCACTCGCAACGCCGCCTACGACGGAACTGTGGGTGCTGCGCGTGGACGCCAAGGTGGAGCCGGCCCTCGGCACGCTGATACTCGAAAAACTGGGAAAGAAACCTTGATGGAAGCCAAACTGCTCGACATCCTCGCCTGCCCGCTGTGCAAAGGCCCGCTCGTCTACAAAAAAGCTGAAGGCGAACTCATCTGCAAACCGTGCCGGCTGGGTTACCTGGTGAAGGACGATATCCCGGTGATGCTGGAGGATGAGGCGCGGAAGGTTCCTCCTACGGAAGAACTGTGAAGGGTGAAGGAGTGAAGGAGTGAAAGGGGTACCCCTTCACTGGAATGTAATGTAACGTAGAAAAAGGAAAGCGCCGCGGGGTACCTCCTTCACGCATTCACTCCTTCACGCCTCACGCATTCACGCTTTCACATGAACTTCACAGTAATCATCCCCTCGCGCTACGCGTCGTCGCGTTTTCCCGGCAAGCCGCTGGCTGACCTGGGCGGCAAGCCGATGGTGGTGCGCGTGGCCGAGCGCGCGGCGAAAAGCGGCGCCGATGAAGTGATCGTGGCGACCGACCATGCGGAAATCGCGCGCGTGGTTACGGCACACGGCTACACGGCGGTGATGACGCGCGGCGACCACGCCACTGGCACCGACCGGCTCGCCGAAGTGGTGAGAAAAAAGCGTTACGGCGCCCAGCACGTGGTGGTCAACGTGCAAGGCGATGAACCACTGATACCGCCCGCGCTGATACGCCAGGTGGCGGAAAATCTGGCGTCGCACCGCGCGGCCGCCATCGCCACCGCCTGCCATGCGATACACAACGCGAAGGAATTCGCGAACCCCAACATCGTGAAAGTCGTGCTCGATAACGCGGGCTACGCGCTCTATTTCAGCCGCGCGCCGATTCCGTATGCCAGAGACGCGTTCGCCAGCGGCATCAAACGCGTGCCGCCGCGTCTGACGGTGTTTCGCCATCTCGGCATTTACGCCTACCGCTGCGGTTTCTTGAATGCGTTCGGCAAGCTGCGCCCGGCGCTGATCGAGGAATTCGAGGCGCTCGAGCAATTGCGTGCGCTGGCGCATGGCTATCGCATCAGTGTCGCCGTCACTGAATCCGCGCCGCATCCGGGTGTGGACACACCTGCGGATTTGCGCCGCATCCGGCGTCAATTTCACGCGCGCAATGCCGCACCCGCAAGTGACGCCGGGGGGCGCTCTGCGGTATAATAATTCCTCCAATAAAATCATAGTGATAGCGGGCAACACCGGGAATACGGCGGTTGTCCGCTGTCGGCGGTTCACCATTCACCCATTATGCGCATTCTTTTACTCGGCCTGCCCGGCGCCGGCAAAGGCACGCAGGCTCAATTCCTGATCGAAAAATACGCCATCCGGCAGATTTCCACCGGCGACATGCTGCGCGCGGCCAAGGCCGCGGGCACGCCGCTCGGTCTGGAAGCCGCATCGTATTCCGATCGCGGCGCATTGGCGCCGGACCATATCGTCATCGCGCTGGTGAAAGAACGCATCAAGCAATCCGACTGCGCCAAGGGTTTCATCATGGACGGCTTCCCGCGCACGCTGCCGCAGGCCGAGGCGCTGCGCGAGGCGGGCGTGGACATCGATTTCGTGATCGAGATCGAAGTCAGCGACGGCGAGATTTTGCGCCGCATGAGCGGGCGGCGCGTGCATGCCGGCTCGGGGCGCAGCTATCACATCGAATACAACCCGCCGAAAGTCGAAGGCCGCGACGACCTCACCGGCGAGCCGCTGATCCAGCGCGCCGACGACAACGAAGAAACCGTGCGCAAGCGCATCGCGACCTATCACGAGGTCACCAAGCCGCTGGTCAATTACTATCTGAAGTGGGCGGAAAGCGGCGACCCGCGCGCGCCGACCTACGTCAATACCTACGGACGCGGCACGGTGCTGCACATACGCGACAAGATTTTCGCCGCGCTGTCGGCAACGCGCACCAGGGCGCAAGTGAACGCGCCATGAGCAAGATATCCGACTTTGACGATGCCGACCGCTGGGTGGTTGAATCCACGCTGAAAAAACACTATGGCAAATTCACCAAGGTCGAGCTCGCCGACAGCGAGATTCGCCTTGACCCCGCGTCGCAGGATGTCATCGAATACCCGACGTTCTACTGGGAAGATCGCGGCGTCGCATTCGTTGTGTTCAAGGCCGCAGAAGGTGAGTACCGCGGCCAGTTTTGTTATGCGATGAGCGAACGGCATGGCACGGAGCGCGGCTTTGACGATCTCGCGCAATGCGTGGCCGCCACCATGCAGTTGCACGCCGAGCAGGAAAAAAATCGCGGCACCGGCCTCGGGCAACATGGTAGCGCCGCTAAAGTGTTGAATTGATTTTCACGGCCCGGCACGTGCTTTGACGGCGGCTTGGAGAGAATACAATTATCTTTAATTATCAATGACTTACAGACGTATTGTTTAATGTAAAAGGAGGAACCAGGAAATGACTGCATATCAAGGACTGACCATCGCCATCGTTTGCGCGGTGATCGGCATTATCTTCGGCGGCGTGTGGGCGATGCAGATCGCGAAACAGCCTGACGGCAACGACCGCATGCGCGAAATCGCGGCGGCGATACACACCGGCGCGGTGGCGTATCTGTGGCGGCAATACAAGACCATCGCCATCGTCGGCGTGGCGCTTTTTGTCATCATGATGATCTTTCTCGATAAAGCAACCGCCATCGGATTCGCCATCGGCGCGATTCTTTCCGGTGCCGCCGGCGTCATTGGGATGAACGTGTCGGTACGCGCCAACGTGCGCACCGCCGAAGCCGCGCGCAAGGGCCTTAACGAAGCGCTGCACATCGCGTTTCGCGGCGGCGCCATCACCGGCTTGCTGGTCGTGGGCTTGGGTCTGCTCGGCGTCGCGGGCTTTTTCGCGTTTCTTTATCTGGTCATGGGCATGTCGCTGAAAGACGCGGTGCATCCGCTGGTGGGCTTGGCCTTCGGCGGCTCGCTGATTTCAATTTTCGCGCGGCTGGGCGGCGGCATTTTCACCAAGGGTGCGGACGTCGGCGCCGACCTGGTGGGTAAAGTCGAAGCGGGCATTCCCGAAGACGACCCGCGCAACCCCGCGGTGATCGCGGACAACGTGGGTGATAACGTCGGCGACTGCGCCGGCATGGCGGCCGACTTGTTCGAGACTTACGCGGTGACCATCGTCGCCACCATCATACTGGGCACGCTGCTCATCACCAAATCCAACGTCGCGTTTACCGCCGTGATTTACCCGCTGGCGCTGGGCGGCGTGTCTATCATCGCCTCCATCGTCGGCTGTTATTTCGTCAAGGCGCGCGAAGGCGGCAAGATCATGAACGCGCTGTATCGCGGGCTTGCGGTTTCGGGCGCGCTGGCGCTGGTGGCGTTTTATTTCGTCACCGACATGCTGATGGGCGGCATCGCCGCCGAGTACCCGCAGTTCGCCACCATGAAGCTCTTCGGCTGCGCCGTCATCGGCCTGGTGTTGACCGCGCTGATGGTGGTGATCACCGAGTACTACACCGCCACCGAATACGCCCCGGTGCGCCATATCGCGCAGGCATCCACCACGGGCCACGGCACCAACATCATCGCGGGTCTCGGCGTGTCGATGCGCTCGACCATGTGGCCGGTGCTGTCGGTGTGCGCCGCGATCTACGGCGCGTATCATCTCGCGGGCCTCTACGGCATCGCCATCGCGGCAACATCCATGTTGTCCATGACCGGCATCATCGTGGCACTGGACGCCTACGGCCCCATCACCGACAACGCCGGCGGCATCGCCGAAATGTCGGGTCTGCCGAAAGAAGTGCGCGCCATCACCGATCCGCTCGACGCCGTTGGCAACACCACCAAGGCCGTTACCAAGGGCTACGCCATCGGCTCGGCGGGCCTGGCCGCGCTGGTGCTGTTTGCCGACTACACCCACGCGCTGGAAGCCGCGGGCAAGATCGTCAAGTTCGACCTGTCCAATCACATGGTCATCATCGGTCTGTTTATCGGCGGCATGATTCCGTATCTCTTCGCCGCCATGGCCATGGAAGCCGTGGGCCGCGCCGCCGGTTCGGTGGTGATCGAAGTGCGCCGTCAGTTCAAGGAAATCCCCGGCATCATGGAAGGCACCGCCAAGCCCGATTACTCCAAGGCCGTGGACATGCTGACGCTGGCCGCGATCAAGGAAATGATCGTGCCGTCGCTGCTGCCGGTGCTGGTGCCGGTCATCGTCGGCGTGGTGCTCGGGCCGGTGGCGCTGGGCGGCGTGTTGATGGGCTCCATCGTCACCGGCTTGTTCGTGGCGATCTCGATGACCACCGGCGGCGGTGCATGGGACAACGCCAAGAAATACATCGAAGACGGCAACCACGGCGGCAAAGGCTCCGAGGCGCACAAGGCCGCGGTGACCGGCGACACGGTGGGCGACCCGTATAAGGACACGGCAGGGCCGGCGGTAAATCCGTTGATCAAGATCATCAACATCGTGGCGTTGTTGATCGTGCCGTTGTTGTAGATATCAAAGCTTTATCGCGAAACGGGGACGCACGTGCGTCCCCGTTTTGTTTTCATTTGGAGTGAGGCGGCTTGCCGCCGCTTTCGCGGCGAAGCAGCAAGCTCCCGCAGTCCAAATCGCTTAACCGGCACAGGCACATGCACAGCATCAATATTATCGGCGCAGGCCCCGCGGGCCTGATGGCGGCTGAAGTCATCGCGGCGTCGGGTGTGCGCGTCGATGTTTACGATGCGATGCCGTCGGTGGGACGCAAGTTCCTGATGGCGGGCAAGGGTGGCTTGAATCTCACGCATTCCGAGCCACTGGAGCCGTTTCTTGCACGTTATGGCGCACGGCGCGCGCAGGTTGAGAACTGGCTTGCCGCGTTCGGCCCCGACGCCCTGTGCGCATGGGTACACGCGCTCGGCATTGAAACATTCGTTGGCTCCTCGGCCCGCGTGTTTCCGAAGGACATGAAGGCGGCCCCCCTGCTGCGCGCGTGGCTGCGGCGTTTGCGTGAAGCAGGCGTGGTGTTTCACATGCGCCACCGCTGGAAGGGCTGGACTGAAGATGGCGCGCTGAGCTTTGACGCGCCGAAAGGTGAGATCACCACGCACGCGGATGCGACGCTGCTTGCGCTGGGCGGCGGCAGTTGGGCGCGGCTCGGCTCCGATGGCGCTTGGGCGCCGCTGCTCGCCGCGCGCGGCGTAAAAATCGAACCGCTGATGCCCGCGAACTGCGGCTTCGATGTCGCATGGAGCGAACATTTTCGCTCGCGCTTCGCGGGGCAACCGGTGAAATCCGTCGTCGCCACCTTCACGGACAGCGGCGGTCAATCGCACCGGCAACAAGGTGAATGTATCGTCACCGAAAACGGCATCGAAGGCGGTGTTGTTTATACATTGTCGTCCCGCCTGCGCGATGCCATTGCAGCGCACGGCACAGCAACGTTGCATCTCGATCTCGCGCCAGGCCGCGATTTACAACGCATTGCCACTGATCTCGCCAAGCCGCGCGGACGGCGTTCGTTTTCCAATCACCTGAAAAATCATGCGGGCATCGCTGGCGTCAAGGCTGGCCTGTTGCGCGAGGTCACCGTCGATCAAGACATCAACATCGCCGCATTGATAAAGGCGCTGCCTTTACAACTCACTGCCACACGCCCGCTCGATGAAGCCATCAGCAGCGCGGGCGGCGTGTCGTTCGACGCACTGGATGAACACTTGATGTTGCGCGCGCTGCCCGGTGTGTTTTGCGCCGGCGAAATGCTCGATTGGGAAGCGCCCACCGGCGGCTATCTGCTCACCGCGTGTTTCGCCAGCGGACGCGCGGCGGGCATGGGCGTGCTCAAGCGGCTCGGTTATACTGCGGTTCCCCTGGTGTTGGCATAGACATAAGTATATGTTTTTATTGACATTTTTTACACACTCTTAGCAATAAAAAATTCGCATTCATGAAATACACACTCGGCGAGCGCAAGGTCATCACCCACGGCGACTACTGGATCGCACCCGGCGCGCACGTCATCGGCAGCGTCATCCTGGGGCGCGACGTGAGCATCTGGTTTAACAGCGTGGTGCGCGGTGACAACGACCTGATCACCATCGGCGACGGCTCGCAGGTGCAGGACGGCTGCGTGCTGCATTGCGACCCCGGTTTTCCGCTGACCATCGGCAAGGGTGCGAGCATCGGCCACAAGTCGATGATTCACGGCTGCACCATCGGCGACGGCACGCTGATCGGCATCAACGCCGTGGTGTTGAACGGCGCGAAGATCGGCAACAATTGCGTGATCGGCGCCAACGCGCTGATCACGGAAAAAAAAATGATTCCCGACAACTCAATGGTGATGGGTTCGCCCGGCCGCGTGGTGCGCGAGCTGCGTCCCGATGAAGTTGCATTTTTCAATGCCGTCGCTCCGTACTATTGGGAACGCGCACAGCGCTACAAGACTGACATGAAGCCCGATGCCTCGTGATTGATTTCGACCGACTGCGCGAAAAAAACTTCCGCACGCGCGCCAACGACATCGTCGTCATCGGCGCCGCGTTCGGCATGGTAGCGTTCATGTTCGCCGGCATCGGCGCGGGTCTATACGCGATGGGCACGCTGGTCGCGGTGGCGGCCTACCTGCTCGGCTACATGGGCGCGCAGAAGAATCGCGTGGAGGCCAACCTCGGCACCTTTGAATTCGTCAAACCCTGGCTGTGGCTCACGGCGTTCGCCGCGCTGGCCATCATCAAGGGCCGCTGGCAGCCGCTGATATTTTTCGGCGGCATGGGCGCGGGGATGGCGCTGCTTTACTGGATCGGCGCGCAGCTTGGCAAGCGATTTCCACTCGACTGATATCCGCAATCAAATGAACCTCATCGTCCAGGGTGGCGACATCGCCACCATCAGCCTCAAGCAACTTGCCAAACTGAGCGGAGCTTCCGGCATCGAGCAAATCACGCCGAATGCGTTTCGACTGCGCGTCGCCTCGCCCTCGCTCGAAATCGCCGCGCTCTGCGAACAGGCGAAACTCGATCACGCGTTCGTGCCTGAAACCCGCAAGCTTGGCGATTTCAAACTGCTGGTGATGGACATGGATTCCACGCTGATCACCATGGAAACCATAGACGAACTCGCCGACATGGCAGGTCTCAAGCCGCAGGTCGCCGCCATCACCGAACAGGCGATGCGCGGCGAAATCGAATACAACGAAAGCCTCGCGCGCCGCGTCGCGTTGCTCAAGGGTTTGGATCAAAACGCCCTGCAGCGCATCTACGACGAACGCCTGAAGCTTTCGCCCGGTGCGGACATCCTGCTCGCGAAAGCAAAGGCGGCGGGCATCAAGCTGCTGCTGGTGTCGGGCGGCTTCACCTACATGACCGAACGCCTGCAACCGCGCCTGGGCCTCGATTACACCTATTCAAACGTGCTGGAAATCGTAAACGGCAAGCTCACCGGGCAAGTGCTGGGCCGCATCGTCAACGCCGACGCCAAGCGCGATGAATTGATACGCGTGCGCGATGCACTCGGCCTCACGCGCGAGCAAATCGCCGGCGTGGGCGACGGCGCGAACGATCTGAAATTTCTCGCCGAATGCGGCGTCAGCGTGGCGTATCACGCCAAACCCATCGTGCGCGGGCAGACCACGCACACGCTGAATTTCACGGGGATGGACGGAATGGCGTGGCTGCTCGGCGGCTGACGTGGGGCAAGCGCGCTACTTGGGAAATTTGTAAAAATCGCGATTCAGCCACGCGACGATATCGTCAACTTCCTGGTTGGTAAATTTCGGATTCATGCGGTCGTTCCAGCGTACGGTTTCTTTTTTCAGCGCGGCGAGTGATTTCACCTTGGCGCGCGGCGGCACGTAGAGTTCCGTGCCGTGGCAACCCAAACAATCGCGGTGCAGCGCTTTGCCACGTGCGGCATCGCCAGCGGCCAACGCAAGTTGGGGCAACGCGATCAAGACCGCGACACCTATAGAGGCCAGACGCGCACTCACGGCTTCGCACCATGCGCCGACGGCTCATCGGCCAGTTTCAGCCCATGCAGGCGCGCGCGTTCGCGTATGCGTTGCCGATGCTCGCCGCGCACTTTCTGTTGCGCCTCGGGTGTTTTCGCCGCGCTGAAGCGCTGGCGGTATTGCTCGCGTTCGACCGGTGTCATCAACTCCGAACCGGGAATGATTTCGCGTTTAACGGGCGGCGCGCTGGTCTGCGCCAAGCCGGATGCACATGCGCACAGCAGCAGCACACTCAGAAAATAATCGAAACGATGCGACATCGTGTCTGGCCTCCAGGCAATGAATAATGAAGGCCAGTATCAACAACATCCCGCACGCACGGCTTGCGCCAGATCAAACTGACGGCGTTTATGGAATTTACAAAATAGTGTTTAAAACAATTGCCTAAGATAAACACTACAATCAGCGCCGCTGCGTCGATTGATAAATCGGCATCACCTGATTGGCGTAGACCTGCAAATCCTGAATACGGCTCGCGGCTGAAGGGTGCGTCGACAAAAATTGCGGCGGCCCGCCGCCGCCGACCTGGCTCATCTTCTGCCACAGCGAAATCGCCGCGCGCGGATCGTAACCCGCGCGCGCCGCGAGTTCGACGCCGATGCGGTCGGCCTCGCGCTCGAATTCGCGTGAGTTGGGCAAACCAATCGTCACGTTGGCCACGGTGCCCGCCAATCCGGTGCCCAGTTCGCCCAGACCAAGCAATGCACCGACAATGCCCACGACCGCGCCCTGCGCGGCCTGCTGCGATGCTTTCTCGCGCCCATGCTCGCGCAGCGCATGCGCGATTTCGTGTCCCATCACCGCCGCCAGTTCCGCATCGGATACCGCCAGCTTGTCGATCAGCCCGGTGTACACCGCGATCTTGCCGCCGGGCATGCACCAGGCATTGACCTCGCCTGATGAAATCACGTTCACCTCCCAGCGCCACCCCGGTGCGTCGTTGCGAAACGCGCCGGTTGCCGGGATCAGGCGGCTCGCGATCGCGCGCACGCGATTCAATTGATTCGGGTCGCGATTGAGCACGCCCTTGGCCGACGCCTGCTTCATCATTTGCACATAGGCTTGCGCCGCCGCGCCATCGACCTCGGCGGACGAATACGCCATGCGTTGCGGGCGATCAACACCCACCGTGCCGGATTGCGTGGTTTGTACGGTCTGGCAGCCGGCGATGGATAGCGCGGCGACCAGTGCCGCCAGCAGGGGAAATATCGATTTCATGGCAATCTCCTTTGGGTTTCCACTCTAACGGCAAACAGGGCGGCTAGTTGACATTTTATCGAAGCGCATGCGGGGTGACGCCGCCCACAAGCTCGAACGCCCGCCATTGCCCCGTTTCGTCGCGGCACATGCCGTAACGAAACGGCCAATACGCGCGCCCCGGCGTAAAAAACCGCAAGTCCTGAAACCACACGCAAGTCGAAGGGCTACCCGCATCGATACGATACAACATTGGATACGCCGCGAACCAGCGAAAAAAATCGAACTCGGGACGCGCCAGCGCTTCTTTCGCAATGGCCGCTTGTTCGCGCGCCGCGCCGTAACGCGCGGCCTTGACCCACTGTGCTTGCGCCAGCGGCATGTACGGCGCACCGAGCTTGGTAAGAAATCCGGCGTCCGTCTGCAACGGCGGCGGCGCTTCTTTGCGCGACAGGCTGACCAGCGTGTAGTGATATGTGTTGTCCGCCTCGACGATTACCATCCAGTTAAAGGGTGACACGGGCCGCGGCAGCACCGAAACTTTTGCGTGCTGCAAGCCCGCGGTTCGCGCGTATTGCTCGCCGAAGTCGATGGCTTGTTGTTTAAGCGCGTACTGAAATCCGACGTAAGCAAACAGCACCGCCAATCCAACAGCTGCCGGCACGCGCGACGCGCGCCAGATCAATGCACCAATGAGTCCAAGCAAGATGATGCCGGAGAACCACCGGTCGATGATGAAGGTAGTGGATATCTCGTAACGCAAATCCGAAAACGGCGCGAAGATCATCGTGCCGTACGAGGTGATCACATCACCCGCGATATGCGCGCCTATACCCAGCGCGATAATGCCCGCGTAGGCGCGCCAGCCGCGTTCGTCGCGCCACAGCTTCGAGCACAGCCAGCCCAGCAGCAGCGCCCACAGCGGCAGGATCAGCAACGAATGCGTGATGCCGCGATGATGAACGAGATGCGACAGCGGCGACATCAAATGCGCCACGACATCCAGATCAGGCGCGGCAGCCGCGAGAAATCCGAGCAATATCCGGCGGCGCAACGGCAATACATCGGGGCCATCCTTCGGCGCCGTGGCCCGCGCCAGCAGCGCGCCGGAGAGGGCGTGGGTCAGAGTGTCCATGACAATCAGGATTGAGCTATATGGATTGAGGATTCAGGAAAACCACTTTAGTGGAAATGCCGCCAGGCTTGCTCAATCCTCACTCCTCAATCCTGTCACTCAGGCTTGATCCCCGCCTCGCGCATGGTCGCGCCCCAGGTGTCGAGCTGCTGGCGCGTCCAGTTGGCGAGCCACTCCGGCGTGGAGCCTTCGCCGGCGAAGGCCTGTTGATCGAGCTGCGCGCGGATTTCGGGGCGCTTTAACTGCGCGTTGAATTCGGAGTTCAGTTTGTCCACCACCGCCTTGGGCATATTGGCTGGGCCGAACATGCCCGCCCACGGTGTCAGGGTGAATTTCGGAAAGCCCGCCTCGGCTATCGTCGGAACATTGGGCATTTGCGAACTGCGCTGGTTCAACGCCACCGCGAGCGGGCGCACGCGCCCTTCGCGCATGTGCGCGGCGACGGTGGCGTATGAAGTCACCATCACCTGCACCTGATTGGAAATGAGATCGATCACCGCCGGCGGCTCGCTCTTGTACGGAATATGCGTCATCTTCACGCCCGCCATGGATTGCAGCATTGCGGTGATGACGATGCTGCTGGTGTTGCCCGATGCGTAGTTAAGCTTGCCCGGATTTGCGCGCGCCTGATTGAATAAATCGGCGAGCGTCTTTGCCGGCACCGCGGGGTTGACCGCCACCAGGAACGTGTAGCGCCCGATCATGGTGATCGCGGTGAAATCCTTGACCGCGTCGTATGGCGGCTTCTTGCGTAAGTGCGGCACCGCCGACAGCGGGCTGTTGGTCGCCAGCATCAGCGTGTAGCCATCGGAAGGTGCTTTCGCCACCAGCTCGCCGGCAATGGCGCCGTCGCCGCCGGGGCGGTTGTCCACCACGAAGGTCTGCCCCATCGATTGCCCCAGCGGCTGCGCGAGTATGCGCATCACCACATCGGTGCTCGAGCCCGACGCAAACGGCACCACCACGCGTATCGGTCTGACGGGATATTGCGCGGCCGCGCTTGCGGCTGACAAAGCAAGCGCGATGCCCGCGGCGATGGTTCGTATGGACATGCGGCTCCTCCAGAGCGTTCTACATTCAGTCGGCGCAAATTCTAGCATCGGCGCGCAGCGCACAGGGGCAGCCGTTTAATCCCAGCGGTCGTCGCGCGTCTGGATTTCGCCGTTTTCGACGCGCACCGGGAACTTCGCCGCGGGCTCGTATGCGGGCGGGCATGTCGCCTCGCCGGTCTTCACGCAAAAACGCGCGCCGTGGCGCACGCACACGACTTCATCATTGATCACGAATCCGCCAGTCAAGCGGCCGCCGTCGTGCGTGCATACGTCTTCAATGGCGAAATATTCGCCGCCGATATTGAACACCGCGATTTGCGTGCCGTCGGCATCGACGCTACGCCATTCGCCCGGCGCAAGCCCGCCGGCCTTGGCGACACCAATCCAATCACTCAAACCGCCACCACCTCGATATCCGGCTCGATCGACTTCACCAGATTTTCAATGCCGGCAAGCGTGCCCGACAGCGAACTGGGGCAACTGCCGCACGCGCCCTGATAATGCACTGAGAGCTTGTTGCCCTCGAGGCCCACGACGTGCAAGTCTCCGCCGTCGTTCTGCAGATACGGACGAATTTGTTCATCAAGCAATTCGTTAATCTTGTCGAGCCGCTCGAGATCGGCCGCGCTCATCTTCGAGGGATCGAACTCCGCTTCGGTCTGCTGCATGAGTTTCGATGATTGCTCGTCGGCCGCGGGAGCATCGCGTATCGGCACCGCGAGCTTGCGCATGAGTTCCTGCCACTCGGCCTGGCCGTTCTGCGTGACGGTGATCCAGTGATCGACATAAAACACATTGGTCACGTGTTCGATATCAAAGAGTTGCAGCGCCAGCGCGTCGCCCACGGCTTTTTCCGCGCTGTCGTACGAGCGCGTGATGCCCCAGGTCAGCGGCTCCTTCAGGATGAACTTCATCGCGTTCGGATTCGGCGTCGGTTCGATTTCAGCGATTTTAGGCATTGTTGTGAGCTACAGTAAGTATTTGTTGTTATTACGTTTTTTAGGTTCCAATCACAGGGGCGTGCATCGGGTCCGCATCGGCTTCGGTGGAGGTCGTGGTCTGTGCATTGAGCGCCGCGTGCAACGTGTGCCACGGCAGGATCGCACACTTCACGCGCGTCGGCAGATCGCGCACACCGGAAAAAACCGTGAGACGGCCCAGATGATGCGGCGTGGTCGCGGTATCGAGTTTGCCGGTGGCCATGTCGCGAAATTCATTCACCATTTGTTCAGCATCATTGCGCGACTTGCCCTTGACCGCCGCGGTCATCATCGACGCCGAAGCCTTGCAGATCGCGCACGACTCGCCCTCGAAGCTGATCGCCTCGACCGCATCACCATTCACGCGCAGCGCCAGGTGAATATGGTCGCCACACAAGGGATTCACGCCCTCGGATTTATGCGTGGCATCCGCCAGCGCACCCCAGTTGCGCGGCTTCTTGTTGTGATCGAGGATCACTTCCTGATAGAGATTTTTGCTGTCAGCCATCGCGTGGCTATCCGATTACGATTGTGTTGCACACTTAAAAACGAAAACCTTTTTAGCCACGGATGAACACAGATAAAAACAGTTGAAAACCAGTTCGTTCTTGGGGTTATCTGTGTTCATCTGTGGCTAAAACGCCTTTGACCCTGATTTTGACCTTCGCGATCACCCAAAAACCTTCTGCACACGCTTGATCGACGCCACCAGCGCATCCACTTCCGCCATGGTGTTGTAAAACGCGAACGACGCGCGCGAGGTCGCGGGCACCTTGAAGCGCTGCATCACCGGCTGCGCGCAGTGGTGGCCGGTGCGGATGGCCACGCCATCTTCGTTGAGCAGCGTGCCCACGTCGTGCGGATGCACGCCGTCGATCTTGAACGACAACACCGCCGCCTTCTTCTCGGCGGCACCGATGATGCTTACCCCAGGCAGGCGATTCACCTGCGTGGTGGCGTAATCGAGCAGATCGGTTTCATGCGCGGCGATGCGCTCCATGCCGATGCCGGAAAGGTAATCAATCGCCGCGCCCAGCGTGATCGCGGCGGCGATGGGCGGCGTGCCCGCCTCGAACTTGGCGGGGATCGGCGCGTAAGTCGTTTTCTCGAACGTCACCGACAAAATCATGTCGCCGCCGCCCTTGAACGGATTCATTTGCTCCAGCAGCGCGGCCTTGCCATAGAGTACGCCGATGCCGGTGGGGCCGCACAGTTTGTGGCCGGAGAACGCGTAGAAATCGCAATCCAGCGCCTGCACATCCACCTTCAGATGCGGCGCGGCTTGCGCGCCGTCAATGAGTATCGGCACGCCATGCGCGTGCGCGATTTCGATCAGCTCGCGCACCGGCGTGATGGTGCCGAGCGCGTTCGACACATGCGTCGCGCCGACGAATTTAGTGTTGGCGTTGAAGAGTTTTTTGTACTCGTCGATCAACAGTTCGCCGCGATCATTGATCGGCACGACGCGAATCTTTGCACACTTCTCCGCCGCCACCATCTGCCACGGCACGATGTTGGAGTGATGCTCCAGCGTGGTGAGGATGATCTCGTCGCCCGCATTCAAAAACTTGCGGCCCCACGCATGCGCCACGAGGTTGATGCTCTCGGTGGTGCCGCTGGTGTAAATGACTTCGCGTTCCTCTTTGGCATTGACGAACGTTTGCAACTTGCGGCGCGCGATTTCGTATTCGGCGGTCGCCGTCTCTGACAGATAATGCACCGCGCGGTGTATGTTCGCGTGCTGACTAGACTCATACTTCACCCAGCGGTCGATCACCGGCTGCGGCATCTGGCTGGAAGCCGCATTGTCCAGAAAAACCAGCGGCTTGCCGTTGACCTTGAGTTTCAGGATCGGAAAGTCCGCGCGGATTTGCTCGATATCGAACACGCGCGGTGGCGCTACTTGTGCGGCGTTAAGGGGTGCTGTCATGGTTTTACAAGTTGACTTGGGTCTGCGCCATCACGGTTTGTTCCAGCCGCTTCACAATGGACCGCACGGGTATGCGTCCGATCACTTCCGCGCCGAACGCGTAGGTGAGCAGGTTGCGCGCCGCCGTCTCGGTGAGCCCGCGGCTTTTCAGATAAAAAAGATGTTCGGCATCCAGTTGGCCCACGGTTGCGCCATGCGCGCACTTCACGTCATCGGCAAAAATTTCCAGTTGCGGCTTGGTGTCGATATGCGCTTTGTTGGAGAGCAGCAGGTTGCGGCTCTGCTGCGACGAATCGGTCAGTTGCGCGCCCTCGCGCACCAGCACCTTGCCGTTGAACACCGCATGCGCGCCGCCGCCGACGATGCATTTATGCAATTGCTCGCAATGCCCGTGCGCCTTGGCGTGATCCACCGTGGTGTGCGTGTCGGCCAATTGGCGACCGGCGATCAGCGCAAGCCCGTCGATCTTCACGTCAACGCCCTCGCCCTCTTGCGTAACATTCAAATCAAAGCGCGAAATACGCGCCCCAAAGCTCACCGCATGCGAAAAATAGCGCGCGTCCTTCGCGAGTTTCACCGCGCAAGACGCGATATGAAATGCCGCCATGCTCTCGCGTTGCAAACGGATGTGGCGCACTTGCGCATTCGCGCCTACCGCGATCTCGGTCACGGCATTGCGAAAATACGCATCCGCCGTCAGCGCAACATAGTCTTCGATCAGCGCGCACTCGCTGCCCTCGTCCGCAACCACCAGACAGCGCGGATGCACCACGGCATCCTTGCACGTGGCGATATGCAACACGTGTACGGGCGCGGCCAGGCGTGCATTTTTGTCGAGCACCAGCAGCGCGCCTACACTTAGATGCACGGTGTTGAGTGCGGCAAATACGTGTTGATCAAACGCGGCGTGTTTTGCCAGATGCGGCGCGAGACGCGCGCCATCGTTCTCAAGGCCCGATGAGAGCGTGCTCACGCGCACGCCCGCGGGCAGCGCGCCTGCTTCCGACAATGCGGGCGAGTAAACACCATCAACGAAGACCAGCCGCACCGACGCTTCGGGCACGCGAAAACTTTCGATGTCCGCCGCCGCCAGTTGCGGCAACCCCGCTGCCGGCAGGAACTTAAGCCGTGTGAGCGGCGTGATGTCGGTAAAGCGCCATTCCTCGTCGCGCGTGGTGGGCACACTCAGCGCATTGGCGCGTTCGAGCGCGGCGCTGCGCCGCTCATTCAGCCACGCGAGCGCGCAGCGCGGCAGATCGCCGCTGCCCGCGAGCAGACCCGCGATGTACGGATGCGTTACAACAGCGCTCATGCCGCGACAGCCTTCTGCGACGCATCGACCACCCAGTCGTAACCGCGGCTTTCGAGTTCCAACGCCAGTTCCTTGCCGCCGGTCTTGATGATGCGGCCGGCGTTCATCACGTGCACGTAGTCGGGCACGATGTAGTTGAGCAGACGCTGATAGTGCGTCACCAGCACCACGGCGTTGTCTTTCGTCAGCAACTGATTGACGCCACCGGCGACGATGCGCAGCGCGTCGATGTCCAGACCCGAATCGGTTTCATCGAGAATCGCGAGTTTCGGTTCGAGCAGCGCCATTTGCAGAATCTCATTGCGCTTTTTCTCACCGCCAGAGAATCCGTCGTTGACGCTGCGGTCAAGAAACTCCGGATTCATGTCGAGCAGCTTCATTTTTTCGCGCACGTAATCGTCGAACTCCAGCGGATCAAGCTCATCACGTCCGCGCGCGCCTTGCACGGTGTTGTAGGCGAGCCGCAGAAACGCGCTGTTGGATACGCCGGGGATTTCGACTGGATACTGAAAGCCCAGGAACAAGCCGGCACGCGCACGCTCCTCGGCCGACAGCACAAACAAATCCTTGCCTTCGAGTTGCACCTGCCCGCTTTTCAACTCATATGCAGGGTGCCCGGCAAGCAGTTTGGAAAACGTGCTTTTGCCCGAACCATTCGGCCCCATGATCGCGTGCACTTCGCCCGCGCGCACCGTGAGGTTGATGCCCTTGAGGATTTCAACGCCCGCGACCGAGGCGGTTACGTTGCTTACTTCGAGCAGAATTTTGGAATTGGGATTGTTCATTGATTACTGTTTGACTTTAAAAATCAAAACCTTTGACACAGATTTCGCAGACTTACGCAGACTTACGCAGATTAAAAACCACCAGAATTGATCTGCGTTAATCTGCGTTAATCCGCGTCAAAATTTGTTTGTTAACCAACGCTACCCTCAAGCTTCAACCCCAGCAGCTTGGTCGCTTCCACCGCGAACTCCATCGGCAGTTGCTGAAACACGTCTTTACAAAAACCATTAATAATCATGGAGATAGCCTCTTCCGCACCTATACCCCGGCTCTGGAAGTAGAACAACTGGTCTTCGCCGATTTTTGAGGTGGTGGCTTCGTGCTCGACCTTTGCCGTCGGGTTGTTGACTTGAATATACGGAAACGTATTCGCGCCGCACTTCTGCCCGATCAGCATCGAATCGCATTGCGAATAATTGCGCGCGCCCTCGGCGTTGGCGCCGATTTTCACCAGGCCGCGGTAGCTGTTGTTCGAGCGCCCGGCGGAAATGCCTTTGCTGACGATGGTGCTGCGCGTATTTTTGCCGACGTGAATCATCTTGGTGCCGGTGTCGGCCTGCTGATAGTGGTTGGTGAGCGCCACCGAATAAAATTCGCCCACCGAATTGTCGCCAAGCAACACGCACGACGGATATTTCCAGGTGATCGCCGAGCCGGTCTCCACCTGCGTCCATGAGATGCGTGAATTCACGCCTTTGCACAGGCCGCGCTTGGTGACGAAGTTGTAGATGCCGCCGATGCCGTTCTCGTCGCCCGCGTACCAGTTCTGCACGGTCGAATATTTGATATCGGCGTTATCCAACGCGACGAGTTCCACCACCGCTGCGTGCAACTGATTGGTGTCGAATTTGGGCGCGGTGCAGCCCTCGAGATACGACACCGACGCGCCCTCTTCCGCCACGATCAGCGTGCGCTCGAACTGGCCGGAGTCCTGCGTGTTGATACGGAAGTACGTCGACAACTCCATCGGGCATTTCACGCCCTTGGGGATGAAACAGAACGAGCCATCGGTGAACACCGCCGAATTGAGCGCCGCGTAGTAGTTGTCGCCCGTCGGCACCACGGAGCCCATGTATTTCTTCACGAGTTCGGGATGCTCGCGCACTGCTTCGGAGATTGAGCAGAAGATGATGCCCACGTCGGCGAGCTTTTGTTTGTAGGTGGTAGCCACCGACACCGAATCGAATATCACGTCGACCGCGACGCCCGCCAGCGCCGCGCGTTCGTTCATCGGCACGCCGAGCTTTTCAAAAGTCTTGAGCAGTTCGGGATCGACTTCATCCATGCTCTTCAATTTTTTCTTTTTCGGCGCGGAGTAGTAACTGATCGCTTGAAAATCAATCTTCGGATACTTGACGTTGGGCCACGCCGGCTCGGTCATCGTCAGCCAGTGACGATACGCGGCAAGGCGAAACTCCAGCAGCCAATCGGGCTCCTGCTTCTTGCTGGAGATCAGGCGTATGAGGTCTTCATCCAAACCCTTGGCCACGGTCTCCGATTCGATGTCCGTGACGAAGCCGTGCTTGTAGGGCTGGTTGACGAGATTTTCTAAAACTGTGCTCATGGCCTAACCTCGTGAAGCGTGAGGGGTGAGGTGTGAGGCGCGCGTCACGCTTGTTCCTTGACGCTGAATGACTCGCCGCAGCCGCAGGTTGCATCGACGTTCGGATTTTCGAACTTGAAGGTCTGTTTCAATCCATCCTTCACAAAATCGAGTTTCGAGCCATCGAGAAACTCCAGGCTTTTGCCATCCACCACCAGCTTGGTGTCAAACGCCTCGATCACCTGGTCGCCGCTTTTCACGTCGTCGGCGTAGTCGTAGGTATAAGCCCAGCCCGAGCAGCCGACTTTCTTGATGCCCACGCGCAAGCCCACGCCTTTGCCGCGCTTGGTTAGCTGCGTTTTGATTTGTTTGGCTGCGTTTTCAGTCAGTTGTATCGTCATGATTTGCTCCTTGCTTTACGTCTTACGCTGCCACGGCCGTCAAACCGCGCAGGCGTTTTACCAATCCATTTAACGCAATCAAAAACCCGTCAATCTCATGCGGCACATTCGCCGCACCGAGCGAAAAACGCACCGCGCCACGTGCGATATCCGGCGCCACGCCCATCGCCAGCAAAGTCGCCGAAGGCTCGCTGCTCGTGCTGGAACACGCCGCACCCGCCGCGACGCCGTAACCCAGCTTGTCGAGTTCGATCACCAGTGTTTCACCGTCGATGCCCTTGAATGCGAAGTAGCTGGTGTTGGGCACGCGCGCGGCAGTGGCGCCAAAAATTACCGCTCCCAAACTCACAAGCCCCTTCTCGACACGACCGCGCAATTGCTCTAAACGCGGCGCGAGTTCATTCATACGGCTCGCGGCCAATTCACACGCCGCGCCAAAGCCGACGATGGCCGGCACGTTCTCGGTGCCCGAACGCATGCCTTGCTCGTGTCCGCCACCGGACAGCAGTGGCCGCAATTCGATGCGCTTGTCAACGATGAGCGCGCCCGCGCCCTTGGGGCCGTAAATCTTGTGCGCGGACAGCGTCATCGCATGCACGTTGAGCGCCTCGAAATCAATCGCGATCTTGCCCAGCGCCTGTACCGCGTCGGTGTGCATCCACGCCTTCGCGCGCCGCGCGCGCTCACCTATGGCAGCGACATCCTGAATCACGCCGGTTTCGTTGTTGGCAAGCATCACCGACACAATACCGGTCGGCTCTTTCAACGCCGCATCCACGTCGGCAAGATCAACCGCGCCGTCGTGCGTCACCGCGAGTTGGCGCAGCTTCCAGCCTTGACGAACAAGGTCCAGCGCGGGTTTGGCCACGCACGGATGTTCAATCGCGCTCACCGCAATCTGCGAGGGCTTCAGCACACTCGCCGCGCCCTTGACGAAAAGATTGTTAGCCTCGGTGCCACCGGAAGTGAACACCACCTGCACCGGCCGCACGTTCGTCAACGCCGCCACCTGCTCGCGCGCCCGGTCGATCGCACGCCGCGCCGTGATGCCCAGATCGTGGCGGCTCGACGCATTGCCGTACTGCTCGCGCAGAAACGGCAGCATCGCATCGAGCACGCGCTCGTCGAGCGGCGTGGTGGCGTTGTGATCGAAGTAGGTGAACATCAGGAGTTAGGATTGGGGATTGAGTGATTCGCTTGCGCGCGCAAAGCGCGCGGATTATTTCAACTAAAAACTAAACACTAAAAACTCAGGTTCGTCAGCAGAAACAGTGGGTGAGTTTTGCTAGGGTATTTTCCCAAGTAACTGATTAAGAACATGTTTTTACATTTTTTGCGTCTCTAAGCAACAGATTTTTCCGATGGTGACTTCGGTCTTGTGGTTTAACCTTTCGCTAATACCGCTTGAAAACCCATCGGACGCAATGACCGCCGCAAAGTTACCCACCGGCGCGCGCGCTCTGGCTCTATGGAGGGAGCCGCACGCGCGCCCGTGGATAACTTCGCTCATCAGATTGTTCAACCAGGTAAACA
>CAMDLH010000025.1 GCA_945901405.1 Bordetella parapertussis | reverse complement strand
AGCACCGGGCCGACCATGCTGACGTTGAACGACAGCGGATCGGGCGCGGGCGCCATCTGCAACTCTTCCTTGAAGATATAAGTTTTCACCGCGTTCCAGCCAGTGCCGCCCCATTCCACCGGCCAGCTTGGCACGGCCCAGCCCTTGGCGTTGAGAATTTGCTGCCAGCGCACGGTGTCTGCCTTGCCGATGCGCATGCCGGCTTCGCATTTCCTGCGAATGTCGGCGGGCAATGCGGTGCGAAAAAATTCGCGCACTTCGTCGCGAAACTGGTTTTCGTCTGGAGTAAATCGCAAGTCCATGGCGGCTCCGGTATCAGTGGATGTGAGTGCTATTCTAAGGACAAATATCCATTGCACAAAATGTCAATAAAAACAATTACTTACGAATAGACCCTCGGCGATGTTATTCTCGCCGTCAATCAACAACAAGGAACAATCATGCCGTATTCGTGCAAGCCTCAAAGTGCATCCGCCGCAAAACCCGCGAGCCTAAAAACCGTCAAAGTAAAAGGCAAGTCGAAGGCAATCTCTGTCGATCTGCATTGCCACATCCACACCGATGCCGCCGATGCCATCGCCAAACAATCAGTGACCAATGCCTCGCCCACCGCGCGCTACGGCAATCCGCGCACCGAGGCGCAGCAGAAAAAACTGCACCAAGACCTGCACAAAAAACTCACCGATATCGATCAGCGCATCGCCGACATGGACAAGATGGACATCGACGTGCAGGCGATTTCCACTTCACCTTTGCAGTATTACTACGGCGTCGAGCCGGAGCTCGGTAAAAAAGTCGCGCGTACCATCAACGAGCGGCTGGCGGAGGTGACCGCCGCGCACCCGGATCGTTTTGCACCGCTGGGTACGCTGCCGATGCAGTCGCCGAAAGATGCGGTGTCCGAGTTGGTTTACTGCATGAAGAAGCTCAATTTCAAGGGCATCGAGATTGGCACCAACGTCGCCGGCGCGGAGATCGCCGACCCGCAATACGAAAAAATGTGGGCCAAATGCGAGGAACTCGGCGCGGTGGTGTTTTTGCACCCGATCGGCTTCACCTCGCCGCAGCGCCTGACCAAACATTTTCTCACCAATGTGATCGGCAACCCTCTCGACACCACGGTGGCGCTCGCGCACATTGTGTTCGGCGGCGTGCTGGAGCGTTACCCAAAACTCAAGATCGTGACCGCGCACGGAGGCGGTTTTCTCGGCCACTATCCCGCGCGCATGGACCACGCCTATAACGTGCGCCCTGAATGCCACGACCACATCACGCGCCCGCCGTCGTATTACATGAAAAAAATCTACTACGACACCATGGTGTTCGGCGAACCGCAGTTGGATCACCTCGTAAATCTGTATGGCGCGGATCATGTGGTGATCGGCACCGATTACCCTTACGACATGGGTTATTACAAGCCGGTGGATTTCGTCGAAAAAGACAAGAGACTAACGCGCGCGCAGAAGGATTTGATTATCAGCGGCAATGCGGCAAAGCTTTTGGGATTGCGGAAACGTTAAACGTCAAAATCTTTCGACACGGATTTACGCAGATGAACACAGATTTTTTCCGCGGCACTGTCGCGCCTACTGGCAATCGAAAGCACGTAGCGATCAATTTCCCGGCGATTCATCCGCGAAAATCTGCGTTAATCTGTGTCAAAAAAAGGTTTTGAAGTGTCCGCCACCACCTACGACTACATCATCATTGGCGCCGGCTCCGCCGGCTGCGTGCTCGCCAATCGCCTCTCCGCCGACCCGAACGTTTCAGTGCTGGTGCTCGAAGCCGGCGGCAAGGATAACTGGCACTGGATACACATTCCCGTCGGTTACCTTTATTGCATCGGCAATCCGCGCACCGACTGGTGTTACAAGACCGTGCCCGAAGCGGGGCTTAATGGCCGCGCGATCAATTACCCGCGCGGGCGCGTGCTCGGCGGCAGTTCGTCGATCAACGCCATGCTGTATCTGCGCGGGCAGGCGCGCGATTACGACGAATGGGCGATGCTCACCGGCGACTCCGGCTGGTCGTGGCAAAACGTGCTGCCCACTTTCATGCAAGTCGAGGATCACTGGAAAGGCGGCGACGAGAAACACGGCTCGGGCGGCGAGTTGCATGTTGATACCCCGCGCGTGCGCTGGGACATCATCGACGCGTTTCGCGATGCCGCGGTCGAGCATGGAGTGCCGCTCACCGATGATTTTAATCGCGGCGACAACGAAGGCATCTCGCGCTTTGACGTGACGCAAAAAAACGGCATGCGCTGGAGCGCGGCGAAGGCATTTTTGCGCCCCGCGATGGAACGGCCCAATGTCACCGTGATCACCGGCGCGCTCACGCACAAGCTGCGCATGCAGGGGCGGCGCGTGCTCGGCGTTGAATTTTCGCGCGGGCGCAAGGTCGAATTCGCCGAAGCGCGGCGCGAAACCATCCTCAGCGCCGGTTCCATCGGCAGCCCGCAAATTTTGCAACTCTCCGGCATCGGCCCGGCGGCGTTGCTCAAGCAGCACGGCATCCCCGTGGTACACGACCTGCCCGTGGGCGAAAACCTGCAAGACCATCTGCAACTGCGGCTCGCCTACAAGATCAAGGGCGCGATGACGCTGAACACCCTGCTCGATTCATGGTGGTACAAAATGAAAATCGCACTCGAATACGCACTCAAGCGTACCGGCCCGATGACCATGCCGCCCTCGCAGACCGGAGCGTTCGTCAAATCCGATCCGTCACAACGCAGCGCCAATCTTGAGTACCACGTGCAGCCGATTTCGCTCGACCGCTTCGGCGAGCCGCCGCACAAATTCCCCGCGTTCACCGCGAGCGTATGCAACCTGCGCCCCACATCGCGCGGCCATGTGAGCATCGTCAGCAGCGACCCGCGTGCGTACCCGGCGATAGCGCCAAACTATTTGTCCACCGAGGAAGACCGCAAAGTCGCGATTGATTCCATTCGCGTCACGCGCCGCATCGTGCTGGAAAGCGAGGCGCTGAAGCAATACGAGCCCGAGGAATTCATGCCGGGGCCGGCGTTTCAGACGGATGAAGAATTAATCAAGGCCGCCGGCAACATCGGCACCACGATTTTCCATCCGGTCGGCACCTGCAAGATGGGCCGCGCAACCGACCCCACCGCTGTAGTCGATACCGACTTCAAGGTGCGTGGCATCGAACGCCTGCGCGTGATCGATGCCTCGATCATGCCGACGATTACGTCAGGCAACACAAATGCGCCCACGATCATGATCGCCGAGCGTGCGAGTGAGATCATGCGGCGCATGTAGGATGGGTGAAACCCATCGCAACGCAACGTGCGTTTGTGATGGGTTTCACCCATCCTAGGTTCGATCCATTTGGTAGTTCCCCAGCGCGGCCCAGTCCTTGTCGCCGTAACCTGCGGCAATCGCCGCAAGATGTTGTTCACGAATTACCCGAGCCGTTGGCATGGCGACCGAGGTATCGGCGCCCGCCTGCAACGCCAGTTCAACATCCTTCAACCCCAGCCGCAGCGGAAACGCCACCTTCTCCGGCGGCGACAACATGAAGCCGCCGTAATTCTTGAACGCCGGGGCGTTCATCGAGGTGCTGGTGATGATGTCGTAGAGCGTCTTCGGCTCCACGCCTGATTTCGCCACCAGCGCGAACGCTTCACCGAGACTTTCGATGATCGACGACAGCAAAAAATTGCGCGCGATCTTGACGATGTTGGCGTGATGCGGCGTGGCGCCCGCATTGAACCAGCGCCGCCCCAGCGCCTCGAACAGCGGTACGCAACGCGCAATGGCGTTCGGCTCGCCCGCCGCGACAATATCCAGTTCACCGTTCGTCGCGAATTCCGGTCGGCCGAAAACAGGTGCGGCCACATAGCCCGACCCGCCCGCGCGATGCAGTTCTTCAAGGCTTTTCCCCTTGGCAAGGCTCACTGATGCCATGTTCAGATGCAGCGCACCACTGTGCATTTGTTTGACAAGACCTGATGCAACCCACACCGCATCCGCCGCCGCATCGTCGGCCAGCATGCTGATCACAACTTCAGTATCAATCACCTGCGCCAGACTATCCGCCACACGCGCGCCGCGCGCGCGCAATACTTTCACCGCCCCTTGCGAACGATTCCATACCGTCAGCCGATGGCCGCGCTCAATCAGCCGCGCCGCCATACCCTGCCCCATTTGTCCCAGTCCGATAAATCCTATGTCCATGCTCGTGATTCCTTACGCGAAAGCGCAATCATACTTGGCCATTGCAACTTCAACTAAAATGCGGCCCTCATTCATCGAAAGGAATCACCATGGATTTGGGCATCAAGGGCCGTGCGGCCATCGTCACCGGCGGCAGCCGCGGCATCGGGCGTGAAGCGGCGCGCCAGTTTCTGGAGGAAGGCGTGCGCGTGATGATTTGCGGGCGCAATGCCGGGTCGCTGGAAAAAACCCGCACCGAACTTGCAGCGCAGACCGGCGGCGAGATACACGCCACCGTCGCCGACATGACCAAGGAAGCCGACATCGCGCGTCTGGTCGAAGCCACGCAACAAAAATTCGGCACCGTGGATATTCTGCTCAACAACGCGGGGCAGATGTATTCGGGCCGCTTCGCGGTGATGAACGACGCCGGCCTGAAAGAACAGTTCGAGACCAAGATATTCGGCTTTCTGCGCGCGATTCGTCTCGTCTATCCAATCATGAAGGCGCAAAAGTGGGGCCGCATCGTCAACATCATCGGCGGTGCGGGCAAGGAACCCGACCCATACATGTTCGGCAGCGGCATCACCAACAGCGGCTTGCTCAACATCACCAAGTCGCTGTCCACCGAATTCGGCGAAGACAATGTGCTGGTCAACGCGGTATGCCCCGGCTGGGTCGCCACCAATCTGTGGCAACGCAACGCGCAGGGCTTGCAGCAAGAGCTACAGGTCAAAACCGAAGAAGAAGCGCGCCGTCTCGCCGCGCGCAAGAATTCGCTCAACCGCTTCGGCAAACCAGGGGAACTCGCCAACGCGATCGTGTTTTTGTGCTCGGAGCGCGCGAGCTACATCACCGGCGTGTCACTCAATCTGGACGGCGGACGCCTGAAAGGGCTGTGGTAGCGCAAACTGCGGCTGCCGTTGTATTCATCGATCCAGTTGCGTTATAGTTATTCGCGCTGCATTCGCGCTTGGCACGAGGTGGAGGGTTTCGCAAGAATCACCGGTAATACGCCGTGCATTGATCTGCCGTCCACAACGTTCAGGTATCGATCCATCAGTCTTTCTCACAGGGAGGCGCGCACCGTCTTAACCGGCGTCGCGAAAATACCATGGCAAAACTAACGGGCGCCGCAATCATGGCGCGGGCACTAAAAGATCAGGGTGTTGATTACATGTTCGGCATTGTCGGCTTCCCGGTGCAGCCGATCGCGCGCGAGGCGCAAAAAGCCGGCATCAAGTTCTACGGTTGCCGCAATGAACAGGCCGCCTCGTATGCGGCCGGGGCCGTCGGCTACATGACGGGCCGGCCCGGCGCATGTCTGGTGGTGTCGGGGCCGGGCGTGGTGCATGGTTTGTCCGGGCTTTCAAATGCCAAGGAAAACTGCTGGCCGATGATCCTCATCGGCGGCGCGTCGCCGGTGAAACAAAACGGCATGGGCGCGTTCCAGGAAGAACGCCAGGTGCTGATCGCGACACCGTTTTGCAAATTCGCGCACGCGGTGGAGCAACCGCATCGCATTCCGTTCTATGTCGAAATGGCGGTGCGTAATTCCATCTATGGCCGGCCCGGCGCGGTGTATCTCGATATGCCCGACGACATCATTCTGGGCGAGGCGGAAGAAGACACGATCCGTTTCCCCGGCCGTTGCGCCGATCCGCCGCGCATCGCGGCGCCGCAGGAATACATTGATCAGGCGATAGGCGTTTTGCGCCAGGCGCAACGCCCGCTGGTCATCGTCGGCAAGGGCATGGCCTGGTCCGGCGCCGAGGAAGAAGTGCGCGCGTTCATCGAGCGCACCGGCGTGCCGTTCCTCGCCTCGCCCATGGGCAAGGGCGTGATGGACGACAGCCACCCGCTGTCGGTGGGCGCCGCCCGCAGCCACGCGCTGCAGGAAGCCGATGTCATCGTGCTGATGGGTGCGCGGCTTAACTGGATCATGCACTTCGGCCTGCCGCCGCGCTTCAATAAAAACGTGCGCATCGTGCAACTTGATATCTCGCCGGAAGCGATCAGCCAGAACGTCCCCGCCGAAGTGGCGCTGGTGGGCGACGGCAAGGCTATCGTCGGGCAAATGAATCGCGCACTCGAAGGCATCGAATGGTTTTATCCGAAAGATACGCCGTGGCACAAGGCCATCGCCGAGAAATCAGCCGCCAACGCAAAACAAATCCAGTCGATGATCGACGACGAATCGGCGCCCACCAATTACTACCGCGCGTTTCGTGACATCAGCCCGTGGATACCCAAGAACGCCATCATCATCGGCGAGGGTGCTAACACCATGGACATCGGGCGCACGCAGATGCCGAACAACAGCCCGCGCACGCGGCTCGATGCCGGCAGCTTCGGCACCATGGGCGTGGGCATGGGCTTTGTGCTGGCGGCCGCCGCCGTGCACCCGGATCGTCCGATCGTTTCGGTGTCCGGCGACTCGGCGATTGGGTTTTCCGGCATGGAAATGGAAACCGTTTGCCGCCACAAGATGCCGGTGAAAATCATCGTGCTCAACAACGGCGGCATCGGCAGCGGCACGGACAAACTGCCCGACGATCCGTTGCAGGCCGCTCCGGGTCATCTGACGGTAGGCGCGCGTTACGATAAGATGATGGAGGCGTTCGGCGGCAAGGGCTACTTCGTCACCGACCCCAAGGATCTGAAAGCCGCGCTCGACGGCGCAATGGCGTTCAACGGGCCGGCGCTGGTCAACGTGCAATTGCATCACGCCGCGGGGCGCAAGCCGCAACAGTTTGGCTGGCACACCAGTTGAAGTGGCGCGACAGCGCGTGACGTAGCGGCGTTGCCGGCGAGGCGCTTTAACCCGCCAAATCCGGCAACTGCTCGCCCATGTTGCGCGCGAGCGCGCGTTCGTAGGCGCACACTGCCAGCGCCACATCCTCTATCGCCACACCCAGCGATTTGAACAGCGTGATGTCCTCGCACGCCGTGCGTCCTTGTGTACGGCCCGCAACCACTTCCGACAGTGGCCTGACTTGTTCCCACTTCAACAGGCCGGCATTCACCGGCCCGGCAAGATCGGTGGATTCGTATCGCACCTGCTCAATATCATCGGCGCAAATAAATTTTGTCGCGAGCACGGCGTCGTTATCCAGCTCACGCCGGTGTTCGTAGTTTGCGCCAATGGCGTTGATATGCACGCCAGGTTTTAACCATTTGCCCAGCACGACAGGCTGCTCGGCAGTCGTGGCACTTACGATCACATCCGCACCGCGCACCGCATTCTCTGCACTGGATACAGATAAGTAATTGTTTTTATTGATATTTTTCATATCGATGCAAAACCGGTCGCGATGTGATTGGTTTGGGCTGTAGACGCGCACCTCGCGTATCGTGCGCACCTTGCACACCGCTTCAACCTGCGTGCGCGCCTGCCTGCCGGAGCCGAGCACGCCGAGTATCGCCGCATCATCGTTGGCCAGAAATTTTGTCGCGACACCACTCGCCGCCCCAGTGCGCATCGCGCCCATCGCGAACACCTGCACGATGGCAGCCAGCGCGCCAGTGTCTTCGCGATACAGACAAAACATGCGGCCCGCGTCGCGGCCGAACACCGCCGTGCTGGAAATTTTCACGCCGTAATAACCGCGATACGACAACACCGCGGCAGTGATGCGCAGGGTGCCGCCCTTCACCGGCACGCGCACGCGCGGCACGTTGGTCACGCTCGCGGCGCCGCCCTGCCCCTGTGCGCGGAACACTTCCTCAACGGCAGCAAGCGCATCATCCATGGTGAGCAATTGCTTGATGCAGTGTTCGTCGATCAACAGCGCCACGATGAATGTGCCTTCTGAAAGTTTGTCGCGGTAGTTTATCATTCGCCCTGCGAACCCGAACCAGGAAACTCTTCGATGCAAATCACGATTCTGATGAGCATGCTTGCCGCCATCACCACACTGGCAATCAACAACGCGCATGCGCAAGCATACCCGGTGAAACCCGTGCGTATCGTGTTGCCCTTCGGCACCGGCGGCACCAATCTGATGGCGCGCTGGCTGGCGCCCAAGTTCTCCGAGACCTTCGGCCAGATCTTCGTGGTCGATCCGCGTCTGGGCGCGGGCGGCAACATCGGCAATGAAATCGTCGCCAAGTCGCCGCCCGACGGCTACACGCTTCTGGTAGCGCCGCCGGGGCTGGTGTTCAGTCCGTTTCTTTACAAGCGCACCGGCTACGATCCGCTGCGTGATTTCACGCCGATCGCGCTGCTGGGCAGCGTGCCCAATGTGATGGCCATACATCCGTCGGTGCCTGCGCAATCATTGCAGCAGCTAATCGATCTGGCGAAGAAGCAGCCCAAGCGCTTGTCGTATGGCTCCGGCGGCATCGGCTCCACCAATCACCTGGCGATGGAGGCGCTAAAGTCACTCACCAAGACCGACATCGTGCACATACCGTACAAGGGCGCGACCGTGGCGCTGGTCGATCTGATCAGCGGGCAGGTCGATATCGTGGTGGTGGCGGTGTCGAGCGTCGCGCCGTTTGTCACGCAGGGCAAACTGCGCGGCATCGTGACATTGGCGCCCAAACGTAACGGCATGCTGCCCAACCTGCCGACCTCGGCAGAAGCCGGACACCCGCAATTCGTCATGGAAAACTGGTACGGCTTCTACGGCCCGGCGGGAATGCCGCGTGACATCGTGGAGCGGCTATCGACAGAGGCGATCAAGGTCATGCAACAGGCAGACACGCGCGAGCGCTTCAGCGGGCAAGGCTTCGATTTGTTTCCCGCGGGGCCGCGCGAACTCGGTGCGCTGGTGAAAGCGGAATACGCGCGTTTTGGCCGGATTGTTAAGGACGCGGGAATCACGCCTGAGTAATGTGGAGTGCGGGAGCAAGCTCCCGCACTCCACATTAACCCTCTGCCACCTTCGCGTCCGATATCACCCGCAGATTTGGCCGCACATTCGCCGGACGCAGCGATGCGTCGGTGAATTTCAAATACTGCGGGCCGAGTTCCGATAGCGTGTTGACGCCCAGCAACGCAATGTTGCGGTGGATTTCGTCACGGTAAATTTGCAGCGCGCGTGCAGCACCCTCCTCACCACCTGCCGCCACGCCATACAGCGTCGAGCGGCCCACCATTACTGCGTTCGCGCCCAGGCAGAGCGCTTTCACCACGTCGCTGCCGCGGCGGATGCCGCTGTCGCAGAACACCGTTGCACGGCTGCCCACGCGATCAACAATTTCAGGCAATGCTTCAATCGGCGAAATAATACCGTCGAGATTGCGGCCGCCGTGATTCGATACGTCAATACCGTCGGCGCCATGATCGACCGCCGATGCGGCGTCGTCGGCATTGAGGATGCCCTTGACGATCAGCTTGTGCGGCCAGATTTTGCGCAGCGCATCGAGGTCGTCCCACTTGATCGAGTCGGTGCGCAGGCTTGAGCGGCCCATCGGGCCAGCGGTCATTTTGGCCTTGGCGCGCTCCGGGTAGTTTTGATACATCGGCATGCCGGTGGTCACCAGATATTTGAACAACACGCCAAACAGCCAGCGCGGATGCATCAGCATGTCCGCCAGCGCCACCGGCGAGTAGGTGAACGGCAGCGTGAAACCGTTGCGAATATTGTATTCGCGATTGCCCGACGACACGCCGTCAACCGTGACCACCAGCGCCTTGTAGCCTGCGGCCTTGGCGCGGTTCACCAGCTCGTGCGACATGTCGCGGTCCGGCCACAGGTAAAGCTGAAACCACAGTTCTCCGCCCGCCTCGTCGGCGACACGTTCCATCGCCGTCATCGAGCCGGTGGCGAGCGTGAACGGAATGCCCGCCGCGCGCGCGGCCCTCGCCAGCGCGATCTCGCCTTCGTACCACATCAACCCGGCCGGGCCCGTGGGCGCGATCACCAGCGGCATCTTGTGTTTGACGCCGAAAATCTCGGTGTCCTGACTGCGCTTGGAGACATCAACGAAAGTGCGCGTCTTGAAACGAATGCGGTCGAACACCTCGCGATTGTTGCGCAGCGAGACTTCTTCCTCGGTGCCGCGGTCGACGAATTCAAACGGGCCGCGCGGCACGCGTTTTTTCGCGATGTCACGCAGGTCGAAAATATTGCAGGCTTTTTGCACGTCGCTCATGTGGATGCTCCCTTATAAACAGCGGCCGCGATGCGGACGGTGGATGCGTTTATTGTAGCCCGATCCGCCGCGCTGCTGGCCAAAGGCATATGCACCGGGTTCAGATATTGGAAGCGCGGCAATCCTGTCCGCTCAGCGCGCATTGCAACTCATGCGCGCTCGAATGATTGCGGATGCGCGCCTGCGAAATCAGCCGCGTCAAATGATTGTTGGTGCGCGCCAGCGCCTGCAACAACTCCTGATGTATCGACTGTTGAAACTTGAGCGATGCCTTCGCCTCGCCGCCATAAAAACGCATGAACTCGGCGGCTGAAATTTCCATCAGCGTCGTATGCTCTCGCGCCGCCGCCGACATGCTGTGGCGCGCGCCCTCGATCAACGCGAGAATGCCGCACAGCCGGCCGGGGCCCAGGATGCCGATGCGTTTGCCCGCTCCATCGTCGTTGCGTATGATCTCCAGCGCGCCGCGTACCACGATGTAACCCGCCGCACCCGGCTCGCCGGATTCAAACAACAGTGCGCCGCGCGGCACATCGAATACGCGCGCCACCGCCGCGAGTTCGTCGATATCCTCGGGCCGGAAATGACGGAACACCGCGAGCTTGGGCAAATACGCGCGCCATTCGAAATCACAGGGCATCCGTTGCCTGCCGCCCGCAGCCACGCTCACATGCGCGAGATGCGCAGGCTCGCTGTTGGCGATGATTTTTGCATTCAATTCGCGCAGCCGCGCGCACAGCGCCAGCGCGATGCGGTGATTGATGGCAAGCGCCGCGCTGTTGCGCTGCGCGATCAACATGCGAAAGGCATCGCGCTCGATGCTGCAACACGCGATGTGTTCCATGGCAACCACGTTCGCCGAGCGCACTCCGCTCTCCAGCAGGGCCGTCTCTCCCAGCACACTGCCGGGGCCGAGTTCGGCCACCGCGGTTTCGCCGCCGCCGGGCAGCGCCGTCATTACGCGCGCGCGGCCGTGTTCAAGTATCAGCGCGCTGTCGGCAGGCTGGCCCTGGCGCACCAGCAGCGCGCCTGCCTCGAACTCATGCCGCCGCGCGATGCGCAGCACGTAGTCGAGCGCGTCCGCGTCGAGTCCCTCGAACAAGGACGCCTGAACCGCGCCCTGAAGATTGCCGGCTGGCATTGCGATCAACTCCTGCATTGAGTCCGGAGTTCATTATAGAGGACGCCATGCGCGAACGGCCAGCTCTCGATTGACAAGTACGTATGTTTGGGCGAGAGTGCGCGGCGATCAACCGGAGGATTTCATGAACAAAAAAGCAATCGTGCTGCTGGCACTTGCGAGCGCCCTACCCATGCTGTGCGGCGCCCAGGCCTACCCCAACAAAACCATACGCATGATCGTGCCCTTCCCGCCCGGCGGCGGCACTGATTTCATGGGACGAATCATCGCGCAAAAACTGTCCGAGCGTGTCGGCCAGCAGGTCGTCATCGACAACCGCGCGGGCTCCAACGGCATCGTCGGCTTGCAGGCGCTGATGACCGCCGCACCGGACGGCTACACGATCTGCGGCGCGTCCGCCGGCCCGCTCGCGGTCAATCCGCATGTCTACAGCAAACTGCCCTATGACACGCTGCGCGATTTCACCATCATCGCGCGCGGCGTGGATTTCCCGCTGCTGCTGCTCACTCACCCGTCGCTGCCGGCGAAAAGCGTGAAGGAGGTGATCGCGCTCGCCAAATCACGCCCCGGCCAGTTGGTCTACGCCTCATCCGGCGCGGGCAACTCCGATCATCTTGCCTCGGAATTATTCAAGTCGCTGGCGAAGATCGACATGCTGCACATTCCCTACAAGGGCGCCGGCCCCTCCACCATCGCGCTGCTGTCGGGTGAAGTGCAACTGATGTTCGCCAGCATTCCGCCGACGCTCGCGCACGTGCGCGCGGGCAAGCTGCGCGCGCTGGGCGTGGGCAACGCCAAGCGCGTGCCCTCGCAACCGGACTTCCCCACCATCGCCGAGTCGGGGCTGCCCGGCTACGAGGCGTACTCGTGGGGCGGCATCATCGGTCCGGCGAAAATGCCCGCCGACATCGTGCGCAAACTCAATCAAGAGATCAACGAAGGCCTGCGCGCGAAAGACGCCGCGGACCGCTTCCTCGCCGGCGGCACGATACCCATGCCGCAGACACCGGAAGAATTCACCGCGCTGATTGCCGCAGAGATCAAAAAATGGGGCGTGGTGGCGCGTGCGGCAAATATACGCGCTGACTGAGCAGATCAAGTAAAGACATGAGTAACGGCAACCACCCGCCGGGCTACACCCCCGGTTACATGACTGAGGACCTGGAGATGCAACAGGTCTCCGGGCCCCCGAGGTACACGTCGCGTACGAACGGGCCCGTCGAGCACATTACACTCATGACCACAAAAGGCGAACTTATGGGCTACATCTACGCCAACGATGAGGATGCCGCCGCTGGCTGGCAGGCGGCTGCCCGCGCAAGTCCCGCCGCGCAGAACCTCGCCGCGCCATGGATTCAAATGCTGTGCGATGCAAAGAAGCGCGGCCTCAAGCCGGGCGCCGCGCTTGACGAGATGCTGCGCACGGCCATCCCCAATTCCTACGTTGTGCCGGGCTCGCGCAAAACCTCTGAGAACCTTGATGCTCTCAAAAAGCTTGCCGGCGGCTGATTATGGCAGCCTCATGGTACGTTCCACTCCATTGCCTTCAAAATCACGAAATCGACCCATTGTGACTAATTGTGGGCGGTCCCGACGGCAAGTCTATGTTGCGTACCACGCAGCTGCGGCGAGCCGCTGCATGAACTCCATCGGCGACATCACTATGTGCGTTGCGTAAGTTCCAATGTATCCCCAACCTAACGGGCGGTCAATTGCCGCGCAAGTCTCGCAAGTCGGCGGCCTTCGTGGATGGTGGCCATGGATGCCTACCTCAGCGTAACCAGAACCGAGACATCGGGTCCATCGGGGCGGATCAGGAACTGAACGCCCGACGTCGCGTCGAGTTCGAGCGTTGCGGCCACCGTGCCGAGCATCGCCGCTGCTTCGCGCGCAGCGTCCTCGCTCGCGACGAGCCTGCACAGACGCACGGCCTCGTCCCAGGTGGTATTACCGTACATGAACGCGAGTTCCGGAGCCGGGCCGGTCTTCATGCACGCCGTCGTGACCACGACCGCGGCACCGTTCGTCGAGGTTTGATATGCCTTCGCCAGCTCGCGTTGCGCCGCCGGTACGCCCACGCGGCATGCGATCTGGTCGAGGCTTGCCGCAAATTGCTCGTTGTCAGCCGGTGGGCGCGCGTCGTACAACACGTCTATCGTTCCTCGTGGTTGATCAAGGAAGCGCAGCCGGCTTGAGATGCGGCCGTTACCGAAGCCATGCATCGCCGTAACCGTTTCGAGCCACTTCGCTTGAGCGGGTTCGGGCGCCACATCGACGGCTTTGTCCGGTGCAACGGCGCCGGCCGATGCCACCGAGATGCGTAACTGCTCGCCATCAATGAATACCTTCAACAGCGGGCGCGGTGGCAGCTCGCCCAACGACAGGCCGGGAGCGAGATGGGCCAGTACATCCGGGCGGGTTGGAAGCAGCAGAGTCCATCGGCGCGACAGCACGGATACATCCATGTAATGACGTGCTTCATTCGACGTCTCGACCGCGCGCAGCAATGGCAGCATGGGCCCGCCGCGCGCTTCAAGGAAACCCGTGAGCCGGCGGATCTGGGGGGTCACACCGGCGTTACGATGTTGCGTGGTGACCGGTCTTTTCGGTGTGAGCAGATCGAGTAATGCTTTAGGCGGCGCAGGCTTTTCCCACCCGCCCGGCCAGTCTTCGAGATCCTGCAGTTCGCGGCCTTCGGCAATGAGCGTGTACAAGGGCTCGGCGGGAAAGTCGTTGATGCGGATCGTGAAGCGCCGGTTTCGCACATCTGCCGTGTAGGGAAACTCGGCGTCGCCGGTGTGCTTCCACGCCACCGGAATCGTGGTCAGGTCGTACTTGGCAAGCTGGTTGCGATAAGCGTCGAGCACGGCCGCGAGGCGGGCGCGGCGGAATCGTCCCGGCTCGCGCTCGCGAACCGCGCGACCACGCTCACTCCAGAACGCGTCGTCCGGCACCTGATCGGCCCCGTCAGGGAGAAACTTGATGACCTCCTCAAGCGCTGCTCGCGCGGTGTCGAGATCCTCGAACGTGCCTGGATCGAGTTTCGCGTAGTACTCGGAAATCGCCATCCACTCGCCAGTATCGAGCAAGCGCGATCGGTCGCTGCCGCCGAACTCAACTTGATTGCCGGCCGCGCGCCGCACCGGCGGCAGCTCGAAGACAAATTCGCGCGGTGTACCGCACGTGCGGCACTTCCCAAAGTAGCAGCTGCACGGAACGCCGTTGTCGTTCATGACCGCAGTCTGGCGCTCGAACTCGATGTCGCCGCACGTGCACGCGCGCTGATCCATGTAGATGTGCGCCTCGGCGTTGGTGCGCATGTAGAGCCGGCTCATTTGAACCCCTTCGCACGCAGAATCATCCGTACTCGTTCATTGTGCGCGAGGATGCGCTGGAGCTCGGCCTCGGTACTGGCGGGATCACCGGGAAAGATTTGCCGCCCCCACTGGCCTTCGTAGTTCTCCAGCCTCTCGAGTGCGCCGTTGTCGCGAATACGTCCGTGCGAAAACGTCTGGCCGTCCCGGTCGTTGTCAGTGCGGTAGTAATCGAGAAAGTATCCCTGCTCGTCCCTGCCGGCGAGCACCTTGAGCTCCTCTTCGCTGTCGACCGTCCTGTCAACGATGTGAAGCACGCGTCCCATCGGCAGCGGATCCGGGATCGCGGCCCGGTGATCCGAGCATCCTTCAAGTGCTGCCACAAATGCCGCTCTGGCGGCTGGAGGGACGGTAACGGCGCGAGTCATTTTCAAAGTGTAGCCAGTCTGCGACCACGTGTCACTGCGCAACAACATAGCGCCGGACAAGGGCAACAGCGCCATCAGCGGCCACATCGCGCATCGCATCTTTGCAATGAAAACACTACACTATCACGTCATTTACCTGGGCTTTGCGCAAGAATAATCCAGTACGGGGAGTTGATTGCATTGCTAACCCTGATGTCGGATCATTCATCGATGCAGACAATGCGATACATTGCAGCTTTACTATTCTTCATGATTGCGCTTTCCGGATGCCATCACATGACGCAGCCACCGTCTGTTGTTCGTGTAACATCGCCTGCGGAATACCCCTATTTCGTGGGCAAGCGTGTTGAACTGGCAGGCGAGGTCACGCGCAGCAAGGTACCGCAGCTTCTTGGAGTGGATCTCCCGCAACTGGAGGATTACAGAGGCCGGCAAGTGATAGTCACCGGGATACTCAGACGTTCCGTTGTGACACAAGCGCAAATCGACGCGCAAATCCAGCGCTTGGGCGGTCAGATTGCCAATCGCGGTCCAGGTACGTTTTACTACCTGGACGATGTGCGCTATCAACTGCAACCTTAGCGGTTGGACGAGTCGAACGCACGCGGAACAGCAGTGATTTTCTTGTATTTTTTCCGTACATGAGTATCGAAGAACATCTTGCCCGCTTCATCCGCGTTCTTGATGAGCGCGGGATCGCTACCGAACCGCTGGTAGCGGTCGCGCAGGCCGTCGGCCTCGCCAACGTGTTCCTCGGCGTTGGCACGCTCAGCGGTCGCGTCCAGATGCTCGTGCCGGCGGACGCGGACGCAATCGCGATTGTCGCGCCGGGTGTGGCGCTGCCGGAGCGCTCGATGCTGCTCGTGTCTGGCCGCGAGGGCGAGCCGGTCACCGTAGGCATCGTCATCGGCGGCCCGACATTAGCACGCGCCGCGGTCGATGAGGTAGGACCCGAGGCAACCCGCCTCGAGTGGCTCTCTGTCATCGAGTCACTCGTCGGTACGAATGGAGTAATCAAGAACCGCACGCGTTACGTCGGCGCGCAGCGCGGCACGATCACCATCAGTTTCTTGCAGCGTAGCGCCGCCGGCCACGCAACGCTCGGCGCGGAGTTGACGAACGTCGCGTCGCGGCTCGGCATGCCCGGTGATTGGCGCCGCGCATTCGATGATGGAGGGGCTGGCTCCGACGTGAGCGTCACGACGGAATGCACGGCGGCCGGGCTGGTCCCGCGCATCGCGCTACGGTTCGGGCCCGCGGACTTCGATCGCGCGATCGATCTGGCGAAGGCGAGCGTCGATGAAGACCTGGCGCGTAACGCGGCGGTGCGCATGGGTATGCTCGCGGGTGGGCTTGGCGTTGAGGGCGCACGTGGTGTGGAGGCCGTGTTCGACCAAGGGGGCACAGACCTCGTGGTCTGGCTCAAGCTCGGCTAGCGCCGATGCAGCCAGCGTAGCCGCCCGTACTTGGCCTCGAGCGCCTTGCCCGCTTCGGTCGGCACATAGTGCGTGTTCGTCTCGTTGTAATACTCGATGCGATCGACCGGGTCGAGCTGGTTCGGTTCGAGGTTCACGACCTCGAGCTCTTTTAGGTGCGGCGACGCGGCAAGCGCTTCAATGCCGCGCTCCGTGAGCACGTTGAAGCGCGCGTCGAGCTGTGTCAGGCGCGAAGCATGTGGAGAGGCGGCGAGCGCGATGATGTCCTCGTCGGTGACGCCTTGCTCATCGAGATCGAGCGCTTCGACGGCGGCGAGCAACGGCGAGCGCACGACGTCGGCGACGCGACCTTTCGCATTGCGCACCTTCAGACGCCGAACCGGCGCGGCGGCAAGCAAGTCCTTGCCGCGGGCAAGCAGCGCTTGCGCATCGATCGTGACCTCCGCCGGAACACCCGCGGTGACCTTGACGTCGCGTGCGCCGAACGACCGGAGGCGCGCATTCCATTCGCTTGCAGTCGGCGGCGAGCCTGGTGGAGGTGGCGGCGTATCGAGCGCTTCGACCTTGAGCTCGATGAACTTGTCGATGTCGCGGACCAGCATGTTCAGTTCGCGATAGCCGCCCGGCGTCGTGGGCGTCAAGTTTCTCGTCAGGCTGATCTGGTCGGCAACATTGTCGGCGAGATCCATCACCAGCGGAAGACCGGTCGCGTTGAGATCCTCTGTCAGTTGCGCTGCGCCCGCCTTGAGGTCTTTGGCTTGTTGCTCCGCCTGTGCCCGAAGCTCGGCGTTTTCAGGAGCGGCGTTGCGCAGGTGCGCGATCTGCACCGCCATCTTTACGGCGATCAAGACGCGGCCTGCGGTCTCGCCGGCCTTCCATGCGGCGTGTAGCAGTGCCGTTGTAAGTTTGGCCTTGGTTGCATCTGGACTGGTGAGTCCGTTTTGGGCGGCCAACTGCGAAACCCGCCGGTCCGTTTCCGCGACGCTCGAGTCCTCGACCTTGAGCGCGTGGCGCGAAAACTCTATCGCTTGCTTGAGCTTGGGATCGGTCGTCGCCGCATTGCGCTCTAGCAGATCCTTGCGGGCAGCGTGCGCGAGCCGGTGCGCGGGTAGATAGGCAAGCAGATAGGCTGTGCCGGGCGAAAGCATAAACTTATGTTACTCCAGCTACTCTGCGCTGGGCCATCCCGTCCGCAATCGTGGCAATCCATACGGGGCGATCTTGTCAGAAAGCGAGGCTGCCCACCTTAAATGCTTTTGATTCTGATTTCATTCATAGCTCGATTAATTTATGTTTAAAAACAATAACTTATTGCGGCCTTCAAGCACCCTACTCCGCTCTCACATCATAGCGTTTGATCTGTGTGCTCCAGCGCTCGATTTCGCTTTTCAGGAACTGTTGCTGCTGCTGCGGTGCAATGTTCATCACGCGCCCGCCGCCGGCTTCGATGCGCACAATGAAATCCGCGTCGCGCGCTACATTGACGAAAATCGCGCGCAGCGCATCCACCGTCGCGCGCGGCGTCGCTGCCGGTGCGAACATGCCCATCCCGCTTTCGCCTTCAAATTTCACCACGCCAGATTCGTTGACCGTGGGCACGTTGGGCATTTCTTTCGAGCGCGCGACGGGCGATACCACCAGCCCCTTCGCGCGGCCGGTTTCGACGTAGCGGCGCGCTGCGGTCATGTTGTCGAACATCAAGTCGATGCGCCCGCCCATCAGCTCCTGCGCGGCAAACGCGCCGCCTTTGTACGGCACGTGCAGCAGATCAAGCCCCATGCTGCGAAACAGTATCGTGCCCCACACGTGCTGCACCGAGCCCACGCCCGCCGAGCCGTAGGTCAGTTTGCCGGGACGCTCCTTCGCGTACTTCTGCAACTCCGCGAGATTGCCCGCCGGCAAATCAGCGCGCGCAATCAGCAGGAACGGATACGCGGCGATGAACCCCACCGCGACAGAATCACGCAGCGAATCGTAAGGCAGGTTTTTGTAGAGCAACCCGTTCATCACCATCGAGCTGCCGCTGGACACCAGCAGCGTGTGGCCATCGGGCGTGGATTTCGCGCCGTATTCCGTGCCCGTGGTCGAGCCCGCGCCGGGGCGGTTTTCCACCACTACCGTGTGGCGCATCTGGTCGGACATGGTGCGCGCGACGTAACGGCCCGTGATGTCCGTGCCGCCGCCCGGCCCCGAGGCGACGATGATGCGGATCGGCCGCGCGCGCAGCGCCTGCTCGGCGGCACTCTGCGCACCGGCGGCGGCGGGCCATGCGGCCACGATCGCAACTATTACACATGCTATTAATGTCATGCCTTATCCCACGAAATCGCAACTGGCGGTATCATACATTCCTCGTCCCCAGCACCCAAGGAAACCACCATGGCAAACGGATTTTCCCTCGCACTGAGTCACGTCGGTTATCTCGTCACCGACATGAACAAGATGGTCGATTTTTACACACGCGTGTTGAAGTTCGTGGTGTCGGATCGCGGCGACCGCGAGCACAACGGCTCCATCGTGTTCATGACGCGCAACCCGAGCGAACATCATCAACTGGTGTTCGCCACCGGCCGCCCCACCGACTTAAGCTTCAGCATCGTCCAGCAGATTTCATTTCGCGTCGACAGCCTCGCCACGCTGCGCGAGATGTATCACGCCGTGCAAAAAGAACCGATCCAGAAAATGCTCGGCCCGGTGACGCATGGCAACGCGTTGTCGGTGTATTTTCTCGACCCCGAAGGCAATCGCGTCGAGTTGTTGATCGACACACCGTGGTACGTGCCGCAACCGCACCGCCTGGTGGTGGATATCGAACAACCCGACGATCAGTTATGGGCCGGCATCGAAAAACATTGCCGCGACACGCCGGGATTCAGACCGGTGGAGGAATGGCGCGCGGATATCACGAAAAAAATTGCCGCAGCAGTACGGTAAGTTGTAGGGCGCAATCGAAGCGCAGCACATTGCGCCGTATGGTGTCACTACACCACAATAGCAACGTCACCCCTCGTCGGCACGGCCCAAAGGCAGGATATCTCCCGCCCTACTTTTTGGTGCGCGGCTTTTTCTCTGCGTCCATAGCTGCAAAAACATCCAGCATGATGCGCCGCGCCGCTGTCGCGCGCGGGATGCCGCAATACACCGCGCTGTGCAATATCGCCTCGGCGATTTCGCTGCGTGTGACGCCGTTGCGTTGCGCCGCGCGGATGTGCAGGCGCAATTCTTCGGGTTGCGCCAGCGCGATCAACATGCCCAGATTCATCACGCTGCGCATGCGCCGCGACAGTCCGGGGCGCGACCACACCAGCCCCCACGCGGCCTTGATGTTGAATTCCTCGAACGCCTCGGTGTAGCGGTTGGCAGCGGCGATGCGCCTGTTGACATGCGCGGCGCCCAGCACGGATTTGCGCACGCGCTCGCCTTTTTTGAATAGCGGGTCGCTGGTTATGGATCTTTTCATGGTGGTGTTTTGTTGCGCAATACAAGTGTGATTTTTGTGGTTGTGCCGTCTTTGAACGGCGCAATGCGCTTCGCTTCGATTGCGCCCTACATTGCGGCTACCACCGCGTCGCCCATCTGCGTGGTGCTGGCCTTGCCACCCAAATCCGGCGTGAGTTGCTTTTGCTCGGCGATCACTTTTTCCATTGCACGGTCGATCAATGCCGCTGCCTCCACCGCCTTTGCGTCGCCGCGTTTGCGGCCCAGCCATTCGAGCAGCATCTGGCCCGACATGATCAGAGCGTAGGGGTTGGCGATGTTCTTGCCCGCGATGTCGGGGGCGGAGCCGTGGGTGGCCTGCGCCATCGCCTGTGTTTCGCCGCACACCAGCCCTGGGGCGAGGCCCAAGCCGCCGACGATGCCAGCGCCCAGATCGGTCAAGATGTCGCCGAATTGATTGGTGGTGACGACCACATCGAATTGATTGGGGTTCATGGTGACTTTCATCGCGAAACCATCGACCAGCACTTCGTTGAATTTCACATCGGGGAATTCTTTCGCCACCTTGCGGCACTCTTCGGCGAACATGCCGCACACCAGGCGATAGGTCGGCTCTTTGTGCACGGAGGTGACGAGTTTTTTCGTGCGCGTGCGCGCGATTTCGAATGCCGAACGCGCGACGCGGTTCGCCCCTTTGCGCGTAACCACGCGCGAGCCGATGGAGATTTCGTCGTTGGGGCGAAACTCACCCGCGCCCGCGACCACGGTGTCGGACGACTGCATGCCTTCGGTCACTTCGCGCAGGAACACGATATCGACATTCTTGTGCACCGACGGAATATTCGGATACGACTTCACTGGCTTGATATTGGCGTAAAGCTCGAAGCGTTTCCTCACCGGCGGCATGATCCACGTCGGATCGTTGCGCGGATAGGCGTTGTGGCCGATGGGGCCGCACAACCAGCCGTCGACCTTTTCGAGTTCCTTTTGCGTTTGCTGCGGGAACGTGTGCCCATGCAGCTCGTGCCCGCGCTTGCCGATGGCGTGATCGCTCCATTCGATGGCCAGCCCCGTTTTCGCGGCGGCGGCTTTCATCACCTTCACCGCTTCGGGCACGACTTCAAGGCCGATGTCGTCGCCCAGCAGAATTCCGATTTTCAGCACTGTGTTTCTCCCTCGTGATCAGAGGCGCAGTATATCAAGTTGACAAGCGCGCGAATTGCGGCAAACTTGTTAAAACATATTCCGTGAGAGGAACGTACCATGCGTTTAACGTTGACCTTTATTGCCGCCGCGGCACTGACTTCACTTGCGCCCACGCTTGTACAGGCCCAAGCCTACCCCAACAAATCGATACGCCTGATCGTGCCATTCCCGCCCGGCGGCGGCGTGGATTTTGTCGGGCGCGTGGTCGGCCAGAAACTCTCCGAGCGTATCGGCCAGCAGGTGGCGGTGGACAACCGCTCGGGCGCCAATGGCATCGTCGGCCTGCAAGCGCTGATGGCGGCGGCACCCGACGGTTACACCATCGCGGCGGTATCCGCCGGGCCGCTGGCGTGCAACCCGCACATGTATTCCAAGCTGCCTTACGACACGCTGCGTGATTTCACGCCGATTGCGAACATGATCAACTTTCCGCTGATGCTGGTGGCGCATCCGTCGCTGCCGGTGAAAAACGTGCGCGAACTGATCGCGCTCGCAAAGTCGAAGCCCGGCGAAATCACCTATTCGCATCCGGGCATCGGCAACACCGGCCACATCGCCGGCGCGTTGTTGAACGCCGTGGGCAAGGTCAACACCACCGGCATTCCGTACAAAGGCACCGCGCCATCGGTGATCGCGGTGTTGTCCGGCGAAGCGCATCTCACCTACAGCAGCATCCCCACCGCGCTGCCGTACATCCGCGCCGGGCGGCTGCGTGCGCTGGGCGTGGGCAACGCCAAGCGCATGCCTTCGCTGCCGGAGTTTCCAACCGTCGCGGAATCAGGCCTGCCGGGTTATGAAGCCTACGCCTGGGGCGGCATGCTGGGGCCGGCGAAAATGCCCGCCGCCATCGTGCAACAGTTGTCGCGCGAGATCGTTGCCGCGATCAACAGCAAGGATGTCAGCGACCGCATGCTCAACGAAGGCACCGTGCCCACGCCATCGACGCCGGAGGAATTCGCCGCATACATCAAGTCTGAAATACAGAAATGGGGCGTGGTGATTCGCGGCGCCAACATCAAGGTTGAATAGATTTTAAAAATACCTTTAAAAACAAATACTTACAGTGATTCCACATAGGCGATAGGCGCACTGGTTGCGCATCGCTCAATTTGTTATTCTCGCCCGACCCTATTGAACATCAGCCATCAACAAACCGGAGACCCGCATGAAATACAAACGTAACGAAGCCAAGGAAGCCGCCAAGGAAATGCTGCGCGGCGTGTGGACCGCGCTGCCGACGAGCTTTCTCGACGCCGAAAAGCTCGATGAAAAAGGCATCGCATCCAATCTTGAGCACTCAATCACGCATCTGAAAATCGACGGCCATTATTGCGTGGGCAACGTCGGCGAATTCTGGGCGATGACCAACGAAGAGCGCATGCGCGTGGCCGAGATCAACGTTGACGTGAACAAGGGCCGCGTGCCGCTGATCGCCGGCTGCCATCACCAAAACCCGCTCGAAGCCGCCAGGCTCGCCAAGCACGCGCAGGATATCGGCATTGATTTCGTCATCATCCTCACACCCTACATGGCCGCGCGCGGCGACGATGCGGTGTACGACTACTACAAGTTCGTTGCCGACCGCGTCGATATCGGCATCTGTTTGTTCAACACCAATCAGGGTCATCCGCTGTCGCCCAAGCTGGCGCAGCGCCTCGCCACCATCCCCAACATCTGCGGCTACAAGCAAGGCGTGTCCGGCATGGCCGGCGCCACCATGCTGCGCGACAAGGTCGGCACCCAGATCGAAGTCAGCGTAGCCGACGAAGCGCCATGGCTCTACAACGTGGCGGTGTGCGGCGATCACTGGCTGCTAAACTACTGCCCACATCTGTATCAAGTGCCGGGCTATCTGCCGGTGCTCGACTACACCCACGCCGCGCAAAAAGGCGACATGAACAAGGCCGTCGAAATCTGCAAGAGCATCGAACCGCTGCGCACCGTGATCTCACGCTGGATTCCCGGCTACGGCAGCAGCACCCGCATGGCCATCGCCGAACAGAAATACTGGATGGAACTCGTCGGTATGGTCGGCGGCCCGGTGCGCGCACCGTGCGCGGAAATGACCGAGGCGGACAAGAAGCTGATGAAGGCTGATCTTGAGGCTACCGGGTTGATTGCCAAGGCCAAGGCGGGGCTGGCCGCGGCTGCGCCGCAGAAGCGGGCGGCGTAGTTTCTTTTGCAGGTCATAAAACGGCGGCTTTGACCGCCGTTTTTCGATGCGGTAACGAAGGAACCGCATCGGTCGTGACGAATGAACTCGCATTCACTGGCAATCTACGAATTCAGTTTCCGTAGGGCGGGTGTAGCGTAGCGCATCCCGCTTTATGTGCGCCTCTCCGAAGGCGGGATGCCTCCCGCCCTCCACTTCCACTACTTTTTCTTCGCCTTTGACTTAACCCTCGCACGCACGGGCGCTGATGCGCGCGCGATTTCAGCGACACTTTTGAGTTTGTTCGCGTTCCAGCACAGGCCTATCAATTTGTCCGTTTGCGCCACAGGTAATATACCCTTGCACTGCGCGCGAAACTTGGCTTCAAGGTCGGCATCGCTCATCGGATTGCCCACGCTGCCCTTGGCGTGTTCGATGGTTTTTTTCAGCACGCGGTTATCCTTGAGCGTCATGGTGATGTGCATTTGATCCTCGGCCACGCCGGCCTGCACGGTTGCATGAATTTGATCGCGCAAACGAATCACCGCCGGGTTACGCACAATGGCGTCGCTGTAGGCGGCCTCGCCGCCCTCGCCCAGCAGGATTGCCGCGGCACTTGAGTGGTAGACGCTGAACTTGCCCTCCAGCCCTGATTTCGGTTCGCGCTTGCCGGTGAGTTCGAGCACCAGCGGATGCACTTTCAGATCGATGCGCTTGATGTCTTCGAGCTTCAACTTGTTTTCGTTGCGCAGCTGGATGCAGCCGTCTATCGCCGGATGGATCACCACGCCGCAGGCGTACGGCTTGTAGCTGTTATCCGCAATTTTCCAGCTCTTGCCCAGCCCTTCGGTAATTTCCGCCGGATCGAATTTCGTCGACAAAATCGCCGCGAAGCCGCGCCGGCCTTCGATGCCCTGCTCGGCGGCGGTGACGTTTTTCTTCGCCAGCAACGCCGCGAGCAAGCCGTTGCGCGCGGCGATGCCCGGATGCAGCGGCTTGGTCATACTGCCGAAATTCTCGCGTATGCCGCAGGCCTGCGTCGCCGCCATGCCCAGCGCCCACACCATCTGCTGCTTATTCAGTTTGAGCAATCGCCCCGCCGCCGCCGCCGCGCCGAACACGCCCGCCGTCCCCGTAATATGCCATCCGGTGTCGTAATGATTGGGCAGCACCGATGCACCAATGCGGCATTCGGCTTCAACGCCGAGGACGAATGCGTGCACAAAATCCCTGCCGCTGACTTTCTGCCGCTCCGCGAGCGCGAGTATGGCGGAGGCCACCGGCGCGCTCGGATGAATAACAGTTTTGAGATGCGTGTCGTCGAAATCGAACGTATGCGATGAGGCGCCATTCAACAACGCCGCCTGAAAAATATCCACGCGCTCGTTGCGCCCAAGTATGGTCGCATCACGCGGGCCTGAGAGATCATAAAGTGCCGCTAGCGCGCGCTTGACCGTGTCGTGCCTTGATGCGCCTACCGCGCAGCCGACCCAGTTGAGCAGTGAGCGTGCGGCTTCGTGGCGCACGGCATCCGTTAACTCAGAGGCTCTGTGATTGACGAGAAAATTTGCCAGCGTGCGGGTTACTTGCATATGTTCACCTCGATGAATTTACGATCTACCAAATTACGATCTGTCGATGAGAAACTTTTTCTCCCAGGCCTCGATCTCCGGCAGCCCAAGAATATCGTTGTATTCCTTCAACGACAGCATGCGATCGCGCACGGCTTGCGTGTTGCCGTCGCGCTTCAATGTGCCGATAGCCTCGCGCAATGCGTAGCCCGCCGCGGCACGCCCAAGGCCGGGGAAAATCGCGATGCGAAAACCCAGCGCCTCGATCTCCGGCACGCTCATTTTGCCCAGCTTGCCGCCGCCGTCGATGTTGACCAGACACGGCGCGTCGATCCCGGAAGTCACGCGCTTCAGATCATCCAGTATCGTGGGGCTGTTCTTGAGTTCGACAAACACCACATCCGCGCCCGCCTTGCGATACGCCCGGCCGCGGCGGATCGCTTCATCCAAGCCCTGCCCCGCCGCCGCGTCGGTGCGCGCGATGATGATGAAATCCTCGTCGCGCCGCGCGGCAACCGCCGCTTCGATCTTGCCCGCGTGTTCTTCGAGTGATATCACCGGGCGCGAGCCGGGCAGATGTCCGCAGCGCTTGGGCGCCACCTGATCCTCGATGTGTATCGCCGCAACACCCGCGGCCTCGAACTCGCGCACCGTATGCGCGACGTTAACCGCGTTGCCGTAGCCGGTATCGGCATCACAAATCAGCGGTATTTCGATGCACGCCGCCGCGCGATGTGCGTGCGCGGCCAACAACCCCAGATCAAGCAAGCCGACATCGGGCCGGCCCAGCAGCGATGCGGATACACCATTGCCCGTCATGTAGGCGCACTCAAAACCCGCCTGCTCGACGATACGCGCGCCGAATGCATCGTAGATGCCGGGGGCGGCGATCATCGGGCCGCTGGTGAGACGCTGGCGCAGGCGCTGGCGGGGGCTGAGTTTCTGAGTAGCTGTCGTTGCGGTGGTCATGGCGGAAATCATTTTACCTGTGTGTTTATGCTCGTTACTCAGCGCGTATCTTAGCGGTCTTGATTACCCGCTCCCACTTCGCAAGCTCGGAGCGCAGATGTTTGTCGAGAAAATCCGGCGTGCTGCCAACGACATCGATGCCCAACCCGGTGAAGCGCTCGCGCACATCTGCGGCCTTCAGCGCATTGACGAATTGAATATTCAGCGCGTTGATGATGGCAGACGGCGTACCGGCCGCCACGAGGATGCCATACCACAGACTTGCCTCATAACCAGGGTAGCCCAGCTCGGCAATGGCAGGTATGTCCGGTGTGGCCGATGAGCGGGCAGCGCCCGTGGTGGCCAACCCGCGCAGCTTGCCGCCGCGCATGTGCGGCAGCATGGGCGCGGTGCTGGTGAACATGATCGGCACCTGCCCCGCCAGCACATCCACTGTCGCCGGTCCGTTGCCTTTGTATGGAATGTGATTGATATCCACCTTCGCCATGCTCTTGAAAAGCTCGGCTGCAAGATGGCCGCCGGAGCCATTGCCCGAAGAGGCATAGTTGTATTTGCCCGGATTCGATTGCAGCAGCTTGACCAACTCGGCGACCGAACGCGCCGGCACCGACGGATGCACTACGAGTACATTGGGCCCGCTGCCCACCAGCGTGACCGAAGCGAAATCCTTCACGCTGTCGTACGGCAGCTTCGACAGCAGCGTGGGGTTGATCGAATGCGTCACCGACGCCAGCAGTATGGTGTAACCATTGGGCGCAGACTTGGCCACGATGTCGGTGCCTATGATCTGCCCCGCGCCGCCGCGATTATCGACCACGAATTGCTGCTTCAACGCATCCGAGAGCTTCTGCCCGAGGGTGCGCGAGATGATGTCGGTGGCGCCGCCCGGTGGATACGGCACCACGAAGCGCACGGGGCGGTCGGGATAGGTTTGCGCCGTGGCGTGCGCTGAAAGCGTCGCTGCCGCGAACACAAGCAACATGCGCCGCGGCAACACGGCTACTAGCCTTCCCCACTCAGCAACGCGGTCAATGTGCGCGCATCCGCAAGTTTTTCCAGATCGAGCAACATGTCGCGTATCTGTTCCGCGCGCGCCTTGTTCATCGCCGGCTCGACGTTGATCATGAACTTGTCGACGATCTCGCTCTCGCTCGCCGGCTCGTCGGGCAGGATGTTCTCGCGCTGGCGAAATTCCTGTCCGTTGCGCATGCGTACGATGACTTCGCCGGAGCGGAATTTTGGAAAGCCCGAATTCGGGTCGATTTCGTAACCCACCTTGGCGGCAAGTTTCAGCAGCGCAGGGTCGGTGTAGGACGGCGCTTCGATTTCATCGAGGCTGAAACGCTTGCGCGTGAGACAGCACGCCACGCCGTAGGGCAGGCTGAACTGCGCACCATAGCTGCTGTCGGGCGCGCGCTTGGCGGCCGCCGGCTCGCAAATCAGCGGCACCGCCGGCTCGGTCACCAGTGTGAGAATCGAGTCGATCTCCTCGACATTGATCGAATGTTCCTGCGCGATCTTGCGCGCGGCGTTGAAAAACGCATGCGCCTGATGGCACGCCGGATACAGCTTGATGGAGGCGCGCGGAAACTCCCATTTCTCGCTGAGATTGCGCGTCACCGCGCCAAGGTCGGCGCCCTTGAAATGTTGTCCGAGGAAATGCGGAAAGAGGCCGAAGCGCCCTTCGTAGGCTTCCGACGGCCCGACAAAATCATGCTTCGCCAGCGTCGCCGCCGTAACCGCCCCCACGCCCGCCCAGCCCGGATGGATGCGTTTGGTCCACGAACCATCCTGCATGGGCTGCATGTTGCCGGACGCCGTGGAGAGCACGATGCCTTGCGCCATCTGAATCTGCCGCGGCGTGAGTCCCATCATCCGTCCCGCGATCAGGGTGCACGCGAACGCACCGAGAATGCTGGTGGCGTGAAAGCCCGCGCGCAGGAAACCGCCGTTGCCGGCCACACCGAGGCGCGCGCCGGTTTCCAGTCCCAGCGTGCACGCGGTGAGCAGTTCCGCGCCGCTCACGCCACGCTGCGAGCCGACACCCAGCGCCACCGGCACGCAGCTTGCGGTGAGATGCACCGATCCCGGTAAATAAGTGTCGTCGTAATCGATGCCATGCACGAGCACGGAATTCATCAGTATTGCATCGCGCAGTTGCAGCTTGCCGGCGCTGCCGATGACTTCGCTCGTGCCCGCGCCGAACTCGCTCAGCGCGTTCATGGTGCTGCGCGCGAAATCGAAACGCGACGAGGCATACGCCACGCCGATTGCATCCAGCATCAGCAGCTTCGCGCGCCGGCGCACCTCCGCCGGGATGCGCGCCAACTCGCAGCCGGTTGCGAACCGGGCCAGCAAATCAGATATAAGTATTTGATTTTTAGACGTATTTTGATCCATGGCAATACTCCTTTATTCGGATTTCACGCCCGACTCCGCGATCACGCTGCTCCAACGCTTCAATTCGTTGGCCACATATTGCTTGAACGGCGCCGGCCCCATGCCGCCCAATTCAAAACCCACGCCTTGCAGTTTGGCGGCAATTTCCGGTATTTGCATGGTTGCATGCAAATCGGTGTAGAGGCGCTCGATCAACGCACGCGGCGTGCCCGCGGGCGCAAACATACCGTACCAGCCATCCATCACGCAGCCGGCAAGCCCCACTTCGGTCACGCTCGGCACATCGGGCAACACCGAAACGCGCTTGGTGCTGGTGGTGACCAACGCGCGCAAGCGGCCTGCCTTCACCTGCGCCAGTGCGGAGCCGGGCGCCGTGAAAACCAGCGGCACCTCGCCCGCCACCACGGCAGCGGTCACCGCGCCCGCACCCTTGTACGGCACGTGCACGAGTTTGAAATCGGCGACGCGCTGCATCAGCACCATCGCCAGATGTCCGCCGCTGCCCGTGCCCGATGAGCCGAACGTGATGGTGTTGGGCTTCTCCTTCGCCAGCGCGATCATGTCCTTGAGCGTCTTCACCGGCAGCGACGGATGCGCGACCAGCACCACCGGCGTGTAGCCGATGATGATGAGCGGCTCGAAATCCTGCGGCGTCTTGTACGGCAACTGCTTGATGAGATAAGGGTTGGTGACAAAGCCGGTGGTCACGATCAGCAGCGTATGTCCGTCGGGCGGCGCCTTGGCGACAATCTCCGTGCCGATCACGCCGCCCGCGCCCGCGCGATTGTCGATGACAATCTGCACGCCCCATTTCTCGGTGAGTTTCGGCGCGAGAATGCGCGCCATGATGTCGAGACCGCCACCGGGCGTGGAGGGCACGACGATGCGCACGGGGCGCGTGGGGTATTTTTCCGTTTGTGCCGAGGCTGGAGATACCGCCATACCTACCAAGAGCACGCAGACGAAGGCCAACCAACACCGTCGTTCCAGCACAGGCTGGATCCCAGGTTGTAAACCCATGCGCGGCATCTGAAGTTTGCGCCTGCGGCGCGGGTTGCCTACTGGATTCCGGCCTGCGCCGGAATGACGGTATAGGTTAAGCCAGTTCATCATCAAATCGGCAACCGCTCATCACCACCGGCATTCGCCGCCTTCGCCTCCAACTGTCCGCGCCAGCTTTTTTCCGAATTAAGCAGCGGGCCATAAAGCCTCTCTTCAAGTTTGTAGAATTTTTGCAGGCCTAGCAATTCGCTGCGCTCCACGAGGCTGCACAAGTGCTCCGGGTAAAGCGACTGCGCGCTGCCTTCCTTGCGCAACACGTCCAACGTGTTCAGCATGCCCTTGACCGCGGTACGCTGCAAGAGGCCGCTGTAGGAAATGATCTTGAAGCCGATCTCGTGCAGCTTTTTGTAATGCAACACCGGCGTCTTGCCATTGCCTTCGCTCATGTTCGCCTGCAGCGGCGCCTTGATCGCGCCCGCTGCCTTGCGCATTTCATCCTCGGAAAGCAGCGCCTCGACGAATATGGCATCCGCGCCGGCCTCGACATAAGCCTGGCTGCGCTCGATGGCGCGATCCAACCCCTCTACGGCGCGCGCGTCCGTCCGCGCGATAATGAGGAAATCCGGCGAGCGGCGCGCTTCGCACGCGGCGCGCACCTTGACCGCCATTTCCTGATCCGTGATCAGCTTCTTGCCCTCGAAATGCCCGCAGCGTTTGGGGAACCCCTGATCCTCGAAGAACACACCCGCCGCGCCCGCGGCCTCGAATTCGCGTATCGCGCGCATCATGTTGAGCGCGTTGCCGTAACCGGTATCGATATCGACTATCAGCGGAATCTCCACCGAGCGCGCCATGTTGCGCACCTGCGCGAGTATCTCCGGCATGGTCTGCAAGCCGACATCGGGATAACCCAGCACGCTCGCGGTGACAGCGGCGCCGCTGACAAACGCCGCGTCATAGCCGGCGCGTTCGACCACCTTCGCCGAAATGCAATCGTATACGCCGGGTGCCAGTATCGGGCCGGGCGCCTGCATCAGTTGCCGTAATCGCTTCGCCATTTCCATGTTCATGTGCCTCGCTGAATGTCAATCACCAGATTCAAATCTTTATCAATGCGCGCCCGTCCGCGCGGGCCGACTACCGCCGTCGATTCGCGTTCCTCAACTATCGCCGGCCCCTTGATGGTGTCGGACGGCTTCAATGCATAGCGATCATAAACCGGCGTCAGCACAAATTTCCGCAGTTCCGGAAAAAACGCGCGGCGCGGCGGGCGCGCCTTGTGCTTTGCCATGGCCAGACCGAACGACGCCGAAACTTTTGGCTCCGGCCCCGATGCACGCAAGCGCCAGGTAATCGCCTCGACCGGCAGACTGCCGGGCACTTCCTCATAGACGGATTTGTAGACCTCATGAAACGACGCTTCGATGGATTTCAACGCGCGCGCGGCAAGCGCGCCCGCGGGCACGGCGGCGTGCAACTCAAACCCCTGCCCGACAAAACGCACATCTGCCGACCGCACCAGCGCGGGGGATTTCACGCCGGCATCCGACAACATGCGGCGCGCTTCAAGTTCCATGTCGGCGTACAGCGCATTCAAACGCGCCCAGTCGATCTCGTGCAGCGGCACGTTGTAGGAGCGCGAAAGATCGACCGCCACCGGCGCCGCCAGCAGCCCGAACGCGGAGTTAGTCCCCGCGCCCAGCGGACAGATGATGCGCGGGATGCGCAGGATGCGCGCGATCTCGTACGCGTGCACCGGCCCCGCGCCGCCGAATGCAAACAGACTTGAACGGCGATAATCCTTGCCGCGCTCCGCCGCGTGTATGCGTATCGCGGTCGCCATGTTTTGATTCACCACTTGCACGACCCCTGCTGCCGTGGCCGTGACATCAAGGCCGCAGCGTTTACCGAGCGCGTGCAACGCCGCTCGCGCACCCGCAAGATCGAGTGACATGTCGCCGCCCAGAAAATATCCTGGATCGAGATACCCCATCAATAAATCCGCATCGGTCACCGCAGGCGCGACACCGCCGCGCCCGTAACACGCCGGCCCCGGATCGGCGCTCGACGAATCCGGCCCCACCTTGAGCAGGCCCGTGCCGTCGAGCCGCGCGATGGAGCCGCCGCCCGCGCCGATTTCGATCATCTCCACCGAGGGTACTTTCAGCGGCATGCCCGAGCCGCGAAATTGCCGCTTCACACGCGCCGCCTCGAATTGGCCGGTGAACGCGGGTTTGCCGTTCTCGATGAAACACGCCTTGGCCGTGGTGCCGCCCATGTCGAACGCCAGCAGATTGGGCTCACCGATGCGCGCACCGGCGTGGCACGCCGACAACACGCCCGCCGCCGGCCCCGACTCGATCAAACGTATCGGCACTTCCGCCGACACCTTGGGCGTGGTCATGCCGCCGTTGGACAGCATCACCAGTATCGGCGCTTTCACACGCGCGGCCGCCATGGTTTTTTCAAAACGTTCGAGATACGAGCGCACCACGGGCTGCACATAGGCATTCGCGATCACCGTCACCGTGCGCTCGAACTCGCGTATCTCGGGCGCAACCACCGAGGAAATTGACACCGCCACCTTTGGGAATTCTCTTTGCAGTTGTTTCAACACCAGCCGCTCGTGCGCGGGGTTGCGGTAGCTGTGCAAGAAACACAACGCGATGGAAGTCACGCCCTGCGCCAGCAGCGCGCGCACCTGCTTGCGCACATCGGTGGCCACGGGCGCTTGCAACGATTCGCCGCTGGCCGCCATGCGTTCGCGCACGCCCATGCGTTGCGCACGTTCGACCAGCGGCTCGGGGAATTCAATCGCCAGATCGTACATGTCGTAGCGCATGTCGGAGCCCAGCTCGATGATGTCGCGAAAGCCCTCGGTGGCAAGCAATCCCGTCTTCGCACCTTTGCGCTCGATCAGCGTGTTGGTAACGAGTGTGGTCGCGTGAGCGATGCCTTTGATTTCTTCCGGCTTCACAATGCCGGCCGCCTGCAACTTCTCGACGCCATGCATGATGCCGATGACCGGATCGGCAGGCGTGGTGAGACACTTCTCACGAAAGAGTTCGCCGGTGGCCTCATTGATGAGCACGAAATCGGTGAACGTGCCGCCTACGTCCACACCCAGCCTGAAGCGTGCGTTCTTCATTTGCGCGCCTTGCTCACGTAGCCCTGCTGCAAATCATGGGCAATCGCGGCTTTGTTGCGTTCTTTCGGTGCGCCAAATCCACCACCGCCGGGTGTGCGCACCGTCACAATGTCGCCTGCTTTGAGCAGCGTGCGGCCCTTGGGCGCGAGATACTCGCCGCGATTGCGGCTCAACATCGCGCCCATGCCGTGCAGCCCTCCGCGATAGCCCCGCGGCGGGTTCTTGATACGCTCGGAACTCGTCGATACATACACGCTCTTGCGCCCGAGCACCTTGGCGACTATCTCCTGCGCCATGCCGCCGCGATGCCGGCCCGCGCCGCCCGAATCGCACACCAATTCACGCTTGAGAAAACGCAGCGGCGCCTGGCTTTCCATCACCTCCAGCGAGGCCATCTTGGTATTCGTTGGAAACGATTTACCCGCAAGGCCGTCACGCTCGCGCGATGCGCCCAGGCCGCCGCTGGTAATCAGCATGCACTGGAAAGCACTGCCATCTTCACGCTCGCCGAAAAAATTCACCCGCGGCGCGGGGCTGCCCGATTCAGCGGGCACCACATCCGGCAGCGCCTTCGCCAGCGCGCCAAACACCACTGGCACGATCATGTGCCCAACACGTCCGCGGCTATTGCCCGGCGCGGGGCGCGTCGAGTTGAGCAGCGTGCCTTCCGGCACTTTCAGCGTGATCGGCCGGTACGCGCCTTCGTTATTCGGGATCAACGGCTCCAGCACCGCCTTCGCGGCGAACGCCGCATAGCCGTAGGTGTAGTTGTAGCAACTGTTAATGCCCTTGTTGATCTGCAACGAAGTGCCGGTGAAATCGAATTCGAGTTGATCGCCCTTGATGGTGAGTTTCAGGGCGATGGTCAGCGGCTCATCAAAACCATCCATGATGCCGACGTTCGTATAAACACCGTCCTTCACACGCCGCAGCGCGGAGCGCATCGCCGACTCGGAGCGCGACAACACCTCCACCGCAATGTCATCGAGATTCTCCAGCCCCGCTTCGTCAAGAAGCTCGCTCACGCGCCGCGCACCCAGGCGCGCGGCACCCACCTGTGCGTGAATGTCGCCCAACACCTGATCGGGCACGCGCACATTCTCGGCGAGAATTTGCAGCACCTCCGGCACCACTTTGCCCGCCTTGTAGAGCTTCATCGGCGGCAACGCCAGCCCTTCTTCAAAAATACTCGCGCCATCGGCCGAGTAGCCCCGCCCACCGATATCCGCCTGATGCGCGATGTTGGCCGAAAACGCGACGATCTTGCCACGATGAAACACCGGCACCGCGATCGCCACGTCGTTCAAGTGCCCCGCCGCCAGCCACGGGTCGTTCGTCATCGCCACATCGTCCGGATGCCAGTCGGGCCAACGCGACAGAAAGTGCTTCATCACCGTGGAAGCGCAGCGCGTAAAACCCGGCAGCGACTGAAACGGCTGCGCCAGCAAATCACCCGAGGGCGTCAACAGCACGCAGGTGAAATCATACGACTCGCGCACGATGCTCGAGAAGGCAGTGCGCAGAACCATCGCCGCCTGCTCCTCGGAAATCGCGATCAGGCGGCTCCAGAGGATTTCGAGAGATACCGGGTCTATCGTGCGGCTGCGCGTACGTGCGCTGCGCTTGACTTTGGGATTCATGTTTTATTCTTTGACTATGGGATGCAAGGAAATGCGAGGGAGGATATTTCAATGAAACTCCCTCGCCCCGCTTGCGGGGCGAGGGGACAAGAGTGTCGAGACATGCAGTTACTCATGCTCTGAAGAGGAAAGAAAAAATCACCCAATGGCAAACACAAGTAGCTCAAACACCCAGAGTAAAATGTCTGCCACGCTTCGATTAGACTACCACATGATCTTCTCTATGCAGATTGGTATTCCATAATGCAGTCACAACACAAAAGGCAAGGCAAGTGAGCGGCGCTGACGACATCACAACGTTTGCAAAATTCCTGGCGTCATTCGACGCCGGCACGCTCGCCACCCCGGTGTTCGAGAATGCAAAGGCATGCCTGCTTTACGGCCTCGCGGTCGGTATCGGCACCCGCCGTGCGCGTCCTGCAAAACTCGCCCTCGACGCGACATTGCGGCAAAACGAATTGGGCAGCACCACGCGCCTGATCGACGGCGCGCGGGTGTCGCACGGCAGCGCGGCCTTCGCCAATGCGGTGTTACTCTCGGGCCGAGTGCAGGGGGATTCACACCCGTGCGGCCACATCGGCGGCGTGGTGATTCCCGCTGCCCTTGCGGCCGCGGAAAACGAGAACGCGAATGGCGCAACGCTGCTGTCGGGTCTGGTCGCAGGTTACGAATCGGCGCTGCGTATTGGGCGCGATCACTCTGCGGATTTAAGTCTGCGCGGCTTCAGAACCACGCCTTCGTATGGCGTCTTCGGTTCGGCGGTCGCCACCGGGCGCATACGCGGCTTTGATGGCGCGGCGATGCGCAACGCGATCGGCCTTGCCGCGAATTTCGCCGGCGGCCTGCGCGAGTATGTCGATCTGGGCACCGAGGAATCACCGTTTCAGGCGGGGTTCGCCGCGCGCAACGGCGTCTATGTCGCCGACCTTGCCGCGTGTGGCATTCAATCCACGCCCAACGCCTTGCACGGCGGCGCGGGCTTTTATCGTGCGTTTGGCAAGAAGAATGTCGATTACGGCCGCCGCTTGATCGACAAGCTGGGCGAACAATTTGAATTCACCTCGGTGACTTACAAGCAATATCCCGCCTGCCAGTTTCTGCGCGGCATCATTCGCGGGCTGGGTGCCTTGCGCGGACAAGCCGCCGGCGCGCAAGTGCACGCCATGGATATACGCATGAACCCGTATGAGGCCGATTTCATCGGCGTGCGTTTCACCGGCCCATTCACCAGCGCCGCGCAGACCGTGATGAGCGCACCCTTTTGCGCGGCACTCGCGTGGACCACCGGTACCGCCAGCTTCGATGGCTTGCGCAGCTTCGACGACGGCACCGTGAATGCACTGGTGCAAAAAATCCGCATCATCACCGACGCCGAACGCAAACTCTACGAGCCGCACATCACGGTGCGACTCGCCGATGGCCGCAAACTCGAATGGATCGAACAGGCGGGCGACTCCAATTACCGCGTCACCTGGGCTGCCGCCACCACGATGACGTTGCAACTGTGCGAGGAAGTCGGCGTCACGCGCGCAGCCGCGCAAGCGCTGATCGATGTCGTCGCCGCAATCGAATCTTCACACAGCGTGCGGCCGTTGGTGGCAGCAGTGTGTACTGCGACCAGCCATGCGTAACTGCAATTTTGCGACTGGTGTTTCAATTGCGCTTCTGCTCGCGAGCGTCCTTCCCCATGGCAGCGCACACGCGGCGGAAACCGCCGCAGGGTTCCCCAATGCCTCTGTGCGTGCCATCGTTCCCTATCCACCCGGCGGCGGCACCGACATCATCGCGCGCCAGGTCGCTGTCAGGCTGCTTGAACGCTGGGGGCATGCACTCGTCATCGACAACCGCGCCGGCGGCGGCACCGTCATCGGCACCGAATTGGCCGCGCGCGCGCAGCCCGACGGCTATACGCTGCTGATCACCACCGGCACGCATGCGGTAAACGCCTCGCTCTACAAAAAACTGCCGTTCGATCCAGTGCGCAGTTTTGAAGCTGTCACCCTGCTCGGCACCGCCGCCAACGTGCTGCTGGTGCATCCGTCGCTGCCCGTAAAAAGCGTGAAGGAATTTGCCGCGCTGGCCAAGGCGCGCCCCGGCGCGCTCAACTATTCATCCAGCGGCAACGGCGGCACCGGCCACCTCGCGATGGAAATGTTCAAACAGGCCGCGGGGGTGAACATCCTGCACATCCCCTACAAGGGCGCAGGCCCGGCAGTCACCGCACTCGTCGCGGGCGAAATCGAAACGTCGATCACCAATCTCATCGCCGCGCTGCCGCAGATCAAAGCCAACCGCCTGCGCGCGCTCGCGGTCACCAGCGGCAAACGCTCCGCCGTGCTGGAAGGCACGCCCACCATCGCGGAATCAGGTTATGCAGGCTTCGACGCCAGCGGCTGGTTCGGCGTCTTCGCGCCGGCCAAAACGCCGCAGCCCATCGTGAGCAAACTCGCGGATGATTTTCGTGCGGCGTTGAAAATCCCCGAGGTGCGGCAAAGCCTCGCGGCGCAAGGCGCGGAAGCCATTGGATCGACGCCCGAGGAGCTTGGCACGTGGATGCGCTCCGAGGTCGAGCGCTGGCGGCGGGTGCTGGCGGGGGCGAATATCAGAGCGGATTGAATGTGCGCAGTGTGATGCGCTATGCGCATATTTCCACTGCGGCGCAGGTATGTCGAACCGCGGCAATCAACGACAAGGCGCCTTGTGGAGTTTGCGGTCCAATTGCAATAATCGCGACTCGATCTGATAGCTAGAGTGAGGAGTGATCGAAACCGTGATAGGCAAGTTACGACCCAATCCTGCCCGTCGAACTCCTGCCGTAGCAGCCGTTCAACTCCCGGGCGAACTGCGGACGCAATGCCGGCTAAACATCAACTCACCGCGCCGGCGCGGTTGACGCTTGGTGTTGGCCATGGCCGGGCGAGTAGTACAGCGGAAAAAATGTAAAAGAGCATGGCGTTGATCGGCGGTACAGCGTACCGCGGCGGCATGGCCGGCTAAAGCAAATCAAGTAGCGCGTGAAGTTATATCTTTGTACTGCCAATTGCAATTACCCACTGCAAACAGCTAAGGCGTAGATAAACTGCCGAAGGAACTATCGGAGTTTGCCCACCCAGTTTTGCCAGTTAGCAGTCCGAGTCTCGACCATAAACGATTTTTCTACTGCGAAGTGTTGCGCCCGGGCATCGGTAACTTTGATGCAGTTGCGATTATTGGCCTTGGCACAGTACAACGCCGCGTCAGCGGCGCCTATTATGCGTTCAAGGTCATGCCCGGCATCACAAGCTGCAAGTCCAATGCTGATTGTTACCGTTATAGGGCCGGCGGATGTTGCTATGGGCTCGCTAGCCACAAAACTGCGAATTCGTTCACAAATCATTTTAGCAGTATCCAGGTCGCAGCCATTCAACACCGCAATAAACTCTTCCCCGCCATAACGACCTACGACATCGTACTCGCGCCCCCCCCCCCGGCGGATGCGCGCAGCAAGTTCAACCAGTACGGCGTCGCCCACCTGATGGCCATAGGTGTCATTGACAATCTTGAAATGGTTGACATCAATCATCGCTACGCACATCGGGGTGCCGCGTTTCACGCGCGCCAGTTCCTTGCTGAGAAGCTCCATGATGGCTGCACGGTTCCACAAACGCGTGAGTCCATCTATCATGGTCCTGCGTTTCAGTTCATCTCTTTCCCGGATGAGTTCGCATTGAGTCGCGCTCAGTTGCCCGCGCTGCACTTCCGTTTCAACTAGCGATGCCAAATCGCGCAAAACATCGAGTTGTTCAGGCGTGAACTTCCGGGGGTGACGGTCAATAACGCACAAGGTGCCCGCGCGGCTGCCATCCGCGGTGTGCAGCGGATGACCCGCGTAAAAACGAATATGCGGCTCGCTAGTTACCAGGGGATTGTCCGAGAAGCGTGGGTCGCAAGCCGCATTCTCGACGACAAGGGTTTCGTCACCCAAGATCGCGTGACCACAGAAGGATATTTCCCGCGATGTTTCAGTTGCATCGATGCCGTGCGCCGACTTGAACCACTGGCATTTGTCGGCGACCAGACTCACAACCGCTGTAGGCATGCCGAGCAGGCGTGAAGCAAGGCGGGTAATACGATCAAAGCGCTCTTCCGCGGGGCTAAAAAGAAGATTCGTCGAGCGCAACGCTGCCACGCGCTACGCTTCGCTTTCTGGAATTCCCGGTATCAGCATCTGGGGTATTCAGTGCCTAGGATGGAGTGTTCCGTAATTTTCATGCAAGCTACAATAGCGCCTGAAAGTCTGTTGGAGTCGTTCGAGATACGTGAACGATGTATGGCGGTTAACGGCTGGCACTTGCCAAACTTGAGCCAATAAATGCCGTAGGCCCCAGAAATTACAAACGCCTAAAAATTCCCAGGCCCTTGATTTGAATTGCGTGCGTGATCAATGTCGGTTTTGCAGGAGCAGCGGCTATTTCCGCGGGGGGGCTGAAACCACCGGTTCGCGCCTCCGTTAATCCGCGTAATACAGATTCAGACGCAGCGTCTCCAGTTAAATTTCGACTCCCAGCGCAACCATCCCGAGCGATCTAATGCGTCGCTTGTTAACGCCAAGATGGAAAATTCATAAATTATTGATTTTAAAAAGATAATTCATCCATCCGCAGTCAACAAGAAGCTCCTCGCTCTCAATGTATGAAATGCCGAATAGCCTTCATCCGCGTCACCGAATCACCCGCCAGATGCGTCCAGATGTGTGCGTCGCGCACGAGTTTTTCGGCGTAGGCATCCATCTCCAGGCCGGCTGCGCCGTGTAAATCCATGTTGAGTTCGGTGACGCGCTGGATGACCATCTTTGAAAAATTGGTCACGAACAGCGCCGGGCCGAAATCCTTCGCCGCCGGGTCGCGCGCCACCGCGCGGTCGCGCTCCCACGCGGTGCGCAGCACGAACGAGCGAAGCGCTTCGGTGAGCATGTTCATTTCCGACAGTTGCAACTGCACGATCTGCTGCTCGGACAGGGGCCTGCCGTTCTCGCGATGCGTGCGTGCGCGCTGCATGGCGAATTCGTACGCCGCATCACACACGCCGAGTGCGTTCGCCGCGAGTTCAAGATCGCCGAATTCGGACGGATCGCCGCCGCGCACGCGCGAGCCGGAGTTCACTTCGCCGACGACGTTGGCGTGCGGCACGCGTGCGTTCTCGAATATGAGTTCGGCGTTTTGATAGAAGCGCCAGCCGCGTTTGTTGAACACTTTACCAAAGCGAAACCCCGGCGTATCCACCGGCACCAGAAACAGCGTCGTGCCCTGGCGCGCGTCCACTTTTGAATCCGTGCGCACGCGCACGAAAAACAGCTTCGCGATGTTGCCGTTGGCGATAAACACTTTTTCGCCGTTGAGTATCCAGTCGTCACCCTGGCGCTCGCCGCGCAGCCGCACGCCGGATTGAGTGTCGCCCGGCGGCAAGCGGTTGTCGGAGCCGGAGTTGGGTTCGGTGGAACCCGACCCCAGCAGGTACGTATCTTCCGCGATAAATGGTTTCAAAAAACGCGCCTTCTGATCGTCGTTGCACACCGCGGCGATCAACTGGCTCCATTTCCAGTTCTGGCTGAATGCCTTGGAGATTGCGCTGTCGCCCTTGGCAAGCTCGGTCATCACCAGTGCTTGCGTGACCAGATCGATGCCGTGGCCGCCGAACGATTTGGGCGCGGCCGCAGTGCGAAACCCGAGCTTTGAGCCTTTGACGATGAGGTCCCAATCGAAGGTGTCTTGCGGCACCGCTATCGCGTCGCGCGCCAGCGAGCGCGGGCGAATTTCTTCTGTCGCGAATTTGCGTGCCTTCAGTTGCCATTCGCGTTGCTCTGCATTCAATGAAAAATCCATGTTCCTGGCCTTTAGTTTTGACGCTCGAAGCCGGCGACGGCTTCGGCGATAAGCAATTTGGTGGCGCTCGCACCCAGCGCGCTGTGTTTGAACATCAGCGCATCATCCACATACTTTTGCAGCGGCATGTCGCGCATCACACCCATCGCACCGAAACACTCGGCCGCGCGCTCGGTGACTTCAACAATGACCTCGCCAGCGAAAGACCGCGCGATGTGATGCAGCGGCAAGCCGGAAACGCTGCGGTCGGCAACGGCATCGGGGTGATCCAGCGCCCACGCCGCCTTCCACACCATGTTGCGTGCGACTTCGAGCTTGATCGCGATATCGGCCAGAAACATAGCGATGGCCTGATGTTCGATGGTTTTCTTCGCACCCTGGCGGCGCAGCTTGGTGTAATCGATGGCGGCCTCGAACGCAGCCTGCCCGATGCCGATATTCGCCGCCGCGATTTGTGGCGCGATACGTGTTGCGTAAGTGCACGACAATGACTGCGCTGCATCGCCCAAAACATTGCCGGCGGGCACGCAGCAATCCTTGAGCACAACCGTGCCATGCGAACCGTGGCCCCAGCGAATCACGGGTGTGCCGCCGGTTGCGGCTGTCGCGCGAACTGGCGCGCTCTGGCCCACACTCAGCCCAGGTGCGCCGTGCGACACAAGCATGATGGCCACGCCCGAGGGCGTGCTCACCTCAATGGCAAACAACCGCGCTATCGGCGCATTGGCCACGGCGCGAATTTCGCCATTGACGACCCATACGCCATCGCTGCCCTGCTTTGCCGTGGCGCAAGGTGCTGAGTTTTCGCCGCGCGGGCGGTGGTAATCCGCCGCCAAGCCGGCTTGTGCATCGCGGCCCGCGTAAGCAAGATGAAACGCTTGATCAGTGATAAACGCCGGCAAAAAGCGCGCGCGCTGCTCGGCCGACATGCATTCATCGAACAACAGATGCGCCAGCACGGACGTATGTGCCAGCACCACCGCGATATCGGGGTCACCCTGCGCGAGTTCTTCGCTCACCAGACAGCCGGTGTGATTGTCCGCACCCGCACCGCCGGCCGCTTCGGACAGCGCCAGCGCGCGCAAGCCCATACCGGACGCCGCCGCGAGCAAGTCCGACAGCAGCGGTTTTTCAAATGGCTCAAGGCGGCTTGGATGCAGCGTGACCGGCTTGATTTCGTCGCGCACGAAGCCGCGCACGGTGTCGCGGATTTCGAGTTGTTCCGCGCTTAAATGGTGATCGTAAATAATGCCTCCCTTTATTTCGGTTGTGCGATGCGCCTACGTTCGCCACGCGACAAATGATTATTGCTCGCGCAGCCCCGCATCGTTGATCAGTTTGCGCACCCGGTCGATTTCGGATTTGATGGTTGCCGCGGCCTCCGCGGAAGTGCTTGCGACCACTTCCGAGCCGGACTTGAACAAACGATCCTTCAGCGCCGGCGTACGCAGGGCACGCACGATTTCCTGACTGAGCAGGTTGATTATAGGCGATGGTGTCTTCGCCGGCGCGAACATGGCGGTATACGAAATCGATTCGTAACCGGGCAAGCCGGATTCAATCATGGTGGGCAAACCGGGGGCGAGCGCGGAGGGCTTGGGACTGGTCACCGCGAGCGCGCGCAGCTTGCCGGACTGAATGTGGCCGGTGGTCGAGCCGGCGGTCGGGAACATGATCTGCACCTCGCCGGCCAGCAGCGCGTTAAGCGCAGAACCCGCGCCCTTGTAGGCCACGCGTACGATCTTGACGCCGGCCAGCGAATTGAACAGCTCGCCGGAAATGTGATTGCCGGAGCCGGTTGAACTCGAAGCAAAATTCAAATCTCCAGGCCGCGCTCTGGCGAGTGCTATGAGTTCCTTGACTGATTTCACCGGCAGCGACGGGTGCACCACCAGTACATTGGGCGTAACAATAGTCAGCGCGATCGGCGCAAAATCACGTGCCACGTCCCACGCGACGCTGCTGCGAAACAACGGTATCACCCACACCGGACTGGTGTAATGCAGCAGCGTGTGGCCGTCCGCGGCGGCCTGCGCCACGATCTCGACGCCGATCAGCGCGCGGTTTTCCACCACCGCCGGCTGGCCCAGGCTCACTTGCAGTTCGCGCGCGATCAGGCGCGCGGGCAAGTCCGATGCGCCGCCGGCCTCGGTGGTGAATATGCGTATGGCCTTGCTGGGGTAGTTTTGCGCCGGCGACTGGCCCGCGGTGAAACACAGGAGCAACGATACAACCATGCAGAGTCGGGATTGCATTGACACCTCTTTTGAGAGCGCGCAGACAGCGACGCCTGACGTATACTGCCCGGAAGAATACACCGGATTTCGTGTGAATCAACACCACCATCGTCGTTCCGCTATTTGCCATGCCACAGGTTTTGTCCTGGCTGTGGCAGCGCAAATCGCCGCCGCACAGGACTACCCCAACCGCCCGATCCGCCTGGTGACGCCCGTGGCCGCCGGCGGCGGCGCTGATGCAACAGCGCGCATGCTCGCCAATCGCCTGTCGGAGATTTTTCAGCAGCGTGTGATCGTGGATAACCGCCCCGGTGCGAGCAACATCACCGGCACGGAAATCGCTGCGAAAGCCGCACCAGATGGTTACACGATACTGTGGGTGTCGAGCACGCATGCGATCAACGCCGGCTTGCGGCGCGGCAAGCTGCCGTTCGATCCGCGCGCGGATTTTGCACCTGTAACGCTGTTCGCAAAGATTCCGTTCATGCTGGTGGTGCACCCATCGCTTGCGGCAAACTCGGTGCCCGAATTGCTCGCACTCGCGCGCGCCAAGCCGGGGCAAATCAACTACGCCTCGGCCGGCATCGGCTCGACCAGTCACTTCGCGGGTGAACTGCTGAAAAAAAGCGCCAGGATCAACTTGCTGCACGTCGCCTACAAAGGCTCGGCCGCGCTGGTGACGACTGTCGCCGGGGAATCGTTAATATTGTTCACCGGGCCGCTGTCTGTGCTGCCGCACGCAAAGTCAGGCCGATTGCGCGCGTTGGCGGTGAGCACGGCGCGGCGCTCGCCCGCGTTTCCCGACATGCCCACGGTGGCCGAAGGCGGCGCGCCGGGGTTTGAATACACCTCATGGTACGGTTTGCTTGCGCCGCGCAACACCCCCGCCGCCGTGGTGTCACGTTTAAGTCAGGCCACGGCAGAAGCGTTAAAGCATCGCGAGCTGAGAAACTTCCTCGCCGGCGAAGGGTTTGAATTGGATGGCGCCGGCCCGGCTGCATTCGCAAAATTTCTTGACGGCGAGATTGCAAAATACGTCACGCTCATTCCGGCTATTGATGGGCTGAAGGTCGAGTAACATCCAATACCAATTATGACCAAGACTCGTATTGCTTGTATCGCCGCCATCGTCACGTCGATGACGCACACCGCGGCCGGACAAACCTTTCCAATGAAGCCCGTGCGCATCATCGTCGGCACCGCCGCGGGAGGCGGCGTCGATACCATCAGCCGCATCGTCGGGCAGAAACTCACCGAGCGCTGGCCACAGCCGGTGGTCGTCGAAAACCGCGCGGGCGCGGGCGGCGCGGTGGGCAGCGAGGTCGTCGCGAAATCCGCGCCCGATGGCCATACGCTGCTGACGATTTCGATTGCGCATGCGGTGATTCCCGCGTCGCACCGCAACCTGAATTACGATCCGGTCCGCGATCTCGTGCCGGTAACGGTGCTGGTGAACGCACCCAACGTGCTGGTTGCGCACCCTTCGCTGCCGGCCCAGTCGGTGAAGGAATTAATCGCGCTCGCCAAAACGCGGCCGGGCGAAATCAACTTTGCTTCGTCCGGCAGCGGCAGCCCGGCGCATCTCGCGGGTGAGCTGCTGAAGCTGCTCTCCGGCGCCAACTTCGTGCACGTGCCGTACAAAGGCACCGCGCCCGCGATGACCGATCTTATCGGCGGCCGCGTGTCGTTTACCTTCGGCAGCATTATTTCGTCCGTGCCGCACGTCAAGGCCGGCAAGCTGCGTCTGCTCGCGGCGGCAGGCACGCGACGCGCGGCATCGCTGCCAGACACGCCGACCATTGCCGAGGCCGGCGTGTCCGGCTATGCGGTCGATGTGTGGTACGCGATGCTTGCACCCGCCGCCGTGCCGCGCGCGACACTCACCACGATCAACGCGGATGTCGCACGCGCGCTGCATGCACCCGAGTTGCGCGGACGATTCGCGGATATAGGCCTTGAACCCGTGGGCGAAAGTCTGGAGGCAAGCGCGCGCTACATCGACAGCGAAATCGCCAAGTGGGCGAAGGTCGTCAAGGCCGCGCGGATATCTTCGGAATGAAATACATTCCTTGGCGCAATCCGCACGCGTTGAACTACTCCGCCGCAGTCGCTGATTTTCTCGCAGGCCGCCAAACACCACGCGACATGCTGGAGCGTTGCCTCGCACGCATTGCCGAGCGCGATGGTGATGTCAAAGCCTTCGTGCGTATCAATCCACACGCGCGCGCCGACGCGGATGCCGCAACCGAACGTTATCGCAAAGGTGGGCCGCTGTCGCCAGTCGATGGCTGCCCCATCGGCATCAAGGACATCATGGACACCGCCGATATGCCCACCGAAATGGGCAGCCCCGCGTTTGCCGGCTGGCAACCCGCGTATGACGCCGCATGCGTGCAGGCGTTGCGCGCGGGCGGCGCGGTTGTCGTGGGCAAGACCGCGACCACGGCGTTTGCCTGCGGCGGCCCCACCGTCACCACCAATCCGTTCGATGCGCGGCGCACGCCGGGCGGATCATCCAGCGGCTCCGGCGCCGCGGTGGGCTGCGGCATGCTGCCGGTGGCGCTCGGCACGCAAACGCAGGGTTCGACGCTGCGCCCCGCGAGTTATTGCGGCGCCATTGGATTCAAGCCCACGCATGGCGTGCTCGACATGCGCGGCGTGCACCCCATCTCGCACACGCACGATCATCTGGGCGTGCTTGCAGGCACGCTTGAAGACGCATGGCGCATCGCGTCGCATTTGCCGCTGTGGCAAGGCAATCCGGGTCAACCGTTTTTGCAAGGCGCATCGGTTGAATTGCCGGCACCCGTGCGGCCACGCAAATTGATGCGGCTTTATACGCGCGGCTGGGAAAGCGAAGTTGATTCAGCCACACGCGAGGCGTTCGAAGCGTTTGTAAATGCACTCGTAGAAGCAGGCATTGAGATCGTCAGCCGCGACAACGATGATCGCGCCGCGCGCACTGAAAACACGCTCGACGATGCGTTTGCGGATCGTTCACTCGAAATCACCGCATACGAAATGCGCTGGCCGTACGAACAATACGTTGCGCGCCACGGTGAATTAATCGAGAAGCGCGTGCATGAGCGCATGGCACAAGCGCGCGCCATGCCGCCCGCACGATACTCCGCATTGCTTGCTGAAAAAACATTTATTAAACAACTAGTTACGGAACCATCCAACGACTGCGACGGGTTTCTCACCTTGTCCGCTTCCGGCCCCGCGCCCATCGGCTTGCATCAAACCGGCAGCAGAACATTTTTGACACACGCCACGTTTCTCGGCCTGCCCGCGTTCAGCCTGCCGTTGCTCGCTGTTGATAACATGCCGCTGGGCGTACAGCTCATCGGCAAGCCGCACGAGGATGGAAAATTGTGCGCGATGGCGGCGTGGCTTATGGCATTCAATCAATAATTTAAAGGAGACGAAATGGAAATCAACAACCCGCAAGTACTCGCCGAAGTGACCAAGGCGTTCGACCGTTATCAGCAAGCCATCATCGACAACGACATCGCGGTGCTGAACGAACTGTTCTGGGACAACACACGCACCATCCGTTACGGCATCGGCGAAAATCTTTACGGCCATCACGAAATCGCAAACTTTCGCGGTACGCGCGATCCCAAAAGCGTTGCGCGCGTCGTCGGCAAGACCGTGGTTACGAGTTACGGACGCGACGCCGCCACCACCAACATCGAATTCGAGCGCAACAGCCATAAGGGTCGCCAAAGCCAGGCATGGATACGCATGCCCGAAGGCTGGCGCATCGTGGCGGCGCATGTGAGTTATATGGTTGAGTAGCATCGGTACGTTGGGCTGCAAAACCCAACCTACTCACTGCTACACAAAGGGAGCTTCACCTTGAAAGACATCACCCGCATTCTGTCGCGTTACGCTTGCGCATCGCGCCACGAAGAGTTGCCCGCCGAAGTGCGCCATGAGGGGCTGCGTGCGTTCGTCAATTTCATCGGCTGCGCCGCCGGTGGCTCGCGTGAGGAAGATGTGGCGTTGATGGTGGACTTTCTGGCGGAGTTTAACGGCGCTCCGGCGGCAGCCATTGTCGGCCGCGGCGAGCGGCTTGATGCACTAAACGCAACATTTATCAACTCGATGAGCTCCGCGTCGCTGGCGTTTAACGACACGCATTTTGTCACGGTGGCGCACCCTACCAGCCCGGTTGCGGCCGCGCTGCTGGCGCTGGCCGAGCGGCAGCCGTTGAGCGGCAGGGAACTGTTGCACGCGTTAATACTCGGCGTTGAAATTCAGTGCCGCGTGGGTAATATTTTGTGTGTTGCGCCCGCACAGAGCGCGGTGGGTTTGTCGATGCAGGGGCTGGTGGGCGCGATTGGCGCAGCAGTCGCGGCGGGCAAGGTGATGGCGCTGGATGAAACGCGCATGGCCACCGCCATCGGCCTCGCCGCGAATCAAGCGGCCGGCCTGCGGCAGGCGCAATCGACGATGGGCAGTCATTTCACGCCGGGGCACGCGGCGCGTTGCGGATTGGCGGCGGCGCTGCTGGCGGCGCGCGGCTTTGAGTGTTCGGATTCGATGATCGAGGGTGCGAAGGGTTTCGCGGTGTCGTTCGCGAATAATCCTAATCTTGATGCAGCCATCGACAAACTCGGCCAAGTGTTCGAGATTTCCACGCTCGCCTACAAACCGTATCCGTCTGGCGTGGTGATACATCCCATCATCGACGCTTGTCTTGAAATCGTTAAAACAAAATCATTCGATGCGCAACAGATCGAGCGCATTGAAATGCGCTTGAATCCGCTCGCCGCCAAGCTTACCAACCTGGTTGATCCGAAGGATCGCGGTCAGGCGCTGGTCAGCATGCAACACTGGGCGGCGACCACGCTCGTCTACAAAACCGCCGGCATCGCGGAGGTGTCCAACGCCATCGTGCGCGACCCCGCCATCGCGGCACTGCGCCGCAAGGTGACCTTCGCCAACGATGACACGGTTGGACGCGAAGCCGCGCACGTGCGCGTGGTGTTGAAGGGCGGCGCCACGCACGACGCCAGCGTGCTGCATTGCCGTGGCAGCGTTGAGCGGCCGCTCAACGATGAGGACATCAGCACAAAAACACGCGGTCAGCTAACCACAGTTTACACGCAAGATGCCGCGGAAAAGATACTCAGCGAGACCTGGCGCAT